>NZ_JAUKPK010000027.1:0-44774 GCF_030499455.1 Enterococcus sp. B2E4
AGACAAAGACCCTGACTTATTTTTCTCCTTATTGGCAGAACTTCCTGAAACGTTAGATGACGGCTTTCGGGAGAAGCTTCAAAACCTTCTTACCCATGAAGAAGGCATTACCAACGCAATGATCTATCCTTATTCCAATGGAAAAATAGAAGCGAAGAATACCCACATAAAGACAATGAAACGAGTATCCTACGGATTTAAATCATTCGAGAACATGAGAATTAGAATCTTTTTGATCAATCAATTAATCAATGTAAGATAACAAAAAAATCTGAGCCAGAATGTGGTTCATTCTGACCCAGATTTGATTTTACACAACTCATCAGTCCTTATTGACAAAGAGCAAAAAAAACGATCTAATCTATACTTATTACATAGACAAGATCGTATTCTTTAGTTATCCGCTTTTTTTCGAATAAAATAAATTACTGCACAAGCAATGAGAGAAAATACAGAGCAAATAGTACCAATTAAAATAAATGGGTTGGAATAGATAAACCTGATGTGATTTTCTCCTTCACTAAGTGGCACAGTCATAAAGTTTGTTCCGCTTTTATTCAGGCTTACCTCTTTTTCATTTATATAGGCTTTCCAATTATTATGATAAGGAACTGATAGCACAAGATTTTCATCTTTACTTGCAATTGCATTGATTTCAAAAATATTTTCTTTATAATATATCTCACTCACATTACTTGAGGAATCTTTGATTACTTTTTGCAAATGATTCCGATTTTCTTCGACATGTATGTCAGAGATATTCATGTCATCTTCGTTCAAAATATAAGCCAAGCCTCGGAAATTTTTATTCTCATAGACATACCACTGTTCATTGTTGAAAGACAGAGTTTCAATTTGTTGGTAGCCATCTTCATTTAGCATCGGCTCCTTTGAAAGATGATATTTCACACCACTCAGGGTATTCATTGCATTATCCTCTTCAAAACCATATGACCGCCATCGTAAAGACGATTGGTTGTATTGATCAACTATTTCTTGCGTGTGCTTATTTATTATACTCAGCCAGTAGGTTAATCCGTAATAATCATTAATCATTGCTAAATTTTCGGGACGTCCATTAGCTTCAGTAAATGTGTCGTTAGAAACTCTAAACAGCTCAACGTCTTCCTTTATGTTTTTTGAGCTTTTTACAGGTGACGCTGTGTATACTTCTGAAGTTTCAAGGGGAATGAATTTTTGCGTCCATCCTTCACCATAATCAGAATAAATCCCCCACAAATTTACAATTAAATTTGTAATAATCATCGTCCCTAAAAGAAGATAAACAATACTTATTTTTTTGTTTCTACTCTTTTGATGAGTAAGTTCATTGTCCAATATTTTTCTATACTCCGTTATTACATAAGCCAGAATTCCTGAAAGCAGCAAATGAACTATAAACGCCCATCTATCATTTGTTTGACCAAATCCATTGAGTAGATAGCCTGTGATAGGCAAAGAATAGGCAATAAATGCCAGACCTAGAAAAATCAAGCACTGTACTTTTTTTCTATTATTCGGCAGAAAAAGTAATAGAATAATTGCTAATAATTCTATTACTATAATTCCGGATAAGAAAATAGGCGGCTCGACATCTTTCATAGTAAGAAAGTCCCCCAAATTGATTGAGAAATTCGGGATATAGTTATTTAAATTGAAAATAATATTACTCATCGGCTCACTGTTTCTCTCACTTAAGAAATAGCTTTGAAGAGTCGGTAGGAAAAAAGGAGCTGCTAACAAAATTCCTAAGATATATGCACATATTCCTTTTCCTACATTTGCAACTAAGTATTTCAAACTCAGACGTTTAAATAATAGACGTATAGGGAAATATAGTGCTAACACAACGGAAACCATAAATAAAAAATAAAAACCACATAAAGCCGCAAACATCACAGAAACAATGAAGAGACTAAATTTCTTTTGACGCATCATTTTCTCAATCCCCAATAAAATCATTGGGAAGAAAATTAGAACTGAGAGCCATTCGGTATACCTTGTTCCCCCTACAATCGAAAAACCACAGATTACATAGGATAGGGCACTAAAAATAATCGCTACTTTGTCAAATCTGAAATACGAGAAATATTTCATCAGAGCATAACCAGACAACCACATTCTGAAAATAATCATAAAAGAAAATAAATATGGTGCATTTTGAGCAGTTACAAAAACAGAAAAAATATTGAGAGGGTCACCAAAACCATAGTAGTTTAATGAACCAATCACGTCTTCACCCATACCTATAGAAAGATCGAAGCTTGGAAGATTGATTTGTCCACTGAATAGTCCTAAGATAAAGTCTTGCAGGTAACGCCCAGTATAAATAAATGCTGGATAGTACTGCCCTACGCTATCTATTTTCCATATCAGAGATAGCTTTTGACTCCACAGAGGATAATAACCTAAAATGAAAACAAGTCCAAATAAAAGTGTAAACAATATAATTGATTGATGCTGTCTAACGAAGGATCGTATCAATTTCAAAGGTAGTACTCCTTTACCAAATTAAATATTTCACTATTGACGACACTTTATAATAGCAGTTACTCAATGCCAATTCAATTTAAATAACTAAACTATTAGAACTAAATTCAAAAAATCATTTTGCCATATTCAATTTTAAAATTTAATGAATAACGAAATTCATTTTACACACTAATTCGCTTGCACTACTTGCTCTCTCACGATTTGTCGACGATAAATGATTAAAAAAGGAAGGTTGATGCTTAGCACATCAACCTCCCTAAAAAGATTTTTCTTTTGATTAGCATTCTTTTCAATCGGCTCTTTGGAATAACGGTAGTTAAATTTCTCTTTTCCAATACTCCCTCGATTTTCTAGAAATCAAGTTTTTAACACTTTTAACAAACGGACAAAGCTTTGCGATTGCCAAGATCAGGCGTAAAGTTTCAATAAGACAAGCGCCTTTTAAACAATTTTGGCTTCTCCTACAAAAGATTTAAACCAATAACCCGATTTTTTGATCGTCTTCACTTGGGTATGAATATCGTTAGAGATAAATCCGTAGCGATTGCGATAGGCGTTGCTCCATGACCAGCAATCAATCGGTGTCCACAAATGATAACCAAAGCAGTTTGAGCCTTGCTGTATTCCTTTATGAAGCCAGTCCAAATGTTCTTTAATGAAATCAATACGATAGTCGTCTTCGATCATACCGGACTCATTTAAGAAGCGTTCTTCTCGCGAAACCCCCATCCCGTTTTCAGAGACAAACCAAGGAATGTTCCCGTAATTTTCTTTGATATTTAATGCAATATCGTATAACGCCTTTGGATAAATTTCCCAGCCTTTATCAATATTCATCCTTCTCCCAGGCATCTCATACTCAGAGTAATAACGATTAGGCATCCATTCCCCAACCGAGTCAGGTGCTATCTCAGGTGCTTTCACACGATGGGGATGATAGAAGTTCACACCTAGAAAATCGATGGTGTTGTTCTGGAGAATAATAGCTTCTTCTTCAATTGCTTCCCAAATAACACGATCCTTCTCCAATATCTGCACCAATTCTTCTGGAAATCTGCCATAAACAGCTGGTTCTAAGAACATCTTGTTGTTCCATAACTCAGCAAAGCGGGCTGCTTCCAAATCTTGAGTCTGGTCACTAGCTGCGTATGTGGGGGTTAAATTTAAGACTGTTCCGATGCGCCCTCCTTTTGACTGCAAATCCAGGCTGCGAAAGACTTCAATTGCTTTAGCTGAAGCTAAATTAAGATTATAAGCAACTTGGACTGCTTTTTTCCCATTTACTTGTTTTGGATAATGAAACTCATACAAATATTCCCCATCCACAACAACCATTGGTTCATTATGTGTCACCCATTCTTTCACGCGATCGCCAAAAAGAGTAAAGCAATGTTTCGCAAACCCTGCAAATAACTCTACAACATGTTTAGATTCCCAACCGCCATATGTGTGATATAACTCTACGGGCAAATCAAAATGATGCAGATTCATTATAGGACGGATGCCGTGTTCAAGGAATGTATCGATCATATCGTTGTAAAAAGCGGCAGCTTCCTCGTTGATGCTGTTTTTTTCTAAATCGTCAATCAACCGACTCCACTGAATCGATGTTCGTACGCTGTTTAGTCCGATTTCCTTCATTAGTGCAATATCTTCTTTATAACTATTGTAAAAATTGGATGCTGTATCCGGTCCTACTTGTTGATAGAAAGCCTCTGGCTCGATTTCAAACCAATAATCAAACATATTTGCGTGTTTTTTTTGAAAACGTCCTTCGCTTTGAGGACCAGATGTGGCGGCTCCCCACCAAAACCCTTTTGGAAAATCATTCATTCATTTTCCCTCCAATTAATTTTTTACGCATGAAATCACTAAAAAGCGGAATGTATTCATGTCCGTATTCTGGAAAAGCAATCATTTCTTTTGCCCCTTGCAATTGATTGAACACAGCAAATTGTGTCTTCGGATGGCAAATAGTATCCGCTAATCCAATCCCCCAAAAGACTTCTCCTTGTACTCTTTCTGCCAAGTATTGGATGTCGATATAATCCAATACCGAAAAAAAACTTTCTTCCTTTGCATGACTTGGATCTCTAAAGCGAAACCAGTATGCCAATTCTTCATAAGCTGATTGTGTCACCTCTAATCGAAACGCTTCACGATAGTCGCTTAGAAAGGGATATAAGGTGAAAATTTGTTTGACTGAAGGCGATAAAGCGGCGCATACGATTGCTAATGCTCCACCTTGAGAAGCGCCATACACAGATAATTGATTCTCATCGACTTGAGGCAAGCAGCACGCGATACGCACCAGATGGTAAACATCTAGAAAGACCTGCCGATAAAATAATTCATCCGGTCCGTCATCTACACCACGAATAATATGACCTTTCAAGGTCCCGCCAGAAACTTTTCTGCTGTCTTCAGATATTCCGCCTTGACCTCTAACATCCATTGCGATAACACAGTACCCTTCTGCAGCTAAGCCGATTTTGTCACTCCAATCACCGCTATTTCCATGATAGCCATGAAATTGAAATTGAGTCGGATATTTCTTTTTCTCATCCATTGGTACTATGAATTGACAGTGGATACGGTTACCGTCATGTGCGGTAAAAAACAAATCATACCCCTTTGCGACATGCGAAAAAATCTCATGAGGCACTAGGTCAAACGTTTTAGGCAATGCCTCAATGATCTTCTTCCCATTATTCCAAAACTCGTCAAAATCTTTCGGCTTTTTCTCACTGCCTAGATATTTTCCCCATAATGCTTGGGCATCCTTAAAATACAATAGTTTTTCCTTCCCTCTTCTTAAAATTAACGGCTGGTTCAATTCGTTGGCAGCTTTTCTGAACTATACAGGCTGAATTTTATTGGAATTTCTGATGTACCATTGATTGGTAGGAAATAAAAAAGATGCGATGAAATTGTTGCTGATTCCCCTTCTCACCACAACATTCTGCTGCTAATAATAAGGCGTTTGGACCTATCTGTGAAAGAAATCGGGCACCTGGTAATGACTAAAATATGGTACCATTCATCGCCTCAAGCATAAAAACAAGCCTTGATACGTTCACTGTGTCAACTACTTTTTCCTGTGAAAGGTTCTGTGATGTCTGCGCTATACGCTTCTCATTGCGCTGCCAAATAGAGCTGGTAAAAAAAGCTGGAACTCAATTCTTTTCCCTCTCTCCAAAGAATTGAGCGGCTTTCACTAAGCTGCGTCTGAAAGACATCCTTGTTTGCCGTCAACGTTCTCTTCTAATTTAGAAGCATCCATGATCGTTTTTCAACAATCACATTTTCTTTCCCTCCCCTAATATTGCAGTGGATTCGCTTACATCATAGAATACCTTCACAGAAGCACTTTGCCGTAAAAATGATATATACTTTTAATTATATTCGTAAATACTTTTTGTGTTTTTCGTGTAAAAAGTTGAGCAATCAATTGGCTGATTGCTCAATTTCTGGTGAGGATCATTTCCACTGAAAACTCATCGTATCGGTGGACCGATCTTGAGTATTCGAAAGCAGCACCGGTGTCAAAATACGCAATTTGTTCTGCTACAGCGACGGGGTCGCCTTTTTCAAGTTTTAAATACTGCGATTCTTCCTCTGTAGCTCTTCGAACCGAAATCCGTCGATGACCACTTTGAATAACCAATCCTAAATCTTCTTCAATGTACTCATATATGGATCCTTCTACATTTTCTTTTTTTAAACCTGGAATCAAATCTATAGGCATATACGTTTTTTCCATGACTTTGGGCTTTCCATCAATATAACGAACCCGATAAATATCATATACAAAACTATTTGGTGTCAGATTCAACTTATTGGCGACTAGTTCATCAGCAACTACCACAGTAAAGGTCAACGCATGACTAGTCACTTTTTTTCCAGGATTTAACGCAGTGGTTCCTCGAAATTGATTTGCCATCGCTATACGCTCGATTTCTTCAATAGCCAAGTCCTTAACAAATGTTCCCGATCCCCTACGCTTAATGATCAAGCCCTCTGAAACTAAAATATCTAACGCTTTTTTGATCGTCATTTTACTTGAGTCATACATTGTACACAAATCTTTTTCAAAAGGAATCTGGTCATTTGCTTTGTAGGTGCCGTCTAAAATCCGATTGCGAATATCATTTGAAATATAAATATATTTTTGCATTCTCATTCACCTTTCGCTTACTCTCCCTTTTGATTTTAGCCTGATTCCTTTACTTTGTCTATTTGTTATTTAACCCTGCATTTTGTTTCGTGTTAAATAAATGAGCTTTGAAGAAAAATCCCCTGCCATTTGTCGTTGCCAAAAATCTGATGCTCGATCAATATAATTCTCGCCAAAAATCAAGCCGACAGCCATCAAATCTTTCCCCGTTCGAACCTGTTCTTTTTCCCATATCGTATAATCAAAATCTGCGTTCAATCCTTTTAATCGTAAGCGCTGATAAGGCGGATTAGGCTCTGCTAAGATTTGATAATAACCAATCAAAGCTTCTGTTTGATTTTCAGAAACGACCATCCATGCGCATACATTCCCATTAAAAGGACTTTGCAGACGGAAAAAAGTGCCCGTATGAAGCAGCGTCCGATGTTTTTTAAAAAGTATGATCTGGTTTTTGACCTGACTTTTTTCTCTTTGAGAAAGCTTAGTCACATCTAATTCATACCCAAATGTGCCAAACAAGGCAACATCACTTCTCATTTTTAATGACGTCATCCTGGCCACTTGATGATTAGGCACCTCAGATACGTGACTTCCTATCGCAGAGAGCGGATAAACCATTGATGCACCGTATTGAATCTTGAGGCGCTCTATCGCATCTGTATCATCACTCGTCCACGTTTGAGGAGCATAGTACAGTAAGGCAGGGTCAAATCGACCGCCGCCGCCAGCACAGGATTCTATTAACAAATCAGGATATTTTGCTAACAGTTTTTCGTACAAAGCATAGACGCCTAAAATATAACGATGGAAAAACTCGCCTTGCCGCTGTTTTCCTAACGAGACGGAATACGCTTCTGAGATATAGCGATTCATGTCCCACTTCACATAATCAATCTCACATGCCTTTAACACTGCATCCATCTGTTCAAAAATACAGTCAATGACGCAATTCTGACTAAAATCCAACACGTATTGATTTCGCCCATGTGAAATGTTCTTTTGCGGGTGCCCCACTATCCAATCAGGGTGAGCTTGGTAAAGAGGTGTATCCATAGAAACCATTTCTGGTTCAAACCATAGCCCGAATTTCAAACCTTTTTCATGGATTTTTTGTGATAAACTGCGAATGCCATGCGGTAATTTCCTTTTGTCGACTTGCCAGTTTCCTAATGAAGAAGCATCATTGTCTCGATGACCAAACCAGCCGTCATCTAAAACAAACAATTCTATCCCTAAATCGGCTGCTTCTTGAGCTAATGCCAGAATCTTTGATTCATCAAAATTAAAGTAAGTGGCTTCCCAATTATTTATCAACACAGGACGTTCCTTCGATGCCCACTTTTGGCGAATCAAATGCTTTTTAAAAAAAGCATGGAAGTTTCTACTCATTTCATTAAAGCCATTTTGTGCATAATTCATTATGACTTCTGGGCTGGAGAAAACGTCACCTTTTTCTAATTGCCAAGAAAATTGATAGGGATTGATCCCCATTTGAACACGAGAGATACGATATGTATCCACTTCGATTTGTCCAACAAAATTTCCGCTATAAATAAGACTAAATGCGTACACGTCTCCTTGAAATTCAGTTGCAGACTTTTCGCATATTGCAAAAAAGGGATTGTGGATATGACTGCTGGCACCGCGGGTACTGGAAATTTGCTGCAATCCACTATGCAGTTTGTCCCTCTTCACTTGCGTTTCCCTGGCCCAAGCACCATCTAAATGCAGCCAATCGCAGTCATCTATTGGCAAATCAAGACTCATACTCATAAACCGCATCAATTGGTAACGGCAATCATCATGATGCACGATATGATTCTGTCTAGAAATGATAGGGAAATCTTTGAAAATAGTGTAATCCATTTCAATTGTCAACGAAGAATAACGATCTTTTAATACAATCGTCAGCGTTTCAGCTTCTGCTTCGTCATAGAAACTAGTTGGCAAATTAGGGATTTTTCTCTTTTTATTTGATATCCGATAATTCGAATAGTTAAAATGACTGATAGCATCTCCATCTGGGTATTGAACTTCAACGGCAGGATAGCGAAAATCTGTTGTCCCATACATTGGCATTTCTTGCTTAATATGTTCCAGCGAAGAGGTATGATCCTCTTTCTTGAAGTTATTAGAAGGACGAATCTCACGTTCAATCAAGTAATCAAACGTTGGTTGATGAGGAATGGCTGATCCAAAGTATAACTGCTCCAAGACACCTGTTTTTTCCTCAACCCTACAGATATAACTAATCATTCCATTCGTTAAGTGAAACTCCTTATTATTATTAATATAGATCATATTTTCTCCTTTTCAGGGCTAAAAAAAATTTTTTGTTTTCCTTGATAAATAAATTCGACCACAATTCCTGGTGCTGCCGAAAAAAACAGAATGGGATTTATTACCCAAAGAAGACTTGCCAGAATAAAGAGCGACACTAGAAAGAATGTGAAAAATGGTCGTATAACGATATTCTTGATACCTTGATACAAAGCTGCTACCCCAGGTCCTTTTTTCTCACTTTCTAGAAGATAATAAACCATTATAAGATATGATAGAATCGATAAGGTTGTCCCTACTACTTTGATCAAACCAGACATCCTGCTTTCAGTATTCGAAAACTGACTGAGCCAAAACAAGCTTAATCCGCTTGTCAACATCGTTGAAAGAATAGAGTCAAAGGGATGCCCGCGTTTTGAGCTTTCTGCCACTTGTTGGTCTGTTTGCATATTTCGTCTAAGCAGTGTTCTTCGCATCGCGCTAGACCATCCATACACAATTAAGTGACGAATAACCATTCCCCAAAAAAAGAAAGAATTGCTGATGCATTGATAACACTTTTCGATAAAAAGAACGACGCGTGATGACGTTTGCAGCATAACACTTCCTCCTTATTTCACCGACCCAGCTACACCATTATAAATATATTTTTGTAAAGCTAAAAACACAATCAATATCGGAATGATCACAATAACTACTCCCGCTAAAATAACTGGCCAGTTGCTTCCATAGGGACCTTTAAAAGCAAATAATGCCGTGGAAATCACTTTCAAATTACGGTCGGGCATATAAAGAAACGGACTGTAAAAGTCGTTATAAACACCTACACCGCTAATGATCAACATGGTAACGATTGGTGCTTTTAAATTGGGGAGAATGATACGCCAAAAGATCCCAAAATAGCTGGCACCATCTAAAAACGCTGATTCATCCAACGAGATGGGAATCTCTTGGAGATACTGCATAAACACATACAGCGATATAACATCTGTACCTAAGTTCAATACAATCACTGCCCACATTGTATTAAACAATCCTAAGTTATTGATAATTTGAAATGTTGCTACTTGAGCTGTGATTCCTGGGATCAGCATTGCCATCATGAACAAAAGCATGATGGCTTTTTTTAATTTGAAATCAAACCGGCTCATTACATAAGCAAACATCGAACCCAGCGTAAGTTTTCCAACCATACTAATAGCAAAAATAAGCATCGTGTTTTTAAACCCTAACAGCATTTGTCCATTTACAAATGCTGTTTTATAATTACTAAAATCAAAAGATTGAGGCAATGCTAAAACACCGGTGGTCAAAAATTCATCATTTGATTTTAATGAACCGATAAATACAACGAGGATCGGTAAAATTGCTGCAACAGTCCCCAAAAGCAAGACAGCGTATTGAACTATCTTCCCAATCGTGAATGATTTTCTCTTCATAGCTAGGCTCCTTTCTCTCGTGTTGCTAATCGTTGAATCGCTGTAACGACCACCACAATCATCAACAGTATAATCGCCATTGCGGATGCTAAGCCAACTTTGTTGTACTTAAAGGCAGTATCGATCGTCTGAATAACAAAAGTAGTGGTGCCATTCGATCCGCCAGTCATAATATACGGGATGTCAAATACGCTCAACGAACCGCTGACTCCTAAGATAATATTCAAGAAAATAATGTTGCGAATACTCGGCAATATAATGTATAAAAATTCGTCCCAACGATTTGCCCCATCAATCTCGGCAGCCTCGTAGACTTCCGGATTGACCGATTGGATCGCTCCTAAGAAAATCAAAAAATTGAATCCCGTGTAGCGCCAGATGGATGTAAATGCCAGTGAAATATTGTTGATTGACCGATCACCCAACCATAAACGAATTTGACTCTCAAGCCCTAGACCAGTCAATACAGTATCTAATGTTCCTCCACCTTTATAAAAATAAAGGAAGATAAATCCAATCGCCACACCATTCAACAAGTATGGAAAAAACAAAATCCCTTTCCAAAAATTGGCAAACTTTACTTTAAACGATAGAATCGTTGCAAATAATAGCGCAAGACCTAATTGAAAAAAGGTTGCAATAAAATAATACATGCTTGTCTTAAATACAGTGAAATAAGCAGGATTCGTTAAAACCGTTCGATAGTTATCTATCCCGACAAAACTACTGTTGGGACTATAGCCATTCCAATCTGTCATACTATATTGAAACATTTTTACTAAGGGATAGTAAGAGAACGTTAGCAACAGCACTAGAGGAATAATGGTAAAAGAAAAAATAATTAAACGTTTCTCCATTTTTTGTGACATCTTAATTTTTCTCATGATTCACACTCCTAAAAATAAAGCCGCTTAAAACAGATGCTTGCACATCTATGTTAAGCAGCTTTCTTTGAATCGCTTCAAATATTAGTTACCTGAAACTGCCTCTATAGCGTTTGACCATCGAGAATTAAAATCATCCATGATAGCGTCAAAACTTTCAGATGTATTCCCAATTGCCGAATCTATCATGCGTTGTTTTTCGTTATCAGTTGATCCAATGCCTAGTTCTGATTGGTTATTAATATCGCTGAACAAGGATTCTTTTCCTTCTGGCGCAGGGTTCTCTTCTAATAACTCAACACCAGCTGCCTGACTGTCTTTTAAAGAGTCTGGATATTCTGCGCCAATCAATGAAGGAAGACCGCCATTGTCTTTAGCATAATCTGACTCGTTCACCAGCCAATCCAATAGTTTTCTTGCAGCTTCTTTATGTTCACTATTGACATTGATGCCTAAGTTGTAGTCGCCGCCAACCCCCATATATTGCTTGCCGTCCGGCGCAGTCATTGGAAAGGCCTGAAAAGTAATATTTTCTGCATTGTCTGGATTTGCTTCTTGTATTTGCGGTACTGCCCAGCTGCCCAATACCATAACACCAATTTTACCATTGGCTAAATCAATTTTTGATTGTTCCCAATCAGTGGTAGTCGGATCTGCTTCAATCAAACCTTTGCTGCTTGCTTGATAAAGTGTACTGTATATCGTATTCATAATTTTTCCATCAGAAAATGGTGCGGGGTCAGAAGTCATCTTATTAGTAAAATCAGCATCACCCGCCGCTCCTGCACGAACAAAATCCCAATTTGATAAAGTCCAACCTGCTGCATAGTTTGTATACAATGGTGTCACATCTTCATCATTTTCTTTGATTATTTCTAAAGCCTCTATAAAATCTTCTGGTGTTTTTGGAAAATCTTCAATGCCGGCATCTTTAAAGACTTGCATATTTACCACCATACCCGTAGCATTCATTTGAGTTGGAATGCCATAAGATATTCCTTGATAAGAACGATCATTTAAGCCTAAATATTTTTCAGAAAGTTCGCTTTTGTCTCCTAGCGGTTCAAAAAATGTACTATAATCTTGAGGATTTATATCACCAGGAATCATTAACAAATCACCATATTCTTTGCTGTTCATTCTTGTTTTTACTTGACCAGCGTAATCTGTGATCGTTTGAATTTCGACATTGATATTGGGATATTTTTCATTGAATTCCGCCATATACTCATCCCATTTCCCGTTTCCTTCCCAGTCAGTTTTATGGTTGATAAAAGTAATTGTTTCAACTTCATTTCCATCAGAATCAGTGTTGGAGCTGCCAGTGCCACAAGCTCCTAAAATCCCAACTGCTGCTATAACCCCAGATACCTTCAAAAACTTCAATTTCATGCTCTCTCCTCCTAATAAAATTATAAAGAAAACGATTACATTTAGATATTATCACTTTTTATTTTAAATGTATATACTTTTATTATTTTTCTTCGAAATATTTTTTTATTACTTTCTCTGCCTTTTTTCCATAGATAGCATAATCTGTGTCATTGTCGGCTAATTCCAGCGGATATACGTCGGCTTTCCAGTCCCAAATGCCGAACCCTTTAACCCAAGGATACTTTTGACAAGCAGCAAACATTTTGTCATACCATGCTTTTTGTGCAGATCGATCAACAGATCCATTCAACTGCCAATCATTCGGCAAATACTGGCTCCCTTTACGACTAGGACAACCTACTTCACAAAAGAAAAAGGGTTTGTTGTATCTTTTTACAACCTGTTCAATTCGAACCAATTCAGATTCCCATTGATCGATGGGATAATAACCTGAAGAAGAAATTACATCTAGATCATCCCACCAAGCAACATGGTCTTCTTGGTATTTGTCACAGTTGTAAGTGATTTGTCCAGCATAGCTGTTTCTTGTTTTTGCAATCAATTCCCGCCACTGTGCTTCCCGTCGATCTGAATTAACCAGCTCGCAGCCAACAACAAACATTTCACACTGGGTTTTCTCAGCAATCGCTGCATAATGTAAAATATACGCTTCATAGGAGCTGAACCATTCAGACCATTTAGGCTCACATGGGACATCATGATCAAAAAAATTAATATGCGCACGCCATGTCCCGTCAGCGACATTGACCATTGGTTTTAAAATCACAGATAGACCGATGTCTTTGGCATAGTGAATCAGTTGGATCACTTCGAGATCACTTAGAACCGTTTCTGCTTGCCAATCAATCACTGTGGATTGTGGAGTTTTTTGCGTCACTACAATCGGTAAAATGACATGAGTTGCACCACATCTCTTCTTCATGATTTTTAGTGAAGATTTACATGTTTCCGTCTCCCATTCGCCGCGTCGTGCCATAAACCCAAATGTTACTGCATTGATTTGATCCATATAGTTCTTTCCTTTCTACACGAAAATAAAATGCTGCTGGGCTATACCGAACATGTAAACAGCCTATTGTTCTTCTCATTGCTTTTCCACAAGACTTTTAAGCTTTAAGAGTAGTATGAAAAAGAAAACTGCCATAGTATGTTCTGATCCCTTGGTAAGAAGAGTGTTATGCCCAGACTATCATTCATGATTATTCTTCAGTTTCCATTTACCTGTTTTTGTAATCGCTTTCTTTAATATGTTACACAATATTTATACTTTATTCAATATAAATATATACTTTTGCGGAAATTGTTTGTTGAGCATATCAAACAGACCTCAACGATAAAGGCATTTTTCACTTGTTTTGGATTCCTTGCCATTCATACAGAAGATTATTTGATCAAAAGCGATTATTTCCTTTTTGGTATTCAAAAATGACTGCTGATTTCCTGTTGTCCACCTTTTGTCTTTATAATTCTCAAACACAAAAAATCCTTTCTATTTAGGAAGCGGTCGCACCCTAAATAGAAAGGAGTTTTTTTGCGAGAGCTCTTACGTTTCCCTCTAGACATGCAAATCTTTGCTAGCGCACGTCGTAAAATGAAGTTGGTGAAAGAGGTAAACAAAGGAGTAGATTTCTCAACTCCATAAAAGTCTGACTTTTTAGTTTACTAATGGATGTCCAGTTCACTTGGTCAGCCCCCCCATTCATTTACCTTGTCGTCCATGTAGGTGTGGTATGAATAACATACCCTCTATAGTAGCAAACAACCAAATATAATGTCATTATTAAGACTGTAGAAAAAATCGCCACTATTTTTACTGCTTTTTGCGAGGATACTAAATTGTATCTGTAACTTATCGTTTGGATAAAAGGTAAGAAGCAGATAATAAAGGGATGCAGATAGCGTCCACTAAGTTCATCAAATGCTTGGGTTGGTTTATCTAATATGAGATAAAAACCGGCAAAAATCCCAACCCAATTTGTGAAGAAAATTGCAATCAATCCCACAATAAATGCTGGTTTCCATGAGAATTTTCTTTCAGTTAACATCACAAAAAACAAGCACAACAACCAGAACAGATTAAACATATCTGGCAATATGGTAGAAACTACATTGAACAAGGTTCTTCCTCTTCGCTCCATTGTTTCAGTATTCAAATAAGAATGAATAAATTGTTTAAAAAAGTTGCTTAAACCAAATATCTGATTTAAGAAATACAGTACAACAACAGCGGCTAACATGATAAAAATCCAAAAAGCGAAGCGAACGCCTTTCCTCTGTCGTGTGTATATCTCTGTTGCTTTATTTGTAAACAACGGCAGAAAAAACAATGAAGGTAATGCAAAAACATAATTATTCTTTGCAAACAAAATGAAAAAAATCGTAAGAAGGGTATAGCCTATCTTTTTTTTGGTTACATCTTTAAATCTAGTTACTCTAGCTAAGTTCAATAAATTGACCATAAACGCTGAAAGAACCACATAAGAATAGACATCATAACTTGGACTAGCAATTTTCTGTAAAAATGGCACTGAAAACAGCATGACCAACGCCCATTTCGCTACCTTACTGCTTTTGATAATAAAGAATAAGCTGATCGCGAAAAAAACTAAGTTTGAAAGTCTGGAAAAGACTAACATGACACCGTAACTGGGATAAACGTATCTACCTATCAAAACACCTATGGCTGCTGGAAGATGACCTATACCTATTTTGAGGATTGAATTATTTTCTCTTTGCAGATGGAAGCTTAACGTGTCCTCCTGGACATCCGACAACTTTGTTTTAAAGAAAGAGCCTACGTCAAAATCATGTTCTTCCTTATTCGATGCTATCGCCATTAATTCAAGGTTACGCACAGTATCAGTCTTCATTGAATCAGGATTATTTCCAGAGAAAATAGTATAACTCCTGCTTAAATGATACCCTTCATCCCCGTTGGTTATGGGATACGTAATAAATGTTGAGATTACACCGAAAATCATAATTGCAAATAAGTAAAAGAATTCTGGAAAGTTCTGTTTACTTGGTAATGAGGTTCCCACTAGAAGCCCCCTTTCAAAAAATTGAATACTCCACTAACAACACATAATGATAGCAGTTTCTCAATATTAATACAATTTAAATAACAAAAATACCAATCCAATCATAAGCAGTAGTGTTTGAGCAGATGGTCGCCGTTTATTTGCATGAAACTGATTTTACTTTCATTCATTTAAGGAAAAGTATTTCGTTGGAAAATCACAATTTAAATTAGTTGTTCGAATCCATTATCACACAATCGCTATATAATGAGTTTTATCTATAAGGCAATATATTCTGATCGGAAACAATACGGAAAAAAACAGCTCTTCTCATTTTGATCATCAATCAGAAGATTTCTTAACAGCTAACAAAAAGTCAGACCAATAATTTTGATGATATTCCTCAAGAAACCAAACCAATTTTTCAGAATAGAAGCAAGATATATTAATTTCGATGCGGGAAAATGAAAAAGAAAGTATACCCGCCTCGCTTGATTTGAAGCGACCCCCAAAAGTTAGACCAAATAATCTAACTTTTGGGGGTCGTTATTTGTATGGCAAAATATCCTTTTGAATTAAAACTAAAAATCGTTAAAGAATATCTTAGTGGCGTGGGCGGATATCGTCATCTTGCCAACAAATGCGGTGTCTCAAGTAAGTGATTGGGTGAATGCCTATCGTGAATACGGAGAGGAAGGTCTATTGAGAAAGCATCAAAATCAGTAATATTCTGTTCAATTTAAGTTAAATGCGCTAGAGTTATATCAAACAAGTGAGATGTCCTATCGAGAAGTTGCCAGCACTTTAGAAATGAACAACCCTGCGCTTATTGCCAATTGGATGCGTAATTTCAGAGAAGCAGGTATTGAAGGGCTCTCAAAAGAGAAAGGGCGACCACTTACTTTGACTAGAAAAAAAGAAAACAAAAAAGAAAGTACAACAACTGAAGAACACAACCGTATTAAGGCATTAGAAAAGCAAGTACGATCCCTTCAAATTGAGAATGCCTTTTTAAAAGAGTTGAGGAAGCTGCGAAAACAGGAAGCCCAACAAAGACGCAAGAATCAATCGCACGAATCATCGCCAGCCTCCGAGGATCATTCAAACTAGTTGAGCTTCTTGAAACATTGAAATTTCCTAAAGCAACCTATATGTATTGGCAGAAACGGTTTGACAGACTAAACCCAGACCAAGAAATTGAAGAAAAAGTGCTTGAAATTCGCAGAGAGCATAAATACTATGGCTGTCTGCGACAAAAAAATTAGAGAATCAAGGGATTCATGTCAATAAAAAGAAGATTCAACGTCTGATAAAAAACTAGGTATCGAAGTAAAGTCTTACACTCGAAAATCTCGACAGTACAATTCTTATCGTGGGAAGGTTGGCACTGTCGCCAAAAATCGTATTCATCGTCGGTTTTATACAAATATCTGTCACCAAAAAATTACAACTAATACCACAGAGTTTAAGTATTATGAGGTAGACACCACAGGTGTCGTTCGTCAGAAAAAGCTGTATTTAGATCCTTTCATGGATCTTTACAATAGTGAAATTCTATCTTATCGGATTTCTGAAAAACCAAACGCACTAGCCATAATGGAAGGATTAGAAGAAGCAATCCAGATAACAAATGATTGCCCATTTCGTAGAATCTTCCAGAGTATGTCTCCTAAAGGAATTGTTTAGATAACTCACCTATGGAAAACTTCTTTGGTTTATTAAAGCAAGAAA
The DNA here is from genome assembly GCF_030499455.1 of Enterococcus sp. B2E4. NCBI lineage: Bacteria > Bacillati > Bacillota > Bacilli > Lactobacillales > Enterococcaceae > Enterococcus > Enterococcus sp. B2E4. The sequence goes on from NZ_JAUKPK010000027.1 coordinate 17,420, forward strand.
TTTTTCATGGAGAAATCTATCGGAGTTTTGATGAATTGAAAACAAAAATTGACCAATATATCTATTATTACAAACATAAACGCATCAAAAAGAAATTAAATCGGCGAAGTCCGGTTCAGTTTAGAGAAGCTGTAAAAACAGCTGTCTAACAGTTAATTTTATCGTACAAAAAAGGAGTGGATTTCTCCACTCCATAAAAGTCTAACTTTTTGGGGTCACTACAATTGTCCAGCAAGCTTCGGGGTACAATTTTTCTTTCTTAAAAGAGGAATATACTTTTTATATAAGAAAATAAGATGTATAATGCCTCAAAGTTATTTACTTATATACCTCTTGACAATTCTCTATATAAACTTGATTAGCAATCCAATCACTGCACTTGAATTTGGTAAATCCATGACAGCTATGAGAAAAAGTCCACCTGAAACAATTTCTGACTAAGACTGACCTTCAAAAAACATATCATAAATAATATGTTCTTTTTGATAGTTTGCAAAGTGTTCGATTGGGTCTATCGATCAAGTTCTTCTTTCGGGGGAAATGACACTCTCTATCACTAGTTCTCTTCATTTTTAGTCCAATCATTTTGCCGGGATCAAACCATACCAACAAACGTATAAACAACTTATTTACTCGTTTCTCTTTCATCACTTTTAACGATTTAACAACCTCAGTTGTGGCTGTAGTGTCTCGGAGTTTGAGTTTGCATCTGACACACTTCGAAAGCATACTTTACGATCAATGTCGCTCTCACGCTCTGCATACCCCATTCATCATTATTGACAATAATCGTCATTTAATCGCTTTATAATACAGTAATTGCTTTATTAAACTCATTTTAGAGTTAATCGAGTTAGAACGATCATTTAAAGATTAATGTCATATATTTATGAGACACCTCACTCACAGAGATATACTAATAAATTCATTTTTTAGTCATTACTTTTCTTCTAATTTTAAAAGTCAATACAAGCAATACCAAAAATACAGAGAGACATGCCGAGAGTTTCTGGATAAGTGTGCCAGCGTAATAAATCTCAACTGAGCCACTTTTCTCTGCTAGCAATGTTATCTTGCCATCCTCAAGTGCTTTTCCAGTCGTTTCTGATAAAAGCAAGTTAGGCTGACTTCCTTTGGCTCCTTTTGAATAATTTGCAACATACCCCTTATACCATAACAATGGGACCACAATCTCTGCTTTTTTTTCTTCATTATCAATAGTATATTGGATTTTTATTTTTCCATAGGATTTATCAGTACCCACTATTTGTCCATTTTTGATTGTTGGTTCGCCATTTGTTGATAAATTGCTAGGATCGGCACCAATATTTAAATACTCTCCCCCTGAAACACCCAGAACCACTGATTTTCCTTCTACACCGCTTCTCATAGCATTCAAATCTTCATATCTATTTAACTTTTTTTGTTCATATTCTGGACTATTATAAAGAATAATTACTTCTTGCGGATTATCGGATGTCGTAAAATCTGGGAATGTATTCCGAGAAATTCCCAAAAAAATTGTCAAAACTATACAAAACACAAACAAATAATTTGGTATTTTATGATTCAGAACACTTAAAAGTATGATTAGAATGAGTGCAAATACAAGATATCTTCCCACGAATTGAACAGCTCCTAGAGAGGACGAAGAAAATTCTATCCAAGGAAACATGTTACTTCCTAAAATAATCAATGCAAATATGAGGAAAGATAAATCTCTTAGCAGGCTTGGTTTCATATCAAACTTACGCAATGTAGCTGTTAAAAGAATGACTCCAACAGCGCTTAATGTCGGGAAATTACTAATGGTTCTTACATTATCGTTCAAAGAATTAAATAAAATAGTCCCTATCCCTTTTACACTAGTATACCTAAAAGCATTAGGTGTATGAAATGCAATCAGCTCTTGTGAAGCTTTCTGCTCTAGTAATGGCAAAAGGAAAAAGGCGGAGAATCCCACTGTTAAAAGAATGGTTTTCATTAAAGCAAGCATTACTTTACCATTTACTCTTCGTATATTTAAAAAAAAGAATAAAAGACATATTAATGCAACTACCATTGTGCTTAAGATATGTGTATTGACAATAATTGCAGCTATAATTGAAACAGCTGCTATATTCGTCTTCTCAAAATAAAATAATTGATACAGATAGTACAATAACAAAGGCAATAGTACTAAGCATATAGCAAAAGCTATTGCCCCATTCACTATAGTTGCCATTAAAGAGTTGAAAATAATCAATGCAGAAAATGAAAATGCTCGAAAGTCACTAAGCTCAAATTTTTTAGCTGTAAAAAAAAGAATGGTCAATGAACCCGTATAAAAGCAAACATACAACGCCATCCAAGATTGAACAACGGAAAAATTAAAAAAAACTATCAAGATTGCTGGTATATATAAAAACCATTCCCCGTAAAACATCGGTGTTCCATATCCTAAGCCATTTGCCATATAGTAATTTATTTTTGGAAACCAGTGATTATTTTCCAAAGAATTAGCTAAACCAATAATTCTGCTTGTATGAAAATCAAAATCTGCACCAGATACCAGAAAATAACTATTCACATACACATAAATCAAACTAATACAAAAGAATATCCCAATATAAAAGATATATTTTTTTCTTGTAGTATCTTTTGTCTGACTATTTTTTTTTGTTCTCCTCATTGCCCCTATTTCTTCACCCTGCATGCCAAAATTTCCTCCTACTAATCTCACTCAATTGCCTTTTTCTTTATTCCGCAAGTAAATAGCTTTGACGCATTAACCATTTTCATAACTACAAAAAAATCCTAATCAGATCTAATAGCTAACAATAAACATTCTAACTAAATTACCACATTTCTACAATAGCCGAAATAGATTTAATCGAATAATAAAAAAATAGCCCTAATAGAAAACAAAGCAAAACATGCCAAGGGTAGTCAGATCTTTTCTTCCCTAGATTTTACAATGTAATAAATATTTCTTTCATAAACAAAATAGTCTCACTGTACTTCAATCTAAGAATTTTGAATATATATCATTTGCAATACCTGCAATTCTGAATAGAACAGAAACAGCAACATTTTTTCTCTCTTTTCAAAAAATAAAATGGTCTATTGATCACTGAATTAACAACGATTTATAGACCTTATTACAGATTTATCTAACCGATTTTTCAAACAAAAGAAAAATGTTCTCCCCCCAATTTTAACAGCTTCTAAATACTGCTAGATCTATCTCTGCTATTTAAACGATGCCTTGGGTTTATAATTTTTTAGTCAGTGGTGCTAGTTTTAAAGAGCAAAAATCATTTTTTCATAACCATTGGAAAACGTGATTTTTTATTTAAGTAAATAAAAAACTTCATCTATAACAAAATAAGGAGCAAAAGACTATTCATCAATGGTAATATTCTCAATATCTGTATCTGGTTGATCAAATTTAAGTGAGACTAAATCTTTTGTTCTGAAGGCTATAGACCATCCCAGAGGCTCAATAGGAAAATAATTATACGTGCTTTCATAAACTTGGGGTGCTCGCACTACAGTCGGAGCCGTAATTTCATAAGTTACCTCGTTTTGCAGTGTACGCATTTGATATTCTTTGGTGGAGATTGCCTCATTGATTGTCTCATCATTTACATAATTGTCCCCAATCGCATACAAATCTCCTTCCATATTATATAATCCTGTATAACTAGAATCAGGGTAATTCACTTCATGAATAATAAATGAAAACTCTCCCATCTACGCCTGATTTCCTGATGAATCGGTGATAATATTGAAATAAAAATCTGATGGTTCGATATCAATTGGGTTCAAATTATTATCTGATTTCATCTTGGATAGGAATTCTTTTCCTGATTTTACTATGGAACTGTCGCTTTTCTCTAATAGCTCCTCCGCCATTGCAATATCTTCTCGTATACCTTGAATTCTAACTGATTGATAATCAAATTCATCTTGCTTAACTTTTTCTAATATCTCTTCATCTGTCATCTTAGAGACTTCGCCGATAGTTAACTTAGTATTCTTATATCTGCTAATTTTATTATCCTTATCAAATACTAAAACAGACTCAATTGCTGTATCTTTTCCAAAATTATCTTTTGTAACATACCATAGTTTTGTCTCTTTACCTTTATCATTCATATATTCAGCAAACGTATACTTTCAAAATTGGGCGCTACTAATTATTTTATTTAGGCTTAACAATGCAAAAATAACTGCATACTAGTTAAATCTCTCTAAAAATTTATATCCAAATGGTGTTACTTTATACACACCCAAAATAAAAAAAGCCAGAAACACCTGCAAATAGGCATTTCTAGCTTATTCAACTCCATTACCCCACACTACCTTCCAATGACTCTTTTGGGAATCAGAGGAAAGGGATAGACTTTATATAAATAATTCATTTGACAAATTACCATAGACTGACAGTGTATATTATCAGGTACTATCATCGATAACGTAGCCAATATCGTACCCAAAATAGCAGGTAGAGAAGTTATTTGAAGATTCAAGTTATTCTTATTCACTCATGAAATTAAATTCATTAATGATGACTGAAGATAGTTGATATTTCAATGATTTTTGAATAGAGTTAATCACTTTATTAATGATAAATCATCTTGATTGGTTTTCTGATTGTATTCAAAAACGTATTCAAGTTACGTGGCGTGCTTTTGGTAAGAAAATTAGAATATATGAATATATAATGTGCATAAGCAATATCTATATATTTTTACAATGAGCATTGCTAACTTATCAGAATTGAAAGAATTATTGTTTTTTATCTTGTTAGTCTTTTTAGATAGATTTTACTATTTGGGGTTGAAGATTTCTTTGAATTCTTTCCGTAACGTTTCATACACAAAACTTCTCGCATTCATTTCTTTATTGAATAAATAAGTAAGTATAGAATTAGAAATTGATCCTATAGATAGTGTTCTGTTATAAAATCTAGCCTCTCTTCTTAATTGATCATAGTAGCTGTCTCTGTCAATAAGTTTTGTGTTGTTTTTAACAATGCTTACTTTCGGATCAGAATTTTGTACACTAACAACTAAACTAAAACTAGTACCGATACTGCCTTGACTGAAGCTCTCATTAGAGTCGCGATCAGGAAGTTTAATATCTATATTGTATTGAATGGGCCCAACTTGATACAAAGCTAAATCCTTTTTAAGATTCGGAAATAGTTTGTCAACAAAGATTCTATAAGATTCTTGACCGTGTTTATAATAATTGGTAATCCAGTCTAAAATATGCTGATCAGTATAGTAATTCCAAACCCACCTCCCATTTCCGATAGGACTATCTAATTTTACAGGAAATAAAAGATGTTCAAAGTCTAAATCAAAATTATCTTTATTAATATAAAGCAAGTACCATATCCCACCAAAACTAAATACATTCCTACTTCTCATCTTGATTTCATATCTATATAAGCCTCTGCACAAATCCAATAGCTCATCAATAGTTTGTCTTTTTAATGATAGATTGTACTCTCGTGTTTCGTTATCCCTCGATACACTCAATGGAGAAGCTGAGTTAAGAAAATCTTCAATGAAAAAAGAAATCATTTCCGGAGTTTCAAATTCCAATAGTTTAGTATTCTTCAAGATTTCATCTATATTAGAAAAAATCATATCTATCGCAATTTCTCTAGCGTAGTCTATCCCAGTGTTTGAGCGATTAAGTTCATAATGGTGGAAACCAATATTATTACTAAATCTTAAATAAGGGATAGTAACTTCTTCACCTTTTTTTTTCATAGTCATGACTGGAGCAGTATTAGTATAATTTATTTTTACTAATTGGTCGTTATTGGTTTCTTTATCTACCGCTACTAATTCAATACTTATAGAGTTCCTACTCATATCTACAGCACAATCTATGCCCACTACAAAAGAATCAGAATCTTCATTTTTCAACACATAGGGTAGCATGTATTTTTTAATAGTAGAAAAATAAGTATCTACTAAACGTTGATAAGTGTCACATATTGTTCCAAAAAAGATTTCATAAAAATTCCTATCTTTATTCTCTTCAAAATCAAGTGAAAAATTATATCTTCTTTTTAAACATTTTACATAGAGTGTTAAATTTCTTGCGAGTAAAGCATCGAGTATTTTATCTTGGATTACTTTGTCTTTATTTATTCCTACAAGCAATAAGGTAATTTCTTCATAGTTTGGGTCAACAATATGCTTATCTAAAAAAATCTCCAACTGGTCAAGAACATTATTGGTTATAAACAGAGCATAGTAATACTCTTTTAACGAAAATTGTTGGAATTCACACCCCTCTGCAGTTTCAAAAATTAAACCACTTTGCAAAAAGATTTTGTAGACTGAAAATACATCGTTAGGAAATTCTTTTTTTATGATAGTTGTTATATCCGTCTCTTTTCCATGTTTTATAGAATATGATAAAAAAGCGAATTCTGACAAAATATTCTGTAGCTTAAATAAAGGCAATCCATCTATATCCACATTTCCTTTATTGTTTACTTGCTTCAAGACGTAATTCGTAAAAGATTGATATAACTCTGCAATATTGCTCGGAGCCTTATCATTACTTTTATCCATTTCATACGCTAAAAACATATTAAAATAAATAGGTGTCTCCAGTATTTGTTTCATACTTTTAGGTAATCGATGAATTTCAGTAATCATATTTCTTTTCAAGACATCTGTAGAAATTTCAGTTATCCTATTTTCATCTAGCATCTCTGTTTTATAAGTGCCGAACACTTCCAGACTATTATCCATATTTAAGGGTCGTGATGATAAAACTACTTTAAATTTATTCTGTATAATATCATGGATTAACAGATCCCGATTTCCCTGACATTCATCTATTCCATCGATTATTAATAAAATCTCATCCTCAAATACCATTTTTTCAACAATCTCAATCGTTATGTTTGGAACAAAAACTTTTAACTCTTTTAGAATCCCTTCAAATATGGAATGAAAATTCCTATACCAAAGTTTTCCAGATAAGAAAACTGGTATCATTTTACTTTCAGAACTAATATACTTTTGACATTGATTTAAAAAAATATTATGAAGGAATGTTGTTTTCCCACTCCCTGCATCCCCTTCAATCAATGCACGCCCTCCAAAGTCTGTAAACTCTTCTGGATATGCTTCCACAGTCTCATTTTGAATTTGTTTAATTACTCGCTGTCGCCATTGCCATCGATACATATCTTTATATTGTTGTGATAAAGAAATACAATAGTTCGTAAATATTTTAGAGTTCTCAAATTCGCTATTCTCTTTTGCTGTTTTCGATAATACTTTAAAAGAAATTGCATTATCAATATCAATCCAATTTTTAGCCATATTCTCTATAGTACCTTCAAAAATAACTGTATCTGAAAAATGATCAGTCATCTTCAAAATTTTTATATCAATCCCATTCAAAACAATATAGAAAGGACTTCTTGCATTCATTGAATAAAACATTGCTTGTCCAGCAGCATCTTCAAGACCTTCCGAAGGCTTTTTCAACTCAATTGAAATCAAAGAATGATCCTGAACCCACTGCCAAGAGGATAAGTCACGTTTCGATTTCCATCCATCTGAATTAAAGCATAAAATATCAACATGTTTAGTCGGATTCCTTTTTCTTCCGGAATAACTATAGATAGGAAATTCATCCGCATAATGACTTTCATCGTAGCCTAACAATTTGATCAATGGAACTGCAATCTTAGTCCTAACATCTTGCTCTGATACTAACGTATTAGGATCAATTTTTTTTACCCATTCACTGACCTTCACTAAAAAATCTCCTTCTCTTCAATCTGTGTGTAATACAAGAGTATACCCTAACGTTAAATATCTCATTCATTATTATACCAGTATTTCTTCATGACACATAAGGGTGTAACATAATAATTTTAAATGAAATGACTACAAGTAGTCATTGAAGCAAATCTTCATAAGACACCTGTAGAATATCTTTGATGGCTTTCAATTGATCCAATTTAATGTGTTGGCGGCCGCCTTCGATCTGAACCACTGTATCCCTAGTTATAGCGATTTTCTTGAGCTGTAGGTCTCTAATCAGCTCGGTTTGACCAATTCCTTTTTCTAATCGGATTCGTCTAATATTGCTACCGATTACACTTTCTTTATCATTAATTTTTTCCTCTTTCAAGAATAGCACACCTTTTGGACTAAAATTAGTCCTTTTTCTTATTAATATTAAAGATTTGGTATGCTACAACGGGACTAGTATTAGTCCACATACAATTTTAAGGAGGAATTTTTTTGAAGAAATTTGCAATCATTCTAACCTACGCTTTACTCATCGGAACTATAAGCGGGTGTACCACTTCTGACACAAGTTCTACAAGTACAGAAACTAGTACAACAACCTCAGAAAAGAATTACCCAATACATTTTTTTCCGGTTCCAGATGGATTTGAAGCTTATTATCATGATAAAAAACTAGATGTCCCTTTATCAGAAACGGAATCTACTGAAAAGATTTTGCCAATTGAAATTGAAAGAAATCAAGACGATATAAAACTAAAAGCTGATCTTCCCTTACTGAACAGCACACAAATTGATAGACATGAAAATATCAAAGTTAATATTGAAAAAGGAGCGTTAGCACAACTTTATACTAAAAAAGTTGAACAATTTTTTGAGGCTGGTGCCAATAAAGACTTTTCAAAAATAAGCGATTATTCGGATAACTTTTTTTAATGAAACACAAGATGAAATCACATTCTCAACTTTTATGGCTGAAGATATGTACAAGATGACGTAAAAAAAATAAAAGCTTGCGACCATCCATTAAATCTGACACTAAATTATGGATTACCCTCTTTTGTATTAGCAGGTTAAGTTGATTATGAATATTCACCAGATTATTTGGAGACACCTCTTCAACACGAGAACAATGATATTAATTTTAGATTCGTCTAAGAGTTAAAAAATAAAACATGGTTAGTTGATCAATTAAGCACTATAAACACTAGCTTCCATGAATTACCTAATCCTGAAAGTGAAGTTGATATGGTCATTAAAATCTTCTGAAAAAGAAGCGTTGAAAGAGTGAGCTCTTCTTCAACGCTTCTTTTATTGATTCAAATTGCAATAACATTTGAACGAGTAATCTGATTTCTAAGCAGTTGTAAAACTCCTTGTGGCGGATAATAGAATGATTATAACGATTCTATATTGATATAATATATATTAACAAAAATAGTTTTTATTCGCTACAGACTAAGACAAGATCCACTATACTCAAGTAGTCAACGATTGGTTAAATTGGATTTACAAAAAGACACCGATGGAGCCGCAAATTACTCCACGTGAATTTAGGCATACCCATTGTAGCTTATTGTCTGAAAGTGGTGCTTCGATAATAGAAGTACAAGAACGATTAGGTTATAAAGATATTAAAACTACCATGAATATCTATGCTCATGTCACACCACAATCTGTTAAGAAAACTGGTGACCGATTTGCAAAATTTATGGGCGAATAATTCCAAACGTATCCAACCATTAAAATCCAAATAAAAAACGCTCGAAACGCTTTAATATCAACGTTTCGAGCAATAAAATAGTTGTTACCCCACACTACCTTCCATTTAACGATTTTCTATCTAAGTACGCGCAAATACTGTTATATCAATAAAAAATCTCTAAAAGTTATCTTCTAAAATCCATATATTCACAACTATTTTTACAAATAGATAGTTTTTAGATAGCTTTTTTTAGCTGGGGGCAATCAATTGTTCTATAAATTTTTTCTTCTTATCTTCATCAAATTTCCTTGGTAAATAAATGACTTGCTAAGGCAAGCTTGTACATAATTATATTCATATTACTTGCAGTAATTTAGTTTATGCTATAAATTAGTTAGTGCGTGCAATACTTTAAGAAGAGTAGTTAGGCGGTGAAAACTTGGGGAAGTGCGCCTAATACTCTTCTTGTTTATTTTATCATTATTTCAACGTAATAGAAATTATTGATTAGAAATCTCTTATATATGTTCTTAACTTTAAAATTTTACCCATTTATATTAATTATAGGATTAAAATCTCCATTTTATTAATTAAACATATTGATAGAAAGTTAAGAATGATGTAAATTTGTATTAGAGGTGATTCTATGAAAGTTGATAAACTACATTATAGAAAAGTCATTAACAGCGCAAGGCACCTAGAATACAATTCGATACGATACTTTCAGTCTTCGTCTGACCAAAGCAACCTCGAGAAAATTAATGAAGAATTAGACTATTTAATTAAAAATGATGTTTATCACAAGATAGCACGTACATCTCGAAAATCGTTTTTGGGAGATCAGATAATTATTAGAAAAAATTTGGAACAGGATTTTAAACTTTTAGAGAAGTATATAACTTTTTTTGACCAGCATGAAATTTGAAAAACTTTTTTATCTACGTGTGACACTCCTCCCCGAGAGTGGTTGTTTTTTTTGCAAAAAAAATGGCACAGCATATTTTCATACGCCGCGCAAGGGGAACTATGTTCCGTCATCATAATAATTATATAGTAATTTACTGAATAGGCAAAGTAACACGCTTATTGAACATTGATATTTTCAAACTCAATCATAATTTTCGCTTTTCTAATCATCCTCCTAGTACATGGTGTTGCAAGCATAACAAAAAAGACACCCAGCCGATAAGCTAGATGCCTTATATTTATCCTCCCACGCCGGCAAGTGCTTGTTTGCTTGCACGGTAAAATTTACGGTTCATTTTGTTTAATTCGCTCGGGTTATTCGCATCGACATTCCCAATGTGGATATGTTGTTCCACTTTAGCAGGCTGTACTTTGCCGCCAATGCCTTTGCGTTTTTCTTCGTTTGATAACGGAGTAACGGTCGTCTTACCGTTTTTATTCGTAAGTAATTCTGGTCCAGCTTCACCAACGATCGCTTGACCATTCAATACATGACCGCCTTTTGCTAGATAAGGTAATTCTCCAATACTGAAGCTTTTAACACCAACACCAGGTACCCATTTTGGAACCTTGATATTATTCAGCCCTCGAATAAATCCGTTGATAAGTCCGATCATGTTGTTTAGTGGCATTTTCGCAATCGCAACAATTCCATCGAAGATACCACCAAAAATGTTTACAATACCATTCCAAGCTCGTTCCCAATCCCCTGTGAAAACTCCAGTGATAAAATCAATAAAACCAGTGAATATGCGTTTACCAGCTTCGAATACGTTGGAAATATTTGTCCAAAGTCCTTCGAATACTCCACTAATGTATCCCCCAATAAAGTTGAACACCTCAACGGCGACATCTGAAACACCTTGAAAGAATGCATTAACGCCATTTCTAAACCATTCAACCTTATTATAGGCGAGAACTAATCCTGCAATAAGCAAGGCAAATGGTTCATACTAATAACAAAATAACATACACAGGAACTAATTTTGAAATCTTTTTTCCTCATATAACATAACTATTTTGATACCTCTCTTCCGTATGCTTCAAATTGAGTTAACGCTGGAAACGGAGATTCATCTTCATTCTTAATGAGATTTTTTAATGTAATCTTTGTTGTTTTTATGAAAGGAAAATCAAAATATTGACGATTCAGTTCATTAGTTGTTTCTAAGGTTTTTTCTTCACCTTCTGAAAAAACAACTGAAATCTGTGTCCAAAAACTATCATGAGGATAATCACCACGTAAAACTAATGCTAACTTGTCAATTTCAACTTCACGACCAAAATCAATTGTAATCTTTGCGTCTTCATTCTGGTTAATTCCCCATGATTGATATGGATAAGCACCATGACCTTCATTTGCTAATATACCATCAATCGCATTACGAGCAAAGAATGTTGAGTCATTTCGTGTCTCGACATTAGCAAATGCATGAGGGTAAGTATTCGTAACATCCTTTTGATCGTGTGCATTACGTGCTAAATTGCGGTAACTATGAATTTCGTTTTCTGTAGGTAACCAAGCTCTTATATAATGACGATCTCCTGTAAAAATTTTAGGTGAATATGCTAAACGTAACTTCTCATCTAAGATAATCGGAAATTTCCATTTTTTTTCTGTTAAATAAATTAGGCTTGGTTCAATAGCTTCATCTACCTGAACCCATACAAATTGATTAGCTTTATCTAAGATTAATTCTACTACTTCCCCTTCTGCATATTCTCTACGTTTCAACGCTAAATAAGTCTCTGTAGAATGACTTCTTTTCATAATAATTTTGTTTTCGTTTTTTAATATTAATGTTAACAATACAATTTCTCCTACTCATCTATTTCTTCATAATATAAAAGCTCATTATTTCTATCCTTCGAGCAAATTATATCCATTAAAGATTTTTATTTCTCTTAGCTCTTTTTTCTTTTTCTAACTGATTTTCTTTTTTCTGCTTATCTTTTTCTGCTTGTTTTTCTTTCTCTTTTTGTTTGTCTTTTAATGCTTTTCTTGTATCTTTATCAATGCTAAGTCTAATAATCGTGCTTTTATCTTTATTTGTTGCTTCTTGTACTATCTCTTGAGATAAGATAGTCTCAATTGTGTCTGAATGATATTCCTCATCTGACGGGTTAAAATATGAAACTCTATACTCATCTTTCTTCTTAATACTATAAACACCTTTTTTAGTTAGTGTTATAGCTCCATCAATCTCAAAAGGCATATCCTCGTATAATACAACTCCCCAACTTTCTTCATCAGCATCATAGACAGCCTGAACAGACGCATTATTTTGCAATATCTTGACTTTATTTGATTCTTCTTTCTTTGCTAGTTCATCATTTGATACATTCGGATACATCACATAAGCATATCTTGTGTCTTCCTTAGAATGTGTTTTATAGAATGTTAAAAAATTATTTTCGTGTAATTGATCTGACTGGCTTGCATTAATATCTTTCCATCTCCCTTGGTTTGTCTTGTTTAGAAAATCTAATGAAGTTTTGTCTAAGAAAATATAGCCAATATTCATTGCTTGGTTATTTGGTGAAGATAACAATAAAGAGTGTACATTCTTTAATTCTACTTTTTCATTATTTAATATCTGCTTATCTCCATTTACATACACATCATATTGTGTTGTGTCAGTATTTTTTCTATTTTCTATTGTAGTAATTGGTTGTGTATCTCCAGTAGTTTGAATATCTGAACCTAAAAATACAACTTTATCATTGAAGATGAACCAAGATTTATTCGCATTTAGTGTCTTATCCCAGTTAGTAAACTCCATAACTATTGAAGCTGTTGTATCATCCAGCTTAGTTGCACCAATAAAACTATTAGGTGATCTAACCATTCCAGACCCATCTTTTCTCTCCGTTGGAATAATAGTGGTTCCCGGGATATGATAAGGATCTACAGTTGCCCAATAATTATCATTGTAATGACTTAAATCCAAATTATATAGATAAACTGCCCCATCTGATGTATACCATCCATGCGAGTTTTCTTCATTCATATACTCATAGTTTTGTGTTGTATCAGAATACATACTTACCCCAATACCAAATTTAGCATTTACATTTTGATAAGCTACTTTATCCATCTCATTAAAAGTTGCTAAACTAGTTGAAAAATCAGTTATTGAAATAGAATCATCTGCTAATAATTTATCCATCAAATCAATATCTTTATATGAATTTAGACTGTCGTATATATCATAGTAGGTATTTCCTTTAACAAATGTTTTAACCAGTTTATTCAATCGATTCTTTTGAGTTTCTTCTGATGAATTAGCTACTCGCATCAAACCTCGAAGAACTTCTCCTCCCGCAGCATGACTTTGAAGCTCCTCTCTACTAACAGCTCGACCTCGGACCATATCCATCATTTCACCTTTGTACATTAACGGTATAAATGAATTTTCTATAAAATTATATAAATTATCTAGCTTGCTAACAGGGAGTAATTCGCTCTCCAATATTACTGGTAGTAATTGTGATAAGCCATCTATTAAAACACTCCCATACGCACCTGTTAAAGCAACATTATCATGGTCTATATATGATCCATCTTCATAAAATCCTGATTCACCAGGTTTCGCATACTCGAAAGCTTGTTGCAAGGATTCTACTGATTTACTGACAATATCTCCATCTTCTCTTAAGGCGCCTGAAATAATTTTTACTCTACCCATATCAACCAAATTGCCACCTAAAGCTTTAAAGGGTGTGCCTAATGTCACTCTAAAATTATAAGGATCAGGTACAAAATAATTAATCGGATTAGTATACATCAATATTTCTGACTGCGTAAAATATGCTTGCATCAGAGACAACGTATTGTTAATAGCACGTGGCGCTCCAATTTCATAATCCCACCAATTACCTTGAAGAGAAGAATTTTCGTTATAGACATTTTTACTCATCCACTCCATTGCGTTTTTTGCAATGCGAATGACTTCTTTATCTTGATAATATTTAGAAGCTGGTTGAGTCACTTGTTTTGAAATTGTTTCAATTCTTCTATATGACTCAGTGATATTAGCAGACACTTTATAGTCTGTAATATCACTCCAAAGTGTTTTAAAATTTTCTTTGTAAGTATATAAAGATATAATGTTTTCTACTGAGGAATCCAAATCTTTATTTTGCTGAACCATTACATGATTATTATCATTGTAATAAGAATTTCCAGCAATAATTCCATTCCATTGATTAAGCATTTTATTAAACTTTGTTTCATTATATGAAGAAATAACCAAAGGAATTTCCATCATAAAAATACCTTTTTCATCCAAAATTTTTACAGTTGTTTCTCCTTCTTTAACAGGATACAACATCCCTTCTTCTTCGGTTGCTAGTGAAGAATCACTTACAACGTATTTATAATTTTCTTGTTTGGTCACATAAATATTGTTTGTATTGATCTCAATTTTATCTTCGATTGTAATAACATCATCTTCTTCAATCTGCTTCTCTAAAAACGATACGTCATCATAATAAAGTGTCCCTATACCTTTTTCAAAGAACAATTCAATAGTGACAAAACTAGTTTCTGGATTTGGTTCGAAGTCTTGCGTAATTGTTTGCCAATCAGTTGTTCCCTTAACAGATTTTGAATACCATAAATTAGTTTGACCATTTTCATTCTGCTCATTAATTCGTACACGAGCCACATTTGTTAACTCATCCGTTTTTACTTTGAATGAAAGCTGATAAAGTTTATTAGGATCTACTTCAATTTTTTGTGTTATCCCTACACGAAAATCATCTTTTAAACTAGATAATACTATTTGATTGTTAGCATTCACTTCAGCTGTATAGTCTGCAGAAGTCATATCTCTAGGTATCCATATACCCCAACTACTTGGTTTATTTCCTGACCACTTACCTTCTTGAGATTCAATATTTGAGAAATCACCGTTCTGCACTAAATTAGAATTACCTTGATTATCATCAGATTGTATTACTGTTTTATCTATAGATTGTTCTGCTTCATTAACTGATTCTGGTTCCTCTGCTAAGGCATTTAAACTTGTAGATGTCAATAGTGCTAAAACAAACAAGCTCTTCACTACTATTTTATTTTTCATAATTATTCTCCTTGTCGTATATTATAATAAAAGTCAAATTAACACCTATTAGGTTATTCTTTATAAATCAAACGATACACCCCTTGAATTAATTCTTAATTATCATAAATTTCTCCCTCGATATATCTTAGTTTCTAAAATGCAACCGTCCTGAAAGGCGATTAGAGAGTTAATAAAAAATATTTTTAAGCGTAAATATTAAAAAAATTACTCCTATACTGGTTTACTTCCGAAAAAATGTATACGTTTTCAAAAAAAGTTCCGTATGAGCTTATTAAAGTTAAATAAACTGTAACAATATTAGGTTATCACTGAGTTGAAAGATATGCCTTCAATCGGAAAAACATTTATTATTACAGCTTATTCAATTTTGTACTATATTTGGTTAAGTGATTCTAATTAAATCCCATCTGAAAAATCCTCTGTGTCATTTTTAAAGTATTCACTAATTGACTCTAATCTACTAATTCCGTCTTTCCCAGTTTGAAGCAACTGATTAACTAATTCTTGAGAACTTGACATTCCTAATCTAAGTATTGAACCTTCTACCAACATCGATAAGTTAGTACCTGAAACTATCTCAATACCACCTTGGTTCATTACTATTTCTGCAGCAATCTTGAATGGAGTTCCACCCAAAAGGTCTGAAAAAATAATTATTTCTGATACCTCTTTTTTAAGAGTATCAATACTTGCAACAATTTCATTTTTGAAAACTTCTAATGTCATTTCAGGTAAAAAAGGAATTACCTTAACCTTTTCTTGTTTTCCAGTAATCATTTCCATGGCACCGTGAATTCCCGGCGCATAAGTTCCGTGTCCTGTAATAATAAACCCAATCATAACTATTCCCCTACCTTTTTTCTGAAGATTTTGTGTTTCCCATATAATAAACGTCCTTGGTCCCCTAAATAAAGCTTATCGCCTCTAAAAGTATCATATGCACTGTGATAATATTCATAAACTTCTCCTTGATTAGTAGTCATTTTTACTCCAAAACATAACAGCATATCACAAGGATCTGATTGATTATTTTGATAACAATCAACTTTTTCAACTTCCACTTGATTCCAAGGATAAAAACATTCATACGTCACTAAATTATTATTAAATGACTGTTCAAGCAATATTTCTTCATATTGCTCTTTTTCATTATATTTAGGTGACCATGTTTTCTTATTAATAGCCACGTGGGCTTGATTTCCAACAAGTAATGCAAATGGAGTTGACTTTAATAAAATATTATTTTCTTGTTTATCTAGCTGAAGATTATCTCCCATTTGGTAACGTGTGCTCAAAATATGGTTCCCAGGACAATCTGTTGTATTTACCACTAGGATAACCATTAACTTCTTAAAATAAATAATTGTTCTTTTGAAGATAACTAAATTATTCTCTTGCTTTCCATGCCAACTAATCTCAAATAATACATACTCCCTATCTTCAAAACTCTTATGAAAAATTGGTTCTGCCATCGTTCTATACGACCAAGATGAATCTATTTGAGTTAACGGCTTCCCATCAACAATTAATGAACTGTGACTAAACTCTTCTTTTAAATAACTTCTTAAAGGAACCTCAAGATATGTATACCTTCCTGGATCCTTTATTAGTTCTTTTCCTTGATAATCCAAAGTAATAGATCCTAAAGACCCGTGACCATGCCCACTACCATGTCGTCCATTAAATAAAGTTAAATAAATATTCGCGTCTTTATATGCTAGAAAACCACTTTCACCTGTTTCAAATAGATTGGGTAACAGTTTCTTCTTTTCTGTATTAATTTTTTTTCCAGTATAAAAAATTCCTGGTGTTTTATTCATATTTATATCCAAAAAACCTAATAATTCATAGATGCTGTAAACATATGTGAAATCCACTGCATCACTATCATGTAAAGATAATAAATTAAAAGCATGATCGCAATAATAATAACTAACGTTAATTGCTTTTTCTAAAATAGACTGTATATGTGCAGGGAAAGAATGTTCTAAGTAATAGCTATTTAACCATAATTGCAACATACAAATGGTAACTTCATGATGATACATGGGGCTTTGCTCCCACTGGATTCCATCATCATAAAATTGAATTTCAAGTGCCTCTGTTAAAGTTGTCCATGCCCATTCTTCTGTTTCTTTATCAACTAATTCTGGTAATAATTGACTAGTAGATAAAACTCCTGTTATAGCTAATACACCCCAGTTACTTAAGTAACTTTTGTTAGGAAAATTTTTTTTTAAGTAAATAATCTGTTTAATGATAGATTTTTCTAATTTAATTTTCTCTGTACTGGATAATTGATTAGTCAAATCAGAAATGTAAATAAAACTTTTCATCCAATTATTTAAACGTAACCCTACATCTAAACTTCGCCATACATGAGGACTCTTCTCTTGCCAGTCAATAAAAGAAAAGAGATATTTTTTCCAAAGCTTAAAATACACTTCTTCTTTTGTATAAGCGTATAGAATTCCTAAGTCTACAAGATATCCATTACGACTAGCCATGTAACACCACTCTAAATCGCCATTTGGACTTTCTTCCAAATTAGTTAAGTCTAGGTTGTAAGGTGTGCTTACTGCTTCCATATCTAAGGAGTCGTTAAATATAATTTGCCCTTTTTTTAAGTAATTTCCTCTATTAATAATCGTATCAAAAAAAATTCTATTTTTTGATACTTCCTCTTTTATAGACTGATTTTTAAAAAATTCATTATTATATTTTTCAATTAATTTAAAATCCATCAATAGATCCTTTCAAAAAAGGAGTTAATAAATTATATTAACTCCTTTTTAAGTTTATCCTAATATACCTAAAAGAGAACCTAAAATTCCGATCGCAAATAATAAAATTAACAAACGGTATGTTGACCAGTTACGTTTCTTAATTAAATAAAAAACAATAATAGTAAGTACAACAGGTAACAATTTGGGTAAAATCTTATCTAAAATTTCTTGAAGAGAGATAATTTGTTCTGTATCATCTGCCATTATAGAAGTATATTGAATAGGGATATTAGCTTTTACAAAGGTAGTAGAAAGCCCCGCAATTACTGTAACTCCAACGATGTTAGCTGCAGCAGATATTTTACTAATTTGCTCACTTAATGTATCAATAATACTTGTTCCTAATTTGAACCCTAAATATCCTGAAAACATTTTAATAACAAACATTGATACCAACATTGATACCCAGAATCCCATAGGAGCAAATCCTAAACCATCTAATGCTAGCCCAGCAAATATAGTAGAAAATAAAGGAGCAATCCCAAATTGTGCTAATGAATCACCAATACCTGACAGAGGTCCCATTAAAGCCATTTTAATACTTCGAGCATCTTCAATTTCTTCTCCATGATCATACATAGCCAATTGCATACTTGTAACAAATGGAGCCATATGAGGATTTACATTATAAAATTCAATATTAGCACCAGCTGTTTCTTTTAGTTTTTCTGGATCATCTGCATATATCTTCTTTAAGGCTGGTAAAATACTATACAAATATCCAGTTCCTTGGTAAACATTATAGTTAAATCCATTTTGCAAAAGATAAGACCGTAGTGCAGTTTTCATATAGTCTTTTTGTGTTAATCTGTTTTGTTTAGATTCCATTAGAAAAATCCTCCTCCGCAAAATTAGATAAGTCATGGTATGATTCTTTATCATTTTTTGTTTCAGTCTTATTTATTGAATCTTTATCTTGGTTTGCATAAAAAGTAATTAAGGCAAAGAAAGTTCCTACTAAAGCAATTGCCATTGTTGGCAATTCTAAGTATGCTGCACAAATATATCCGAGTAATGCATACGACATAAGTTTTTTATCTAGCATAACAGAAAGAATCATTGCAAAACCAATTGCAGGAATTAATCCGCCTGAAACTGAAAATCCTGTAATCAACCACTCTGGTAACGCTTCTACAAAAGCTTGTAAAGCTGGACGTGATACCGAGGCAAAGAAACCAATCGCACATCCAGTAACAAAGAAACTTACAAATGTCAAATTAGCTAACAAATTAAATTGTTTAAAATTACCTTTTTTAATTAAATTTCTTGCATTATTTGTAGTACCAGCAAATAGTGAGTAAAGCGCAGTTGTTACTAATTGAAACAGTACGGCAAACGGAAAGGATAATGCCAAGGCCGATTCTGGTGTTACTCCTTGGTCCTTCAAAGTAATTGCCATTATTGTACCTACAATACCAGGACCTACTGGATTAGGAGGTACTGTTCCTCCTGCTCCTACGCCAAATCCCATATAAGCAAGTTCAGCAATAGCCCCCATGGTAATAGCTGTTGGAATGTCATTTAAAACAACTCCAACAAAAAATGACATTACTAACGCACGATTTGTATAAATCCCCAACAATTGACCTGCATAGCAAAAACCAGTGATTAAAGCAATTAACAGTGCTTGTGTCATTGAAATATCCATATAATTTTTCTCCTTATCCTAAAATATTTTCCAATTTTTCTAGTGATTGTGCTCCATCATTTGATATTGGTGATGTTTTAGTGTTAAATGAGCATCCATATTTGTCTCGTAAAGTTCTTAACGACTCTTTATCCTCTTCACCTAAATAAATAAATTGTGAAATCTTCTCTTTACCTTCTTTTGCATGAATATTCCCAACATTCACTTCCCCAACTGGAAAACCTTGTTCTGCTAATGTCAATACAGCTTTTGGAGATGACACAATCACAAAAATCGATTGACTAGGTAACGCTTTCCAAATTACTTTTGCTGTTCTTTCAAGATCCCAAAAACGTAAAGCTATATCTTGAGGAACAACTGATTTCATCAACGACTGTTGCATACTATCTGAAGATACTTTATCATCTGCACAAATAACTAAGTTAACACCTAAACTTTTTATCCACAGCTGTCCTTGCCCATGAATCAATCTTTCATCAATTCTAATCATCTTAATATTTGGCTTCTCATCCATTTACATTTCCCCCTTTATTACCAATACATTTTCCAGTCTTTATAAAAACGAATAAGTGCTTCTAAATAGTAGTAATCCCCCCATATATTTCCTTCATCTACTCCTTTACCACTGTGCCAAGAATAAACGCCATGATTTATTAATGCTACAGTTCCTTGACTCAACTGTTCTGTATAACTGTCAATTAAACTTTCTAATATGCTATGCTGTGCATAAGTATAAACTTGTTTTTTATCAAAAGACTCTGGTAAGTACTTGTTCATTAAATTCATCCCACAAACAGCAATAGCAGCAGTAGAAGAATCTCTTGATTGTTGTGATTGATCATCAAAAATCAAATCCCAATAACAAATTAAATCTTTTGGCAAACGATTTAAGAAGTAATTAGTAACTGCTTCATAACTAACAAAATCATCCTCTTTTGGTCTGAAATTATAATTTAACGCAATACCATAAATCAACCAACTTTGTCCACGTGCCCAACTTGAATCATCAGCATACCCTTGACGAGTCCTTCCTCCAACAGGCTTTCCCGTTTCTGGATCAAAATAAAATGTATGGAATGATGATGCGTCCTCCCTTATTGCATTAGCAATTGTTGTTTGATAGTGCTTATCCGCTACTTCACTATATTTAGGATCTCCTGTTTCTTCAGAAGCCCAATAAAGTAATGGGATATTCAATAAACAATCAACAATTAATCGATAATTATCTTTAGTTCCTAATTCTCCCCAAGCTTGTATAAACTTTCCTTTCTCTTGGTAGCGAGTCATCAACTTATCTGCGGCTAAAATACCTGCTTTTCTACCCTTTTTATTTCCTGTAAGTTTGTATGATGCTACACAAGAAGGCGAGAATAAGAAACCCATATCATGATGATCCACTGCAATATTTTTTTCAATTCTTTCTAAAAAGCTATCCACATGTTTATCTGCTAATTGTTTGTATTTTTCATCCTGTGTATATTCATAAGCTAACCACAACATTCCTGTCCAAAAACCTGTTGTCCATTCTACATTTTCAATTGTTTGATAACTATGGTTAATCGTATTAGGAGATGGAAATCGTTCACCTAGACGGCTCATGTTGTGATCAATCTTTTGAATAGCTTCTTCAATCGCTTTTTCAACTTTCTCTTTAGTCAATAAGCCATTATTCATAAAACGATGACTATCTTTTAAAACTTCAACATTTAACTTGTTCATACTTATATCCCTTCATATTCAATCTTAATTGCATAATGTTTGTAATGAATTAATGTCGTTGAAAATTCAATAGCTTTTTTATGATTATCAAAATAAGTTTTATTAAATTTAACAATCGGTAAATTTAATGCCCAATCAACATACAGCATTTCTTCAGGAATTAAATTTAAAACATCACTTTCATTTGCTACTACACTAAACTTAATTTCTTGATTCATTGGTAATTGCTTTAATTGGCTCTTTTTTTTATACTCCTCTGATAAACTCCCCCCAGATTGTAATTGAACTATCATATCATCTGTTAACATTTCATCTGACACATAGCGAATTTGAATTTTCCAAATCAAGTCATCAATCATAGCTATTTGAACAATCTGAGTTAGACTTGCATCTTCTTTTAAATTCAATTTTTTTGCAATTTCCTTCTGTAGAACACTACGATAAAATTTTGTTATTGTTTTTTCAGTTGCTTCTTTAATAGTTTCTTCTGATTTCCTTTTAATAAAAGGCCCTAATTCATCAAAGTACACTTTCTTATGACGTAAATTCCTTCTTACATACGTACCTTCACCTTGTCTTCTAATTAAATATCCTTCCAAAACTAAATCCTGCAAAGCTCTGACAACTGTCGTATTACTAACACCATAAATTCTCTTGAGTTCTCCTTCGGAGTAAATTTTTGTCCCTGTTTCAAATTCTCCAGTATTAATTTTCTCAATAATGTCTTGTTTTATTATTTCATACTTAGGTAACATTATTTTATCTTTCCTCTCTTACTTAACGTGTTGACTTAGCTAATAATACCACAAAAACCCACTTTGTAAACCCTTTTATTTCAAAAAAACGTAAAAATAATAAAAGTTATAGCGTTATGTTAGCTGAAGCTTAATTAATAATCTTTACCATAAAACTTAATATGTTTATCTAACATCAATATAGATGAATAATTAACTAATTAAAAATATCTATTCTACTTTATTACTTTCTATTTTTTTATTAGAAAAACTATAGTGAATTATTAGTTAGATAAGTTTTCTTGTAATAAAGTTTCATTGTCATCTTTAAGAATAATACAAATGACAATTATTTGACTTGATTGATGATATTTTAACACTTTAATACAACATGTTATGTTTCTATTATTTTTTCAAACTCTTTTTATAAAATTTCAACATCAATATTCTATGGTTTAATACTTAATTATGCTCAACTTACTTCGTTTTTAAGAATGATTTATAGATTAAAACTGGTAATTTGGCTAACAAAATATATCATGTTTATACATAAACAATTTATAATTGAACTATTTAAGTGAGTTGATGAAGGGCATATGAATTGGGCATTCTAAATAAAATCAAAAACTTTTAGGTATCTGATCACAGAAATATTGTTTAATTGAAAACTATAAAAAATGTTCATACCGCTTTTACCAAAGGAGGAACAAGAATTGTTGATCAGAGCCCTACCATTGTTAATTCTCGTAGCATTTTATATTATTACTATTAAAATAAGAAGTGCAAATAATATTACTAAAACAACTAAATACGTTTTCTACTTTTTTGTTCTTTTAGGAGGGGGAGCGCTCCTTTATATTGGATTTATTTTGTTGTTTTTTGGTACAAATTTTTGAAGATGAAAGGAAATTTATAATTATGAGAAAGATACTTGTTTTTTTTTGGAATGCTTTTTATAATACTAGTATTTAACCCTACAATTTCAGCTGTGGATGAAGAACACTCTAGTGATTCTGAAGTGCCACAATTTGCAGTAGAGTTACTAGAAAAGATCAATCAATATGGTATCAGTTTTAAAAACGATGATAGATATTTTGATTTTGAAGCTGCTATCGCTAAGCAAGAAGGAGATTTAATAATACAATCTGGTGAAGCATTTAACAGTATTAAAACAGAGAATGAAACTTCACCTTATTTAAGACTCAGAATATCCAGACTATAATATAGAAATTATTTTGGTCCATGCAAAAAAAAGAAGAATCCTATTGATGATTTAGATAGAACATGTAAGGCGTGTGAAGGTTGTTACAAGTGGGGTGGAATAATACAACATGTGTAATAAGGATTTATGTAAAGCATTAGTTCCTGTTATGCAATTAGCATAATAAAACACTACTAAACTTGTTTACTCTACTGCTGTGTATAAATATCTTAGCTGTGGAAAACTCTTATAATAAAAGAAAAAACAAATCCTTAGTATTTGTTTCAGACTATAGACAAAGTACTAGTTTTTAGTGCTTTGTCTTTTTTTATCCGTTAAAATAAGAGTATCAAATGGAGGTGTATCCAGATGCTCTCAAAACAAGATATGAGTAAACGCGCACAAATCGGTTTCTTTTCTCTTGAAGACTTGGTCCCACAGGACCATTTATTGCGGCAAATAGATCAATGTATTGATTTCTCCTTTATTTATGAATTGATTAAAGAGAAATACGATGAAATCCAAAGACGTCCTAGCTTGGATCCTATTCTTCTAATTAAATTACCAATGATTCAATATCTATTTGGTATTAAAAGTATGAGACAAACAATTAAAGAAATAGAAGTGAATATCGCTTATCGCTGGTTTTTAGGTTTGAGTTTAGAAAATCCTGTTCCTCATTTTTCAACATTTGGTAAAAACTATACGCGACGGTTCAAAGGAACAGATCTCTTTGAAAAAATTTTTTATGAAATTCTAGAACAATGTATCGCTGAAGGTATCGTAGATACTTCCGAAGTATTTATTGATAGTACGCATATTAAAGCACATGCGAATCGTAACAAAAAAGAATCTGTCGAAGTAATGGAACAAGCTGTTTTTTATACAGATAAGCTGACAAAAGAAATCACCAAGAATCGAGAAAAACATTTAAAAAAGCCCTTAAAAAAAACAAACATAGAAAGTAAAACTTCCTTGAAAAAAAGAAGTACGACTGATCCTGAAAGTGGTTGGTTTCATAAAGGTGAACACAAAGAAGTTTTTTGCCTATAGCTCACAAGTGGCGTGTGATCAATATGGATGGATATTAGGTTATACTACACACCCGGGGAACTTTCATGACAGTCGTACGTTTGTTTCTTTATTTAACAAGCTCAAAGGAGCCTTTCCCCTAGAAAAATTAATTATGGACGCTGGGTATAAGACACCAGCAATTGCACAATTACTACTCGAACATAAATTGACCCCAATTTTCCCATACAAACGTCCTATGACTAAAAAAGGCTATTTCAAGAAACATGAATATGTTTATGACGATTACTATAATTCTTATATCTGTCCCAATAATAAAATACTCTCTTATACCACTACCAATCGCAAAGGATATATCGAATACAAAAGCAATCCCAAGGATTGTAAAAATTGTCCTTTCTTAGCTAAGTGTACCAACTCAAAAAATCATACCAAAGTAATCACTAGACACATTTGGGCTGAAGCTATAGAGACCTGTGAAGAGATACGCCATCTAAGTTGGTTCAAAGAACTTTATAAAAAGAGAAAAGAAACCTTTGAACGAATTTTTGGGACAGCAAAAGAATTTCTTGGGCTACGTTATACCAATCAAATAGGAATTGAAAAAATGCACATGAAAATTGGGCTTACTTTTGCGTGTCTTAATATGAAAAAGCTAGCAAAAATAAAAAGGATCAAAGCGCAAAAGAGGCGTTTTCCTAAAGGAAAACTGCCTAATCTATCGATTATCCATAGAATATTACATAGAAAAAAGACAAACCTCATGTTTGTATAAGGTTTGTCTACAGTCTGAAAGAAACGTTGAAGGAATAATTATTCTTTCAACGTTTCTTTTATTGTTTTTCAGTTTACGGTCTTACCTGAGCGAATAATCTGATTTCTAAATGATTGGAAAACTTCTTGTGGTTGATAATAATCTGTATCTATTTCAAATGTTTCTGAGAATAATTCATTGAATTTTTCTACTGAAATGATGATTTTACCATTCTCCTCTCGACTGTTTTCTATTATTTCTGCCTCTAATTCAAATAAATCTAGTGACGAACTAAAATCATAAATCCTGTCATATTGAACAAAAAAATCAAGAAAAAGTTGCTCAAACTCTTCCTTATTTATCACTAGTGTTTCAAGCGGAACAACTTTATTTTCATCAACCATTCTTCCAATTTCCTCACTTTCTTTTTCAATTGTCCATTGTTGCGGACGTATCAGATTTTCTCTATCATTTTCAGTGTATAGATCACTTGTAATACACAACAATGCTTTGTAAACTTATTTTTTTAGTTAGTCGAATCTTTTTAAATGTGCGTTTCATACCATGCGCTTGATATATTTTCTCCTATTTTTTAAATCGTTTATCACAACTTTTATCGTTTTTTCTTCTGAAAAAAATCTTGTTTACATTGTTACATAGATTCCAAAAAGATACATTACTAGTAGAAACAACAAGATTAATTTTACTTCCCACTGAAATGGGAAGTATATTTTAAATATTTTTTCTCCTTCAACTTACACTATAAAGCATCTTAATCACACGATATGCTAGCCACTAAATTCATCATATTTGATTCCTTTTTTAAGATAATGTAGCATCTTTTTATCCAATAACGCAATTGTTTTTAAGGTTAAATTTCTTAAGATGGTACATTTCAAAATGGCATTTGACATATGAAACAAAAAAGAAAGAAAAGAGCATAAGGGAAAACTGATAGCACCTTCCTACAGGAAGGTTGCTAAGTTGGCTGTCCCAACTGGTTTTCTTTCAAAATCACTTCATATTTTTTGATATCACAAAAAAATCCATTTTGGACCTATTTTCGGTCATAATATAGTACCTACTTTTGGTCATAGTTTCGTCCGTAGTTTTGGTCATAGTGACTAAAGCTTTTACGCACAAAAAAAGAGTGGCAAAATAAAGCTTGCCACTCTCTTTTCTCTTCACAAAATTGGTTTAAATTTGCTTTCTTTAACACTTCATTTATATCATAGCAATTACAATGTTTACACTACATCATTCCTAATTTTAACGGTTGTTCCTCTTTATATTTTTTAAGTTCTACATTTTTTGCGTTTAATTGCTTTTCTCTTTTCATTATATTCCGCTCCAAATTTCTCTTTAATACTGACAATAGAATTACATATTTTTGCTAAACTTCCTTAAAAAAATTAGATCTCGATTACTCAAATTTGCTTGCAGACTTTTCTAAGTGCTTTGTTTTTTCTTCATAATTATTTGATTTCATTTCCATTTTCTTCTATTGAAAATTTATTATTTTTATTAGTCGTACGCATAGAACCGATTTCATTTTTTTATCTATTTGATTATCTAGCGTTTGAAATTTTAAGTTTTGATTGGCTTTATAAATATCTTTTTACACTACTTTATTTTATTTACAAAATTTATTTTCTTGCTTACTTTGGTTATAGTTTCATTCGTCACTTCGGTGATATTTTTTCAATATACAAATAAAAAGAGTTGAACCTAGTGTATATCGGTTCAACTCTTTTGCAAGTTTCATGGGACATACTATCACTTTTAATCTGACAGATGTAAACCTCTCTTTATTTTTTTGTTACTCCAATTTTAAACAATAGCTCCTTTATATGTTGTCAATATTGCTCTACATATTCTAACTCTTTTACCCATTCTTTCACTGAACTGGAAGAGAATAACAGCTTAATCCCCAATA
>NZ_JAUKPK010000028.1:0-38472 GCF_030499455.1 Enterococcus sp. B2E4
TGAACATCAAATAATCGCACGTTTTTCCTCTTTTCATATTAAAGTTGTCACTGTTGTATGAGTATGGTTTACTCATACAGGCTTTGGCTAAGACGAAGGTGTAGCCTATACTATTGTCATTTGTTTTTTAGACACGAAAAAGCCCACGAGAGAATCATCGTGGGCTTTTTATAGATTAACTTATATCAGAGAATCAAACTCTAATATTAGTTAGAAATAAATAATGCACCTGAATAAGTTGCAATGTAAGAATTTCCACTTTTTTTAGATGATTGGAAAGTCAAAGTTCCTCTGTACCAAGCATTATATTTATATTCACTATAGTTTGTACTTGATGGAAAATTTGTATTGCTGAAGGTCATTGTAATTGTTTTGTTATACGATCTGATTGGGACAACAGCTGCGGCTCTAAAACCAGAATCGTTATTGTTACTTTTTTCTGGTTCAATTGAAATCCCTTCTAAAGAACCTAAATACCCCTTTTCAAATTCTAAATACTGCTCATCGTTCACTTCTACTTTTGCACTATTACCATTTATCTCTACGCTATCAGTAACCGTAGAAGCATTTGCCTTATGTGAAAATACCATAAAAGATCCTAACGCAAGTAACATAACCATCAATTTTTTCATGCAATTAACTCCTTCTTATAAATATTTTTACATTTTAAAAATACCATGAAGAATTTTTTTAATCAACAAATCTATTTTGAACGATCCAACAATCATTATTTATTCTTCAACACTTAGAAATTGACTAGCTATTACCAAAATAGTAAGCTAAAGCTATGTTGATTATATGAGGTTAAAAAATCCAATAAGTGCACCTTTTATTTTCAACTCTCTCAGTGCCAACGTTACCAAACGTTGGCACTTTTTTGAGTTTTATTTCTGCAATCATTGGCTTTTGTATAATTAAAAAGGTAAATCATCATTTGACACATCAATTGCCGAACTGCTTTGTGCAAATGGATCCGTTTCTTGTTTTGGTAGCGGCGGCGGTGTTGGTTTGTTTTTTTCAGCTGTTTCGTTGGATTCATTCGCACGCTGCTCAGACACATCTTTTGATTCCATTAATTGCAACGTCTCTGCCACGACTTCTGTGACGTACACTCGTTGTCCTTGTGGGTTATCGTAAGATCTTGTCTGAACACGTCCAGTCACGCCGAGAAGCGTCCCTTTCTTTGCGTAATTGGCAAGGGTTTCGGCTGGTTTACGCCAAATGACACAATTTATGAAGTCAGCTTCTCTTTGACCGCTTTGATTGGTAAAATTTCGATTCACGGCCAAAGTGAACGTGACCACTGCAGCACCGTTCGGTGTAAATTTTAATTCTGGATCTCTCGTTAATCTTCCTACTAATACGACGTTATTGATCATGCTTTATTCGGTTCTGTTGCAAAGTTTTAAATCTACTATCAAACAAGGTAGAATAATAGAAAAAGATAGCAGGAGGAACGAAGATGAAGCATTTCAAAGGGAAACAATTTCAAAAAGACGTGATTATTGTCGCCGTTGGCTATTATCTTCGTTATAACCTCAGCTATCGAGACGTTCAAGAAATACTTTATGATCGTGGCATTCATGTGTGTCATACAACGATTTACCGTTGGGTACAAGAATACGGCAAAGCCCTATATCAAATTTGGAAAAAGAAAAATAAAAAATCCTTTTATTCATGGAAAATGGATGAAACGTATATCAAAATCAAAGGGACCTGGCACTATTTGTATCGCGCGATCGATGCAGACGGTTTAACGCTGGACATTTGGCTACGTAAAAAACGCGACACACAAGCAGCCTACGCATTTTTAAAACGTCTTAGAAAGCAGTTTGGCGAACCAAAGGTTCTAGTCACAGACAAGGCACCATCTATTGGCAGTGCGTTTAAAAAATTACAAAAAGCTGGTCTGTATACGAAGACAGAACACAGAACAGTTAAGTATCTCAATAACTTGATTGAGCAAGATCATCGACCAATCAAACGTCGGAATAAATTTTATCGAAGCTTACGCACTGCCTCAACAACGATTAAAGGCATGGAAACGATTCGCGGAATATACAAGAAAAGCCGAAAAGAGGGCACACTCTTCGGCTTTTCGGTTTGCACTGAAATCAAGGTCTTATTGGGTATCCCAGCTTAAAAAGCAGTCAAAACGGAATGCTGGTTGTTTATTTTAAAACTTTGCAACAGAACCTTTTTTATCTCGCCTTATTTTCTTTTTTGGTTTTTGTCAATAAAATCTTAATACAAGGAAAATTTTATTGCAACATAATTTTGTATCATATCTATTGTCATTTTTCCCATTTTCAGTAATACTATAATTTTAAATTTGAAAAAATTTCAGTGTAATCAGCATAGTGAATTACCTTTAAATAGAAACTAACCAAGCTCAAATATTTATTAAAAAGCGAAAGAGCATAAGGTAAACGCACCACTCTCATGTTGAAAGTGGCAAAATAGGCTGTGCCTATTGCGTTTTGAAGAAAATGAATGTGATACCACAGCATAGTTTTTAGCAGTTGTCAGGGAGTTGTTCAGAGACTACTCAAGTAGTCATTTTTGCGAAAAGTAGTCTCTAGATACCACCACCGATCGTCCTTTTTGAAAGACAAATTTTTACAAATACTTCGCAATCAGATCATTGTAAGTGAGCGATTCTGAATTTAGTTTTTCTTCTTTTGCTTTCTCTTTTTGATTATTAACGGGTCTTTTTTGTGATTTATTTTTTGCTTTTTTTCGCCGACTATTCGCCCATTTTCCTCTTTGTTGTGCCTTTACTTCTTTGTATTTTTCAGAGTTTTCGAGATCAAAAATATCGACGTCCATCGTTTCTGCAAAACTAGTTGAATAAATTAAAAGTTCATCCAAACGGTTTAAAAGTGCCCGCATTTGGATATTTTCTTTTGTCTTTAATCGATACAATTCCAAAATAATATAGCGAATTAAGGCACTATCCGTTGCCGAATCTTCCACTGCTAACAGTTCTTTTAATTCTTCTAATGCTTCTCTATGTTCAGGATCAATATAAATTTGCAGCCGTTCCTTTGTCATTTGTTTTCACTTCTTTCAGTCTGTTTATTTTTTAGTCGTATATTTTGCTACTTCTTAAGTATAATAAATATAAGCAATTGAAATATTCAGAAACAACGGTGCACATAATGTTAGTGGGTTTTGGTTGTGCTAAATACTTTATATAAATCTTCATATTGTATTATCCCCCTCTATTGGTAACAACCGTTATGCATTTTACGAGCTTTATCTAAATGATCAATAGGATTTATCTTATTTATTCCCTAGTCCATATTGTTTTCCATATGATATTCTAGATAGTCTAAATTATTAGTATAGTGAAGTTTATTCTCTTCTTTACTTCTATTTAACGCCTCACCTATTGTATTAATAAATCTCGATCTTGGTTAACAAGATCATTTTTTAAAACCAAATATATATCCTGATTTCAATCACTGACAACACATAGATTCTTCTTCTCTAACGAATCTATTATAAATTGAGATAGTTCATAATCGCTAGATATTAATTTATCCACTGTCAAATTTGCTGGATTAGATATTAGTATTATAAATGTATTTTAAAGAAAACAAGTGTCTTCTTCATAACTATTACATCTCCTCCATCCTCAAAAATTTATACCAAAAAACAAGAAAACAAATGCAATATAAAGGAGGATTCCCCCTCCAAAAAAAATAAAAAAGTAGAAAACATATTTAGTCGTTTTGCTAATATCATTCGCATTTCTTATCTTAATACTAATAAAAATATAAAACCCTATGAGTATTAAAAGTGGTAGCATTTTGATCAACAATTTTTATCCTTCCTTTGAGAAAATCATTTTGGAACTTTTTTTTATGTTAACCGATATTATAATTTAAATTTTAATGATTATTCATACACATTATATGCGTCAAGTAAATCGCTATAATTAAAAACTAAGAGATATACTGTAACAACTATACGTAAAATAGCAATACATTTTGAAAACGGATCAACTTCAACGTTAAAGACACTTTTAATTATGTTAGATAAATTAATCGCCACAGTAACTCACCTGGTTTCTTGAAAACTAAAAATGCGGCCGCAATCCTTTAGGAATTTACTATAGATCTACTCTGAAAAATAAAATAAATTCATTAAATTGAATTAAAACGTTTCTAAATAACACAATTTATTACACTTAAATCTTTTGATAAAGGCCTATATAAAGATTTACACCATTTTTCTGACAAAAATACTACCTGTCCAAATAATACTCATATTCCACCTGTATACATTTTAAAAACATAAGAGAAAGCCTAGTATTCTTTACTCAGCTTTTATAGATACATATATCTATACCTTCAATTCCTTCTTCCAACATTCATAAGACTCAACAGTTGCACTTTTTTTCATTCTTCTACAAATTCCACTAAACAATGACCACTTATAATCATCAAGAATGGCAGTACCTACTCCCCCTAATCCTAAAAAAAACAGTAAAAGTAAATATAAAAATAACATCATATTCGTCCATAACGATAAAAGAGTCAACAAAAGAGAAACTAAGCCTACTGTAACAAATGAAAAGAACAGAATACCATAATAAATCTTCAAAAGAACAGATCATTCTTTGATTCTATTAAGAACAGATAACTCCTCCTCCGTCATCAATCAATCCACCTGTTCTTTCTTCTTTTTTGGATTAATACTCTTTAAAAACCTCTCCTCCAATACCAATAAATGACGATAAACATCATCCATCGACCAGCCTGAAGAAAGACTAAGGCAATATAAAAAATCACAAGGTAACGTTTTTACTGCACGGTTTCTTGTTACCCAGCTTGCTACTGTACTCTGCTTATAGCCATGTAACTCACAAAATTGCTCTACCGTAAGACCTAACCGCGAAATAATAAACACATTGATCGGGTAGGGATATACAAAGGTATTGATACTCATAGTCAGAAAGACCTCCCACCATATTATTACGTTTGCAATAATAGTAATACTCTTTCTTAAGACCAGCAAGCAAGGCGGAGAAAAAAGAAGGAACGTATCATAGATATAATGTAATAGGCAATTTGCACCTTTTAATTTCAGCTTGTATCGATCATGAACAGATCTGTTTGCACGCCGATCTTATTGGGTTCTATCAAGCGTTTCAGTGCTGTCTGGATAAACATGTATTCTCTTCCAAAAGCTTCTGAGATCGCAGCGAAATAAGCCCCCTGGCTTTCTTTTTTTAGCCGGATAACGGAGCGCATCAATCCATGTATCGAAGCTAGCATAATACCCCCATTACGACCAGCACGAACACGAAAATGAATTTTGTTCTCTTCTCTTAACTGCTTCAGTACTTTGTCCAGGGAACGTTTTGGGATCTTTAAACGTTCAGTTAACTCTTTTTTTGTAGAAAGAATGTATGGTTGTTCTTCATAGGATTGCTCATTCAAATAGGACAGTAGATCTTCTGCCCATTCATGACTATGTGAATACTTGCGAACAGCTCTTTCTTTCTTGAATTTCCACCAACCCCGTTTTTTATTGAATAGCTGCTCTTCAGAAAGATTGGCATCGACCCACTCTTGGCATAATAGGACAATTTTTTCTCTGTGCGCTGCTTGATATTTTCCGGAGTAAGCGGAACGAATGATTCTGGTTAATTCTCGATCAGATAAAGGGTTAGCCAAGCGGTCATTGAATTCTAACATCGTCAATTCACATGCTTCTACTTCGTATCCTGACGAAAAGTATGCCAAAGACAAGGTGAATATGACATTATTTCGACCGTATACGCCCTTTTCACCTTGTATTTTTTGACTTTTTAGCAACAGCTGGAACCAAGGTTCATCAACTTGACGAAATTCTTGAGTAGATGGCAATACAAAAACGTTCTTGATCTCCGCTTTTTTGTCCGCATCTTCTCTCATTGACCAGTCGATCCATTCTTCGAAACTATAACGATACTGTGGTTCAAAGAATAAAACATTCTCTTCAGAAGGCATTCGTGTGATCCCAAAATGATTGGCATTTACATCAACAGGAAACCGATAATCATTTGAAAATTTGTTTCTTAGATTTTTTGAGATCATTTTAGCCACATTGATCACTTTAAAATTTGATTTCTTCGTCACGTATGCAGGCTTGTCTAGTACATAGAAAGCTTGAAATCCATGCGGTGTACGTAGAATCATTGTAGGCATAAAGCCAATCTCGTGACTGGCCAAGATAATTTCTCCATAGTCAAAGTTTGGATCCAATGTGTCAAAATCAACAAAGAATGTATTGATTTGACGTAAATTGTCCTCCGAGTGGCCTTTTGTAAACATTCTGGCTTCATCAGCATACGTTCCATAGCGAAATACATTTGGGGTCCAATGAGTGAATCGATTATTGTTTTCGATCACCCCTTCTTCTGAAGTGATCACTAGTCCAATCCCCTCGATCATGTGTTCCTTTGAACGGTACGCAAAAATAGCCCCCTTCCCCGACTGATCACTAAAAGAGACCGGTTTTAGGTGGCTGTTTTTATATTTGAATTTACGGATACCATTTTGTAATACCGTCGAATAAACGACATCCAAAGAAGCTGCCATGACTGTTATTCCTTCCTAAACAAAAAGAGAACACAAATAATCTTAAAGATTTGTGTTCTCTCAATGGCTTAGAAGTCTCAAATGAATGACAAAATAAGCGTATATATATTGAGTTGCTCGTCAAAAAATGGTAAAATAAACCTATAGGTTCGGATTGGTAGTCCGAATAGATTTATTCAAATCACATAAGTGGTTTCCAGCCACTTACATAATTTCCATGAGACGAGCGAGAACACATAGTTGTTGTATGTGATTCAGATGAAGAAGTGAGGCCAAATTCACTTTTTTATCCGTCTCTTTTTTATATGTATTATTTATTTGAATATAACAAAACAGTTAAATTTGTACAAGAAGAAATTTTTATAAAGTATAAGTTATACTTAAATAAACCTCATATAAGTTATACCTAATTAGATATTATTGTATATCTTATACTTTAAATCCCTTCATTAGGTAATAAAACGATACCTTCAAAATAAGCTTTCCCTGACAACAGATATTTTTTTACGCCAAAACATAAAGTATAACTTATACTTTATGTTTTGGTAATCAGTAATAACTTATACTTTTATTGTTGGATGGCTTAAAAAAATTAAAGCTTATCAAATGCATCTTTTATTTCTTCTCTCAAGTGTTCCTCTTTCGCCACACCTAATTTTTGTGTAATATATGCTTCCGATAAAGTGTCAATAAGTTTTTCAAAGGTAATCCTCCCCTGCACTGATTGAAGTTCCTCAACGTAATCTTGTAGTACGTTTAATTTTGACTCCAAAGCAGGAGATATTTTTTTTGGTTTTGTAACTTTAAATCTCTCATCTGTAATTTCTATAGGACGTCCTCGTTTTTTACTTGCTGCTGAAGTAGTCGCTTTTGGTTTCTTATTTATCAAAGAAGAGTGTCCAAATTCGTTTTCTCCTCTAATTGATACAGATTTTTTCTTTTTTATTCCTGGCTGTAAGAGCCCAGCATATTCTGTATCAACTTTGGTATCAACATTAAATTCTTTCCTTTCACTCATATTCTTTCCCTCCTAGCTATTCTTCAAATATCTTTCTGCGTGATTCAAGTTCGGCAAGTATTTTTATAAACGGTTCATGTGCCCTATAGTCCCATTGATCATAATTTCCGTTTCGATACTTTTTCAAAGATATCCCTTCTCTTGAATAACGTTTTAGTCGTTTTTGGAAATTAACAATATTCTTCGATACAGCGGATCCATATAAATCTATAGCCTCGCTCAATACACTTTTATCTAAATCATCGTCTGGTTCAAGCATGCATGCAATTATAGAAATCACTTCAAGGTCAATATCGTAGTTGTTAATCATAAATTTTTGGTACCCAACATATTTTCCAATTCCATCTAACGATTCCTCTTGTGTTTGAAAAGCTATTATACTGTAATCAGAGGCCGCCATAGCATTATCTGAATATGCACTAATAGTTGGAGGTACATCAATAAAAATAGTCTCATAATTTTCTTTGATAGGTTCTAATAATTTTTCTAAAACCATGATTTGTTCTTTCTCATCTTCAAAGTTAGCAATAACATAGTTAGAAAACGATCTAAAACTTGTATCACATGCAATTAAATCTAGATTTTCCATAATCGGCGTTATACAAATTGAAAGGTCTTCTTCGTTGATCCCATCTACTATTGTTTTATCAATATGATCTAAGTCAACAGTTCTTGCTAATATTTGTGAAGCGTTGGCTTGCGGATCAATATCTATTACCAGTGTTTTTTTCTTATTTACTACAGCATTATCAAAAGCTAGCATTGTAACTATCTTGGTTTTTCCTACTCCACCTTTAAAGTTCCCGACTGTATAAGTAGTTGCTGTCATATTTTTACCTACTTTCTTTTATCTTTATTTAAAGTATAACTTATATATTCGTTTTAATCAATATTTATTTTATACTTTATATGTCGATAAAAAGTATAAGTTATACTAAAAATATTTAATATATCTGCTATATTTCATTTAATAGCAGATCCATACTACAAATCCCTTGAATTACTGTTCTGGCTGACGAAAAAAAATCACTCTGATAAAATTTCAGAATAACATTTATGGTATAAGTTATACTAAAAATATTTAATATATCTGCTATATTTCATTTACTAGCAGATCCATACTACAAATCCCTTGAATTACTGTTCTGGCTGACGAAAAAAAATCACTCTGATAAAATTTCAGAATAACATTTATGGTATAAGTTATACTAGAATAAACGTATATCTTATACTTTATTATTTAATGTATAAGATATACTAAATATATTTAATATATTTGCTATAATTTAAGTTAATAGCAGATATATACTAAAAATCCCTTGAATTACTGTTCTGGCTGACGAAAAAAATCACTCTGATAAAATTTCAGAATAACATTTATGGTATAAGTTATACTAAAACAAACGTATATCTTATACTTTATTATTTAATGTATAAGATATACTAAATATATTTAATATATTTGCTATAATTTAAGTTAATAGCAGATATATACTAAAAATCCCTTGAATTACTGTTCTGGCTGACGAAAAAAATCACTCTGATAAAATTTCAGAATAACATTTATGGTATAAGTTATACTAAAACAAACGTATATCTTATACTTTATTATTTAATGTATAAGATATACTATAATTAATTAGCAAATAATCTATGATCCTGTTTTTAATCATTTAATTTCCTTGACTAAAAAAACGAACATGTGTTCTAATATGTATATAAAACGTATCTTTTTTTTAGAAAAGGGGATTTATCATGGCTATGCAATTTGGCGTAAATCCAAGGTTTGACTATACTAAAGAACCCTCACGAGATATTCTCTGTATCGACTGTAAGTCATTTTATGCATCCGTAGAATGCGTAGAAAGAGGACTAAATCCTTTAAAGACAAAGTTAGTGGTCATGTCCTATCCTTCGGACGATCCTTCTCAGCGAGGAAGTGGGTTAATCCTGGCATCGAGTCCGGCCGCAAAAAAAGCCTA
Organism: Enterococcus sp. B2E4; assembly: GCF_030499455.1. Lineage (NCBI taxonomy): Bacteria > Bacillati > Bacillota > Bacilli > Lactobacillales > Enterococcaceae > Enterococcus > Enterococcus sp. B2E4. The sequence goes on from NZ_JAUKPK010000028.1 coordinate 9,594, forward strand.
TGGAATTTCTAATGTCAGTCGATCACGAGATCTTCCTTTTCCGTATCCGGAAGACCTCGTGATTGCACCACCGAGGATGGCACTATATATGAGAAAGAACATGGAGATCAACAATATTTACAAGAAGTATGCTGATGAGCAAAATCATGCCGTATACAGCATCGATGAGAGCTTCGTGGACGTCACAGACTCATTAAAGCTGTTCGGTGCAAAGGACGCAAGAGAGCTGGCGAGAATGATTCAAACAGACGTTTATCGACAAACTGGAATCTTCACAACGATCGGGATAGGTGACAATCCGCTCTTGGCCAAGTTCGCACTAGACCTCGAAAGCAAAAAAAATTCAGATATGAAAGCAGAATGGCGCTATGAAGACGTTCAGCAAAAGCTTTGGTCAGTAGAAAACATTACAGACGTTTGGGGTATCGGACGTCGGACTGCAATCAGACTGAATCGAATGGGTATATTTACTATGCATGATCTGGCACACGCAAATTACTATCAGCTGAAGCAAAATTTTGGTGTCTTAGGTACTCAACTATATGCACACAGCTGGGGCGTCGATCGATCATTCTTAGGTCAGAAATACAAAGTAAAATCTAAGTCGATAGGGAACAGTCAGGTGTTAAACCGTGATTATACACGTCGAAATGAAATAGAAATTGTAATCAAAGAAATGGCTGATCAAGTAGCAACAAGATTGAGAAGATCGGGAGCTAAAGCTGAAGTCGTTTCTTTGTGGATCGGATTTTCAATGGGCTACGTCGATCAATCAGGAATTCGAGGATTTCACCAGCAAATGAAGGTGCCAGCAACTAATAGCAGCAAACAAATAGCAAACTACTTACTACAGATATTTGATCGTCATTACAAATACCAGGACATTCGAAATGTGGGAGTAAACTGTTCAAAGCTCGTTTATTCTAATGCTTTGCAGCTTGATCTCTTTGAAGATCCGGACGAGCAAGTAAAAGACTTAAAAATCGATTATGTGGTAGATACTATACGCAAAAAATACGGGTTTAAGTCGATCGTTCATGCAAATAGCATAATGGAAGGTGGACGTGCGATCGCTCGCAGCAGCCTTGTCGGAGGGCATGCAGGTGGTATGTCTGGACTTGAAGGTGCTGAAGGTCATGGTAAAACGTACTAAGAAAACTTTTACGGACTATAATCAATACAAAGATCGACCATTCGGATTGAAGTGGGCAACGGCTTACGCCATGGATGATTTGATGAAAGGTATCTTAGAAAACGAAGCCTGGGCTACAAAAGAAGTTGTTGGTTTGGATTTAATGAACCGTGAGGAAATCGACGCAATTCTATCAGAATCGTTCCTTTATCACAAGCCTATATCGCTGCAATTAAACACTAAAGACGAATTTGGGCGATTTTTGGATCCTGTCGAAGGACAATTTCTTGGTGAAGCATATGAAGATTATTTTGTACTCAATGAACAAGCGATCAATTGGACAGATGTCCGACATGTATCCATAAAAAAAGAGGAAAAATGGTTTAATGTTGATTATTTTCAGGACAGAGAGTCTTCTCGCAACAAACAAAAGAAAAAAGCGAGTAAAATAGAAAAAGAGATTGAGCTAATCAAAAATGAGTATTATCAGGACTTTGCAGACGACGATTGAAGATCATTGTCCATCATTTAACTTTGAAATTGTCTTAGAATGGCTCTGTGGCACACGATTTTTAAACAGATCAGAAAAGGAGAGGAAGAATATGTGTGGAAGATATTTTTTTGATTTATCATCAAGAGAATTGAAAGACTATTATGATCAAGTGATTCCCAATGCTACCAGCAAGCAAATTCGAGTTGGATACAATGAAATTTTCCCTTCAAATCATGTTGTGACCTTAGCAGTCAACCAGGAATCAAAAATTGTTCCTGGCGTTACCAAGTGGGGATTCCATGGATTTAAAAAAGGCCAGCTCATGATCAATGCACGGGCGGAGACAGTGGAAGAAAAGAAAACTTTCTCAAAAGCCTTCAGAGAAACACGTTGTGTATTCCCTCTTTCTGGATTCTACGAATGGGATTCCGAAAAGCGGAAACTATTGTTTACTTCAAGTGAGAGTGACGTTTTTTATTTAGGCGGCTTTTATCGCATTCATAAAACTGGTGCAGGTTTTGAAACGGAATCGATCATAATGACGACCAAGCCTAATGAATCGGTTTCATCTATCCACGATCGTATGCCGCTGATCATCCAGAAAGATCACATTGAGAAATGGATCACTGAGCTAGATTTTGCACGAAACTATCTTACAGCTGGCATGCCAGAATTATGTCGCACTGAAGTAACAAAATAAAAAAAGAGCGAATCTTTCATAGTAAGTAGTTCAGTTTTGGAGTACAAAATGACAAAATGTACTTCAAAATGGACTACTTTTTTCATTTTAACTTACATACCAAATTACATACAAAATGATTTATAAAATGCAATTGAAAATGATAATTGAATGAAAATTTGTGATTTTGTGGTATTATGATAATATAACTTATAGAAAAAATTGCTTATTCAACTAACGGGCAGGATAATGAGAAAAGGTTTTTTGATAGAAATAAGAAATTAGATGGTAAATTAGTTAAAAAGGCTGTGTTATAAATGAAAGTTTCTTTGATTGCTGCGATGGATAAGAATAGAGTGATTGGCAAAGAGAATGACATTCCTTGGAGGATTCCCAAGGACTGGGAATATGTTAAAAATACTACAAAGGGACATCCGATAATATTAGGTAGGAAGAACCTTGAATCAATCGGAAGAGCCTTACCTGACAGAAGAAATATTATTCTGACGAGAGATAAGGGGTTTACCTTTAATGGTTGTGAAATTGTTCATTCAATAGAAGATGTTTTTGAGTTATGTAAAAACGAAGAAGAAATTTTTATTTTCGGAGGAGAACAGATTTATAATTTGTTTTTCCCTTATGTTGAGAAAATGTACATCACAAAAATACATCATGAATTCGAAGGAGATACTTTTTTTCCAGAAGTGAATTATGAGGAATGGAATGAGGTATTTGCCCAAAAAGGGATAAAGAATGATAAAAATCCGTATAACTACTATTTTCATGTATATGAAAGAAAAAACTTATTGAGTTAACGGGTGCGTTAATTGAAGAAGAACAGTAAAGATAAAGCACAAGAGCTTGGGATTACTCCAAGCTCTTTTTGTCATTTGAAATAAATTATATCTTTCCAATCAAATTGTTTATCTGTAATCCCTAATCTTTGAGCAGGTGTCAAAACCTTTTTATCCGCTGATTTAAAAGGGCGACAAAAGTTGTAGTAAGTTCTTAGAATTGTAATCGCAAATTGAGCATACTTCGGATTGAAGTTAGCGTAAATATAGCTCTTCTTATCACCACGAGCTGTTGTTAATGGTCTTTCAAGAGATGATATATAACGTCTTATCTGTTGAATAAAGCTATTGGTCGAATGGTCATTAACATTTAATAGCATCTTTGCGATTTCGTTTGGTTCCAGAGCAGATAAATCCGTTCTACAATCAACTGAATAAAATCCTTTATCCTTAGTGGCTAATGGATGTTTGATAGGGTTATCGGCATATTTGCGATATCTTTCTCCATCTTTACTAATAGCCTCTTCGTGGAATTGATGACTTGTTAGTAATTCAGTTAGATAATGAGATGCCAAAGTCCGTAGAAACTTTGTTTTGAATCCTCTGATATCTCCCCAATCGAGCAGTTCTGCTTTTGCTTGTCCGAATTCTTTTAAGCATTGTTTTCTGCTTTTCGTCTTGTTAACTTGGCAAATAAAATGATGTGCATCGCTCAACCTTAATTCTTTCGTGAATACTCTATAAAAGGCGTTTCTAATAGAGAAGTCATCATCACTAATCATTCGCCATTCGTCGGCATTAACCATTTGTTTAATTAACCAATAGTGAGCAGTTGTAGTATAAGGAGCATCAACATTTAAACCATCGACAAATCTACTCCTATTAGTAATTTTCCCTAATTCGTGAAGATAAGCATTCCTATTTTCGCTATCGTTAGCGGATGGTTCTTGTGGATAATAAGACCAATCTAACCTATCATTTTTACGACTAAAAGTATTGAGATGGTCTTCTTTGAATTTTCTTGTATCTTCATTTAATTCATCCATTGAAATATTCCAATCATAGGCAACATCAGAACGGAACACATATCTTGATAAGACCTCAGCAGATACAACTATATACGTTTGCATATTAAGGTCTTCAAACCCCGTATATTTCTTTGAACCTTGTCCTTTCTTACGGACGTTATTTAGGTAGTAGTGCATCTTGTCCGTATTAAGCCACATCTCGTTAAATTTCTTTGTTTGAAGGGGTTGTGTCTCATATCGTTCTAAAAACTCCAAACAACGCCTATACAGCCACTCCAGCTTATGATAGTAGGTTCCAACTCCAATTCCTAAAATATCACAAGTACGACTGACTGAAACCCTTCCAACAACCATCTTAGCGAACATTGGAAGAATGGTGTTCTTTTGTTGGTGATAAGTAGTGGTTTCTTCTCTTTTTGGTAGAACATTAGTGAACTTCTTACACGCCTTACATTGATAGCGTTGAGATTTGCCCCTACTTTTCCCCCTTTTGTAAAATTGCTTCGGCTCATTGAATGGGGTTGATTCTTCTTCCGAGCAGCCTTCTTTATGAAATTGATAATCTGGCTCAACATCTTGGATGCTATTGATTTCTATAAGGCGTTTAATTTCTTCAACAACAGACCAATTAGATAAAGGGGTTACTGTACAGTTTTGCGATACACCTCTGCCAATAGGATTGTCATTGCAGTACATACCTTTATGACCTTTATCTTTGGAACTACCAGTCATTTTATATCGACTTGGTTTCCCTTTTACATCTTTGAATTTGTGCTGTTCTTTCCCAAAATTACAACAAAACGGATTGATGCAGTAATTATATTGAATGGGATATTCAGAACCGTTCCATTTAAAAGACGTTGGCAAGAACAACATTTTGTTATACCTTGTTGCAAATCGTTTTGGAGTTAATAAATCATATTGTTTAGCCCTATCTTTTAATTCTTCGTTTGAAATCGGAATTTTAACATCTACAATTTCATCTTCCTTCGTGGCTAATCTTTTAAGCTTGGTCATTGTCTATCAACCCACTCTATCTTTGATACCCATTTTTTCAACAATCCGCTTATTACTTCGCTTGTTGGCAATCCATTCAATAAACTTCTTATCGTCTAAAATGTTCAATAAGAATTCATCCACTGCTTCGCTTTCAGTACGCTCTGCATATTCAGCGTATTGCTTAACTATCACCCTTACTTGCTCTGATATTTCCCAATCCACAGACTTAGCGTTCTTATTTTTTGGCTCAAGAAATTGCATAGGAAAATGCACCCCTTTTTGCTTAGTAAATTGTAACCATTTTAACACACCAATTTGCATTCCTACAATAATTATTTCACGTTCGCATTTTTATATACATTTTAACTTACATTTTGTGGTGTAAATTAACAACAAACGTTGATTTAACAATAAAAAACGAGTATCAAATTCAGTTGCAATTTGATACTCATTTAGGTTTACATTTTCACTTTTTGTACTCCAAAACTGAACTACTTACTTTCATAGATTCGCTCTTTTTTCATTGCTATGTTTAATTTTATCTAGTATCACTTCTATGTTTCAAAGGTATCTATATCTAACTGACACAATCAAAGCAGATACTTCTTTTCTTTGTAACTCCAGTCAACAGCGGGGTAGGAGGAGATCAGATTTTTGTATCTAGCTTTTTGCTCATTTGAAGCTAGTTGCCAACGCTTCTTTTGAGTTTACTCTTGATTCAGCCGTTTTAAGGAGACAAAAACTTTGATTTTTTTATAGAAATAAGTTGTTGACAAATTGCGTTTACACATGTAAATTGATCTTATAATAAACAGTTTACGAGTGTAAACGAGGAGGATGAAAGATGGTTGCTACAGTCTTACCGCCCCACGTAACAGATGCTGAATGGGAAGTCATGCGCGTGGTATGGGCAAATAAAAAAGTCACCAGTAAAGAAGTTATCGCTATTTTGGAAGACAAAATGAATTGGAAACAGGCTACAATCAAAACGCTATTAGGCCGATTGGTAGAGAAAGGTGCATTGTCTACTGAGCAAGAAGGGAAGAAGTATATCTATTCCGCAAAAATTGAGGAAAATGAGACCATAAAAGATTACACAAATGATGTTTTTAGTCGGATTTGCAATAAAGAGGTAGGTTATGTAATTGAAGGTTTAATTGAAGATCACATCTTGAGTTTCGATGATATACGGCGCTTGGAAAAAGCTTTGGAAATGAAAAAAAAATCTGCTGTAGAAGAAGTTAGTTGCCACTGTGCGCCAGGGCAATGTGAATGCAATATGAAACACCATGGAATGAAGATGAGAGGAATGGAATAAAAGATGGAAAATAAAACATTTACCATAGAAGGCATGACTTGTGCTTCTTGCGCCCAAACAGTAGAAAAAGCGACCCAGAAGTTATCAGGCGTAAAAATCGCTAATGTGAATTTTGCAACGGAAAAAATGAGCATTCAGTTTGATGAGGCGTCACTTTCGGAGGCTGACATTCAAAAAGCCGTTTCAGATGCAGGATATGCTGCAATACCTAATACCGTAAGGAAGACTTTTAATCTTGAAGGTATGACTTGTGCTTCTTGTGCACAAACCATTGAAAAAGCTACTCATAAACTTACCGGAGTAAATACGTCATCGGTAAACTTAGCCACGGAAAAAATGGTGGTAGAGTATGATCCAAGTAGGTTAAATATTTCCGATATCACTCAGGCCGTATCCGATTCGGGATATGAGGCACATGAAGAGAGAGCAACTGCGGACACGGTGGACTTAGACCAAGAAAAGAAACAGAATGAAATCAAGAGCCTCTGGAAGAGATTTTTGATTTCGGCCATCTTTACAGCCCCATTACTTTATATCGCAATGGGTCATTTGGTAAATGCGCCCCTACCTGCTTTTATCGATCCGATGATGAATCCGGAAAATTTTGCTATCATTCAACTCTTGCTGACGCTTCCGGTTGTCGTGGTCAATAAAAAAATTTACCAGACTGGATTCAAAGCGTTGTTTAAGGGACATCCCAACATGGACTCATTAATCGCTTTGGGAACAAGTGCCGCTTTCCTTTACGGTGTATTTGCAACGGTCATGATTTTCTTGGGAGAGGCATCTTATGCCAACGAATTGTATTACGAAACAGCGGCTGTTATTCTAGCCCTAATTGTTCTAGGGAAGTATTTAGAAACCCTGACTAAAGGGAAGACATCTGAAGCCATTAAGAAACTGATGGGATTGGCTCCAAAAACAGCACTGGTAGTACGAAACGGAAAGGAAATAGAGATTTCGATTGATGAAGTGGCAGTGGGTGACATCGTTGTTGTGCGCCCAGGTGGAAAAATGCCTGTGGACGGTATGGTAACAGAGGGGTTGACGTCGGTAGACGAATCCATGTTAACTGGTGAAAGTATCCCCGTAGAAAAATCGGTAGGGGACGCGATTATTGGAGCAAGTATCAACAAAAACGGTACGATTCATTATCGAGCCACAAAAGTTGGGAAAGATACCGCACTATCTCAGATTATTAAACTAGTAGAAGACGCGCAAGGATCTAAAGCTCCGATTGCTAAGATGGCAGATATTATTTCCGGTTACTTCGTACCAATCGTTATTGCGATTGCAATCCTTTCTGCGCTTGCGTGGTACTTTGCTGGACAAACAGGGGTATTCGCGTTGACCATAGCCATTTCGGTACTGGTGATTGCGTGCCCATGTGCACTCGGGTTAGCTACCCCTACAGCAATCATGATTGGAACAGGGAAAGGTGCCGAACATGGCGTATTGATTAAGAGTGGGACAGCATTGGAAACAACTCATAAACTGAAGACCATTGTTTTTGACAAGACAGGAACCATTACAGAAGGAAAGCCTAAGGTAACAGATATTATTACTGCAAAAGGGATCTCTCAAGAGGAACTCTTGATGTTGGCGGCTTCCGGTGAGAAAGGTTCTGAACACCCACTAGGGGAAGCAATAGTTAAGGATGCAGAAGAAAAAGGATTGTCTCTGAAGAAAACTGAAGCTTTTGAGGCGATTCCGGGTCATGGAATCGAGGTAAAAATCGACGGAGCTACCCTTTCGTTGGGTAACCGAAAACTGATGGATGAGCGAAATGTCCAACTAGGCAAGTTGGCGAAGGTATCCGATGAATTGGCTAGTCAAGGTAAAACGCCAATGTACATTTCCAGAGGTAGTGAAATTCTCGGAATCATTGCGGTCGCCGATACGGTAAAAGAGAGCAGCCTACGAGCCATTGAAAAGTTGCATAAGATGGGCATTGAAGTAGCCATGATTACTGGTGACAACAAACGAACGGCAGAAGCAATTGCAAAACAGGTGGGAATCGACCGTGTATTGAGCGAAGTTTTGCCGGAAGATAAAGCTAACGAAGTGAAAAAGTTGCAGGATGAAGGCAAAAAAGTAGGTATGGTAGGCGATGGAATTAATGATGCTCCTGCACTTGCGCAAGCCGATGTAGGAATTGCCATTGGATCTGGTACGGATGTAGCGATGGAATCAGCAGATATTGTCCTAATGCGTAGTGACCTCATGGATGTCCCTACGGCTGTGGAATTGAGTAAATCTACCATCCGAAACATTAAGGAAAACCTGTTTTGGGCATTTGCGTACAATATTTTAGGTATTCCCTTCGCGATGGGTGTAGTTTATGCCTTTGGCGGTCCATTGCTTAGCCCGGTTATTGCAGCAGGGGCAATGACTTTTAGTTCTACTTCTGTTTTATTAAATGCATTACGCTTAAGACGATTCAAACCAGCAGTTGTTTAGAAAACACGTAGCTTATCTGGGATTTAAACTTCTTCCTATTCTATATAATAGGAGAAGATAAAAAAAAAAAAAAGGGGAATAAAATAATGAAAAAAGAAGTCTTATTAGATGGCGTAAAATGTGCAGGTTGTGCGAACACGGTACAAGAAAGATTTTCAGCTATTGAAGGGGTTGAATCTGTAGAGGTTGATTTAGCGACTAAAAAAGCAGTACTTGAAAGTCAAACAGAGATTGATACCGAAACGCTCAATGCTGCTTTAGCAGAAACTAACTATTCAGTATTAAGTGCATAAAGTACGAATACCATTTATTCATAGATAGTAGATAGAGATAAAGTATAGAACCCTTTTCATGAGAATTATATGCAGTGTTAGATGAGAAAGTTCTAAAACTTTAAAATCAGTCTCTAATATAATAAGGAGGAATTAAAAATGAGGAATAACAAAAAACATTCGTCACATAGTCATCATAATCACGGCGACATGGATCACTCAAAACACGACCATAATGAAATGGAACATAGTCAGATGGATCACAGCAAGATGAATCATAGTGCGATGGATCACAGTGAAATGGATCATGGCGCAATGGGAGGGCATGCCCACCACCATCACGGTAGCTTTAAGGAGATTTTCTTGAAGTCACTCCCATTAGGAATTGCAATCTTACTCATTACTCCTATGATGGATATTCAGTTGCCTTTCCAAATTATCTTTCCTTATGCAGACGTTGTAGCAGCTGTATTGGCAACAATTCTATACATTTTTGGCGGAAGACCATTCTTCATGGGTGCGAAAGATGAGTTTAATTCAAAAGCTCCAGGCATGATGTCCTTGATTACTTTGGGAATAACGGTTTCTTATGCCTATAGTGTTTACGCAGTGGCCGCTCGATATGTGACCGGAGAACATGTCATGGACTTCTTCTTTGAGTTTACAACGTTAATTTTAATCATGTTATTAGGACACTGGATTGAAATGAAGGCATTGGGTGAAGCAGGGGACGCGCAAAAAGCATTGGCTGAGTTGGTGCCGAAAGATGCTCATGTTGTTTTAGAAGACGATTTGATTGAGACTCGTCCAGTTGCTGACTTGCAAGTAGGTGATTTGATTCGTGTTCAAGCCGGAGAAAATGTTCCAGCAGATGGAACGATCCAGCGTGGCGAATCACGTGTAAACGAAGCGCTTGTGACTGGGGAATCGAAACCAATTGAAAAAAATCCCGGAGATGAGGTCATCGGTGGATCAACCAATGGTGGCGGAGTCCTCTATGTGGAAATAAAACAGACGGGCGATAAGTCCTTCATTTCTCAGGTTCAGGCATTAATCAGTCAAGCTCAAGGCCAATCTTCACGAGCAGAAAATCTTGCACAAAAAGTTGCAGGATGGCTCTTTTATATTGCGGTTATTGTAGCTCTTATTGCCCTTGTCATATGGATGGTTATAGCTGATGTACCAACGGCAGTTATTTTTACAGTCACCACATTAGTTATTGCTTGTCCGCATGCCCTGGGGCTGGCTATTCCATTGGTGACTGCTCGTAGTACCAGCTTAGGGGCCAGTCGGGGATTATTAGTGAAAGACCGGGACGCTTTGGAGTTGACTACAAACGCAGATGTTATAGTTTTAGATAAAACTGGAACTTTAACAACTGGTGAGTTTAAAGTATTAGATGTTGAACTCTTTAATGATAAATATACGAAAGATGAAATCGTTGCCTTATTGTCAGGTATCGAAGGTGGATCTAGTCACCCTATCGCTCAGTCAATTATTAGTTACGCAGAACAGCAAGGGATACGTCCAGTAAGTTTTGATTCGATTGATGTTATTTCTGGCGCTGGTGTAGAAGGTCAAGCTAACGGACATCGTTATCAATTAATCAGTCAAAAAGCATATAGACGTAATCTGGATATGGATATTCCAAAAGGAGCAACCCTCAGTGTCTTAGTAGAAAACGACGAAGCAATCGGTGCTGTAGCTTTAGGGGATGAATTAAAACCGACAAGTAAAGACTTAATACAAGCCCTTAAAAAGAACAAGATTCAGCCGATTATGGCAACGGGTGACAATGAAAAAGCGGCTCAAGGAGCTGCAGAAATTTTAGGTATTGATTATCTAGCTAATCAATCTCCTCAAGACAAATATGAATTAGTTGAAAAACTTAAAGCAGAAGGAAAGAAAGTTATCATGGTCGGTGACGGGGTCAACGATGCACCTTCTCTTGCATTAGCAGACGTTGGTATAGCTGTTGGTGCCGGAACTCAAGTAGCATTGGATTCAGCCGATGTCATCTTGACACAGTCAGACCCTGGCGACATTGAATCCTTTATCGAGTTGGCTCAGAAGACCACACGTAAGATGAAAGAAAATCTTGTTTGGGGAGCAGGGTATAACTTTATCGCGATCCCAATAGCTGCAGGAATACTAGCACCAATTGGCATAACATTAACTCCAGCAGTCGGTGCCGTCTTGATGTCACTTTCGACTGTAATTGTTGCCATCAATGCTATGACATTGAAATTAGAGCCAAAATAAACAGTTATTTGGCACATGAAATAATTGAATGACCTTATCGTGTAAAAATACAATAGTTTCACAGGAAAGGAAGAGATGAAATAATTTAAAAAATCATCTCTTCCTTTTTTAGTTTATAAGGAGGAAAAATTATGAGGCTGGTCCTTTTAGGGTTACCTGGTGCTGGGAAAGGCACCCAAGCTAAAAGAATCGCAGAGGAGTACCACCTGACAGCTATTTCAACTGGTGAAATGTTACGAGAAGCAACCAAGGAGAAAGATACATTCGGACTCAGAGTGCAAGAATATATGAATAAAGGAGAGCTAGTTCCAGATGAGTGGATAAACTCATTGGTTAAGAGTCGCTTACAAGCAAAAGATGTTGAAAATGGCTTTGTTCTAGATGGTTACCCACGTACCCTTCAGCAAGCAAAAATGCTCGAAGCTTACCTACAAAGTCAGAATCAAAATTTAGGCGCTGTTTTCTTTTTAGATGTAAGTCAGGATACGTTAATACATCGGTTAGCGCAACGAGGGAATCTTCGTTCAAAAGAAAAACAAGGAAATTCCCAAATCGAATCAAAAAGGGAAAAAATTCGACTGGATGACAAACCAGAAGTGATTGAAAATAGGGGTTCTGTTGCAAGCTTTGAATTATATGTTTTCTGGTATAATGGCTGGCTATTTTTTAAATGTTATTTGGCTGGATGCTTTTTTCTTTTACCATTAATTATTGACGAGATCCACTTTTTCATTGAAAAGAACATTCTGCTGAAGCGGTACATTGTGTGAATTTTTCTGTTGATTGTTTCGAATTTTTATATTGCATATATGGTTACTTTTTTTCAGTTCTATTCTTTTTTGCTGTGGGGTATCGAAGGCATCTTCGAATTGCGGAATTTAGTCGAATGCTGCTAAAACTTACTGTTTATGCACTATTAGCGTTATTAATGACGGCTGCACTTATTCTCCCCACATTGTTCTACTTGACGTAAGGGATTCGAAACACTGTTCAAACGATAGAATCAACTTTTTTTACTAAATTCTTAGCAAAGATTTTTAACGGAGTTTATTTTAATCGAACCTTTGTTAATACAACAAAATCAGTTTATCCGCATATATATAGTGACATACAATCACTTGTAGTGGTACCGACTTTCTTTCTCTCAAAGCAGATTACTCGTCGAGAATGTTTAATCTATGGCATGCGTTTCTTTTTAGTTTCCTATGTATCTATTTAATGGCACGGGCTCTAGACTTAGGTTTATGGGATATGAAGAAAATACTAATCAGCTGAATTTTTTTGGTCAGTGATTCTAGGTTATTTGCTAGTAGTGTAGGAAATAAATTTTGCTTTATGGTTTTGGAATCAATTATTAATATTGCTACTTGCGGTCATTACGAGGATATTCCTTAGGAAAATCACAGTCTGAATCTTCCCTAGAAACTATAGAATGACAAGGGGGAGATGAGCAAATTCCTAATTGATTAAATAGGGTGCGTTACTAGTTAGCTCCATAGTAAGATTTTTTCAAAATTTTCTTGAGGTTGGATCAAAAAGGGCTCTTTTCAATTAGATTAAAAACACTCATAAAAAATAGGGAAACGAACTTATAATCGCGTTCGTTTCCCTATTTAATTTATTATGACCATAAAACAATTTGAATTTAGAAAGCACCTTCTTTCTTTGATAAAAAGTACTACTCGTAATCTGTCAGGACTGATAAGACTTTTTATATTAGCTAAATAAAGATTGGATATATTGATTAGCATTCTTAAATTCAACTGTATCGATCAGTGTGCCTTGTACAATCAATCTCGTTACAGCTTCCAAATCCCCGCATGTAACAAGAGTGATCATTTCTTTATTAGGAATATCATCAATGACTTCTACTTTTGATGGATCCACTTTTTCTTTCAAAGACACTTGGTAAATATAAATATTCTTTAAGTCTGTTACATATATTTTTTCTTTTAGAGAAATAAACTCTAATGGAGAAAATAATATAGTTTTATCTTTAGCACTATGGCTTGCTAAAGCATAATTTCGTTCTCCCATCTGCTGATTTGATTTCATTGTACCAGCCCCAGAAAGTAGTGAAATATTGTCTAAGCCTTTGTATATGGGTAAAGATAATTTTACATCGGGTATAGCGATACCACCTATTATAGGTAAATCACTATTTTTAAATTGTGCTTTTAATACTAACTCATTTGAAATAGATTCAACAGAATCAAAGTCAAAGTTTCCTTTCCTTTTCAGATTGTCTTCCAAATCTTTCTTTGAATAATTTGCTATGTCATATTGTTGAACTTGTTTATTCAGTAAGTAAGATCGAATTTGAAAATTAAATATTAAAACTAAGCCTATAAGAAAAATGGTAATTAAAAGTAAATTTAAAAAAATACGCTTGATTCTTTTTATCATTTTTAGATTCCTAGAAATGGGGCAGGATCTACGAATCCAGACCAATTTGAGCTAGTCGCTATTCCAAAATGTAAATGAACTCCAGTTGAATTTCCTGTAGTCCCCATGGTGCCAATGGTCTGGCCAGCACTCACTGATTGGCCTAGTGTAGCAATAAAATTACTTAGGTGAAGGTAATATGAGTAGTAGCCATCTCCGTGATCAACAATAATGTAATTACCTGCGGATCCATCAAAGGATGCCTGCACTACAGTTCCTGATCTAGATGCCATGATAGGCGTTGACGAAGTTCCACCCATATCTATACCATCGTGAAAAGATCCAGAGAATCCAGTAGGATCAGCTCTTCCACCAAATGGACTTGTGACAATAATGTTGGCTACGGGTGCGCCCCAACCAGAAGAACTAGGGCTTTGAACCTGATTATTATTGGAAGAATTATTGTTGTCTTGGTACTCATCTTGATTAACTGAGTTAGATTCTTTATCCGAAGTTTCATTTGTGATCTGTTTTTCTTCCTGCGTATCAGTATTTCCTTGATCTGTTCCTATGTCTTCGTTACCATCTATTTGTGATACTTCGTTTTTCTGATCTTTTATAATAGATGCAGATTCTTCCTCTTGAGCTTTTAAAATAGCCGCAGCTTCTGCTTCTTTTTTCTTTTCCTCTGCTAGGGCTTTAAGTTCCTCTTCCCTTCTTTTTTCTGCTTCTTGTTTTTGATTTTCAAATTTTTCTTTCTCGGATTGCTCTGTCGCCAAAGAAGCGGATATCTCATTAATTTTTATACTTTGATTCAATTTAGCTTCTATAAGATTTTTTTCTTTCTCTTCGAGAGAGCGAGTTTCCTTTTCCGCATCTATAACTTTTTTCTCAGCTTCTTTTTTTAATTCATCTAAACTTTCTTTATCATCTATCTGAGCCTGCATAATCTCATTACTAGCAGAAATAAGCTTAGTCATACCAAAGGCTGCTGTGACTGCATCTGATAATGATTCAGCGTTTACCATGACAGATATTATAGAGTCACTTTTTTGATTTACTTGTGCATTCCGAGCTTGTTCTTCGATAAGTTTATTTCTAAGGTGTATTTTTTCCTCAAGAGTAGTAATTTTTTGATTAATTTCGGTAAGTTTTTTCTCAGATGTGTTTTTTTCCTTTAGCACTTTTTGATATTCATTTTCTAGCTGAGTTATTTTGTTATCTAAATCAGTAAGATAAATTTTAGCTGATTTTTGATCTTTCACAATCGTTTCAATTTTATCATTTTTTTCTTTAATTTTTTCCTCAATAGTCTGCGCTTTAACTAATATACTATTACTAAAAAATAGCGAAAACACAATGACCGAGGTAGATATAATTATTTTTTTCAAATTGATTTTTCACTTCCCTTATTTTTAATTGTGAAGAAATATTTTACAAATATTCTCCTCTCTATTTTTATGTGTATTACAGGTTCTATTAGGAACTGAAATTGGAATTACTATACATAAAGTAATAGGATCCATATGCTACATTTCAATTTAATAGACAGATTTAAAATAACTAAAACTTATGGAGATTTTGTGGAGTAGAAACATATCTACATAAAATTCACACAACTGTAAAGTATGATATCAAAAGTTAATATAGGAGAACGAATTTAGTGGATAAAATATTGAGACTTACGAAACCTTGGGACTATCTCATTATTATTGGAGTCATTATGGCATCATTTTTACCATATTTACTATTTGATACTAATAAAAATGAAAATAATAGAGAAAGTAAAGATGTAATTGCAGTTGTTAAAATAGATGGAGAAGTCGTAGACAAATTTAACTTATCACAAGTTAGTGAGTCTTTAGAAAAAACATATTATCCTCAAAAAGGGAAATACAATATTATTGAAGTAGCTCCAGGGAAAATTAGGGTAAAAGAAGATAATAGTCCTGATCAAATTGCTGTTCATACAGGCTGGATTAGTAGACCAGGGGAAATGAGTATATGTTTACCTCATAAATTGATTGTTGAAATTTTAGGAATAGAAGAGAATCCATTAATTTATTAGTATGACTAATAAATAATACAAATCCTACATTTACATTGATTACAGAATGGAGCCGAACTAGACTTTTAATAAGAAAAGTCATAGATATCAGGCCAAAGTAACTACTATCGTTATAATTGATTATATTAGGAATGTTGCATGTAGCACGTTTTATTAGAGATGACTAGGTTATAAAAATATTAATAATTGATATTAATAGGGATGGTGGTTATCATTACAGTGGATAATACTTATTTAACAGATGTATTTAATCAATACAAAACACGCGAAAATTTACTTTATCAAACTTGGTTTATAAAAAGTGAAAAACGCTTGAGAGCGTTTAAAAGAGTTAGAAAATATGTACAACTATTTATCAAACATGTCAATAACGGAACCTTTCCAACAGACTTTAAAAATTCAGCATTAGAGGACATAATGGATGTAATTGCAGAACAAACAGAAATTTTTAAAGGAGCCAAACATGCATTTATGTGGAAACCTAAATTGAGAATTCCAGATATTTATGAAAATAGGGAAAATCAGTTAGCTTTTTCACATTGTCTTGATCAAATTCTTAAAGCTAATCAAGAAATAAAAATGTTATTAACTGTAAATATTCTAACAGAAAAGAAAATCAGAGGGCTTGGTCCCGCTGTCGCAAACATTTTATATTTTCTTGAACCCACCATTTTTCCTCCTTTTAACACAGCTATTGTCAATGGATATAATTATCTAACGGGTTCAAAAATTCGCTTAGGTAAATGGGAAGACTATTTTAAACTTCGTGATGGTATGATTGAGCTCAACTGCAGAGGAGGACAATTTTCGAAAGATTTGGGTGCTATTTCAGCTTTTTTATTTGATATTGGTAAACTAAACTATATTGTTCGCGAAAATGAAGAGGAGTATATCAGAATTTCAGAAAGTAACACTCAGAAATTAATAAAAAAGAAGCTGGAAAAAGAAGATTCCAAAAATGTACACCAAAAAATCCAATATATCTTAGCTACTTTAGGTAATGAGATAGGTTATCATGCGTGGATTGCCTCAAATGATCATAATAGAATGGTAGATGGGAATCGCTTAGGAGATGTTTCTTTACCTCTGTTACCGGAAAAAATCTATCAATTACCAATTTCGTTAAGTAGGACAATTGGTTTGATTGATGTTATTTGGTTTTCAAAAAATGGGGAACCGGTGTGTGCTTTTGAGGTTGAAAAGTCGACATCAATAATTTCTGGGATGAATCGAATGGATGATTTGTATTCGATTCATCAAGAAAATTTGATGATGTATATCGTATCACCAAATCAACGTGAAGAGGAAATACGAGCACAATTTAATAGACCACATTATATGCGTAATCAAAATTTGCATGATCACTTGCGATACATTCTGTTTACAGATTTGGAGAAACATGCTAATTTTATGAAGAAATTTGGCAAAGATTTTACAATATTAGCCCCGATATCTCATTATCCAAGTGGTGAACTAGTTCGGTAGTTATTCTGGACAAAGAAGTTAAAATTAATACGTTTAATTATAGTATAAATAAGCATTTTGGCAGAATTAGAAATCAATCTTTCTTTTTTTTACACGTAGTCCCCACATTTATAATGGTGCTCATTGCTATTGAATGTCCTGATAACATCAAGAAGAAAATCATCACATTAATGCTGCTCATGTTTCTATTTTAGTAACTTTTCGTTGAAGAAAATTGCGGATAGAGTGATTACTATCCATTCATAACCTAGAAATGTTATCTAAAAAGCTATTTTCCTTATATTCATCGGAGATAATGGTTTTATTTGCACTTAAAAAAGAAACAATAAATCTTACTTCTAGAATTTCTTGGTGTATGGAGTAGTCCATACACCAAGAAATGTTATGGACTCCTGGTGGAATGCATCGAGTGGATGGAATGATATGGATCATTTTCTTTGGTGTCAGAAATACATAAAGAAAGGTTATAAACCACGCATGCCTTATTCGTTTTATAAAGAGTAAAGTTAGACTAAATATTTTGATAGAACCATTTCTATTCTGAACCATGAATTTAGTGAATTTTAAAGGAGTGTGAAATATAAATCACACTCCTTTAACTTATTTTAACCGTGATTTCAAATCGCTTAGTTCACTACTTAAGATATCATTTTGCTCTTTTAAATTTTCAAGATCCTGTTTCAATTGTTCGTCATCTTTTTCATTATGCGATCCTGAGTGCATACCCCTCATCATAAATATCATCATTATCGGACATAATAAAAGTAATAACCACTGCATTGTCATCGCTCCTTAACTAAGTTCTTTAGAGTAGCAACTTCTTCTTTTAATTGCTCAGTTTGGGTTTTTAAACTAGCTATATCATGTTCGGAACCAGTGTGTTTTGAATGATCTTCTTCATGCATATGATGATGCCCAGCATGTCCGTGCCCTTTATGCATAAACATCATTGAGATAGGGCAAATTAGTAATAATAGTAGTGGTAAGAAATTAAGTAATGCTTCCATGTAAATCTTCCTCCTTAGATTTTTTGAGATAGATGTAAGTTAATATAGAGCCAATTAACAGGACTATGGACAGGACTTGAGCAATTCTCAAGTTTGCTGTTAGCATTAAACTGTCAGTCCGTAAACCTTCAATCCAGAATCTCCCAACGGAATATAGTGAAACATAAATTAAAAATATTTGCCCAAAGAACATTCTATTTCTAGACACCAGAAGCAAAATAATGAGTACTCCTAAATTCCATAAAGATTCATATAAAAAAGTCGGATGATGGTAGGCCCCATCAATATACATTTGATCAATTATGAAAGATGGGAGTTTCATAGATTGCAGGAACTCTATGTCTACAGTTTCTCCATAGGCCTCTTGATTCATAAAATTTCCCCATCGTCCAATGATTTGTCCAATTACTATACTGGGAGCAACTACGTCAGCAACATTCCAAAAAGAAAGATGTTTCTTCTTGCAATAAATAACCCCTGTCAATACAGCACCAATTAATCCACCATGTATTGCTAGACCACCTTCCCAAATTTTAAAGATACTTAAAGGATCATCAATGTACAAAGGTAATTCAAAAAGGACATAGTATAATCTGGCCGATATAATAGAAACTGGCAATCCATATAACAACAGGTCAACAATTGTATCCTCAGGCAATGCCGCACGCTTTGCTCTTCTATTAGCAACAAAATATCCGATTATGATCCCAAACACTATGAAAACGGCATACCAATAAATAGTAAATGGGCCAAACGAAATAAATACTCTGTCGTAGGGTTCTCTCAAATTTTTCCCTCCTTCCTATTGAACTTATTTTGACTATAGCAGGCTATTATGGAAATTTTATGTAGACTTTTTGACAGATACATTGTTACACATTTTCTACACAAGTATTTTTTATCATTATATTAAAAGGAGTGATCTAATATAAATATTAATTTAATGAAAAAAAGCATGCTATTTCTATTATTTTTTGTCTTTGCTATATCCCTCGCGATTACATTGACAATCAACTTTCCTGGTTTGCTCAAAATCAATTTATTCTTTCAAAGCGATATAAATTTTCAAAACTGGAATAGATCTCAAGTTAATCAAGATTTTAGAAATTTAATGGGCTATTTAAATAATCCTTTTCAAAAAGAATTGGTTTTTGATAATCTATACGTCTCAGATCGCGGTATAAATCATTTTAAAGATGTTAAATTTTTATTCCAGCTTAACTACTCATTACTTCTCTCTACGAGCAGCGTTCTTTTGTACTTAAACAGAAAAAAACTAGTAACGCGTGATCAAGTCAGAGAAATCACTAGTTTAATCAAGTGGATGATAATATCAGTCTGTGTAATAGCACTTTTGTTTTTTGATAAAGCATTTGTGCTTTTTCATCAAGTATTTTTTGACAATGATGATTGGATGTTTGACTATCGTACAGATCCAATTATCAGTTTTTTACCGGAAACATTTTTCTTTTTATGCTTTTTATTAATTGTTACTATAAGTGTCTCTATTTTGACAACAATTTATCATTTGTTTAGTAAAGAAGAACGTACTTTATGAATAGCCTAAGGAGGGATGGTCTTGGTTGAACACAAAATACAGGTGTCGAATTCAGAGTTAGATGTTTTAAAGTTTATCTGGAGATATGAACCAGTAACATGTGGTTTAATAACACATGGAATGCAATAGCGTAATAGTTGGCATCCCTCCACAACAAAAACGTTAATAAGAAGGTTGTTAGATAAAAATGTGATCACGTTTAACACTTCAAGTAACCAAAGATACTACACTTCACTGATTATGAAGCAAGAATTTTTAGAAACCGAAATACAAAGGTTACTTTCTGGAATGGATGAAGATTGTATCTCAGAAGTAAGCTACTATCTAAATGGATTGGTTAAACGTTCTGACACGGAGGAATTTAATGATTACAAAATATAATCTTTATGGAATGACTTGTGCAGTTTGCGCAACAACAATAGAGAAAAAAATTAATGAGTTGGATGGAGTATATTTTGCTAAAGTTAACTTAACAACTGAGGTTCTAAAATTGGAATATGATGAAGGTGTTTTGTTTAATCATACAGTTATAACAGCTATTCAAGATATTGGTTATGACGCTGAGATTCGAAAAAAAACTGAGATAAAGGAATTTGGAATAAGCGGAATGAATTATGTGTCATGCGCTAACAAAATTGAAAGTGCTGTTAAATCAATGACTTATGTCAGATATGCCTACGTAAATTTTGAAGCAGAAAAACTCTCGGTAATATCAACTGACCCTTCAGCGGTTGCAAAAATAAGTGATGTTGTCAAAACTCTTGGATATCAGCTATATGCTCTTTCTGAAGAGGAGGAACAAGTAATTTATAAAACAAAAGAACAAGAGCAACAGAAGCTAAGGCGAAGATTTATCACGTCAATGCTATTTACAATTCCTGTTCTATATGTTGCTAGTGCAAATATACTTGAGTTACCCCTATTTGAAATAATTGATTCTACGACAAACCCTAGTTTTTTTTCGCTGACGCAATTGATATTTACCACTCCGGTTATATTGGCCAATAAAGACTATTATAAAACTGGATTTTCCGCACTCATGAAAAAACATCCGAATATGGATACATTAATTGCTTTAGGTACAAGTATTGCTTTTTTATACGGCACCTTTGCAACAATACAGATTATATTCGGAAATTATCTCTATACAAAAGAGCTCTACTTTGGAGCATCAGCAGTGATATTAACGCTAATCAGACTACAGAAATGCCTGGAGTTGGTGACGAAAGATAAGACCGAAAGATAAGACATCTGAAGCACTACAAAAATTAATGAGGATGACTCCCAAATAAAGCGAAAACTATCAGGCATAATAAGGAACAGACTGTTCCTATTGAATCAGTTTTAGTAGGAGATTTGATCATAGCAAAACCAGGAGAACGTTTGCCCCTGGATGGTATTGTAAGAAGAGGTAAGACTTTAGTTGAAGAATCTATGCCTACTGGTGAAAATCTTCCTGTTGAAAAGAAAGCTAATGACCGATTAATAGGACCCAGTATAAACAAAAATGGCGTAATAAGATATGAAACAACTCATATTGGTAATGACACCACTTTAGCTCAAATAAGCAAACTAGTGGATGATGCACAATCTTTGAAAGCTCCAATCGAAAAACTGGCTGATATCATATCAAGTTACTTTGTATATATCATTATTGTAGTTGCGATTGGATCTAGTCTACTTTGGGCACTATCCGGACAAAGTATTTCGTTTTCATTATCAGTCTTCATTTCAGTTTTAGTTATAGCATGTCCTTGTGCATTCGGTTTAGCTACACGGACAGCTATTATGGTTGGTATGAGAAAAGGCGCTGAAAATGGTATTTTAATTAAAAGTGGTGAAGCTTTAGAAACAACTCACCACGTAAAAACAATATTATTTGATAAAACTGGTACGATTACAAAAGGAAAACCTGTGGTAACAGATATAATACTTGCAGAAAATATGGATAAAAACCTTCTCTTGTTTTTAGCGGCCTCTGCTGAAAAAGCAACCGAGCATCCACTTGGGGAGGCAATTGTAAAAGAAGACGAAATCGTGGGGATTGATTTGGTTGAACCTAGTATATTCGAATCTTTCCCTGGATTGGGCATTAATGCTATTTTGAAAGGTACCGAAGTAAGTTTAGGAAATGAAGAATTCTTTAAACAGTTGAATATAGACATTAGTAAATTTAAGTTAATCTCAGATAATTTAGCATCTAAAGGAAAGACACCAGTGTATATTGCAAATGATCGTATATTTCTCGGAATAATTGCGATTGAAGACACTGTAAAGCCAGCAAGTGCATCAGCAATTCAGAAGTTGAATAAACTTGGCCTCAATATGGTTATGCTCACGGGTGATAGTAAACTTACTGCACAGGCAATTGCTAATCAAGTTGGGATCGCCAACGTTATTAGTGAGGTATTACCTCATGAAAAGGCCCATTATGTTAAAATGTTGCAGTCAAAAGAACATAAGGTTGCAATGGTAGGTAATGGGATAAACGATGCACTTGCCCTCGCTCAAGCGGATATAGGTTTTGTGATGGGTTCTGGTACTGATATAGCGATGAAATCTGCGGATATAATATTAATGAACAACGATCTGCAATTGCTAATGTCCAGGATTGATTTAAGCAAAAAACAATTTGGAATATAAAGTCAAATTTGTACTGGGCATTTGCTTATAACATGTTAAGTGTTCCAATAGCGATGGATGTTTTGAACATTTTTTGGGGGCCTTTATTAAGCCCGTTAATTGCAGGAGTTGCTATGAGTTTTAGCTCAATAACAGTACTTTTAAATTCACTTCGCTTAAAAAACTTCAAAGTCAAATAGGAAAGGTGATTGTCTTATGACTGAACATTTACAGACCTTATTTATTAGTGGAATGGCTTGTCTAGGATGCGCCGGAGAAATTAAGTATGCATTAGAAAAGAATCCCTCAATTTCTGTTAGGAAAGTAAATCTCGAAGAAGGTTTAGTAACTATTGCAACAAAGACAGATTTATCAATTAGCGTTATTAATCAATTGTTGAAAAATACGAATTATAAGGCATTATAAGTTTGGTGAATCATCATATTAAATATGTGAATTCTTATGGTAAGAAAGTTCCTCTATATTCTACTTTTTCAAATTGAGATATATAGAAAAACCAGTTTTTTAAATTTATTCACTGCTTTTTGTGCATAAGTATATGTTGAATCCAATGGACGGATTTCTGAGAGGCATTTCATGTTTTTTTGAACTCAAAAATCCTTTGGAATCCCAATGTAGGTTTTTGTTATTAGTTGAAATGGATTTTCACTTGGTAGTAGAGGAGGGTAGAGAGGATTGTGAAATTCTTATGTAGAACAATTATTTATTTGAATAGGAGGAAGAACTATCCAAAATAGCAGTTCTAAACTTATATTTCATATTAGGATGCTTATCGAATATCATCATAGCACTTCTACCTGTTAGGATATTCATGAAACTCGAAACCTATGTTTTGGGCGCGATACTTAGCGATATATGTACATGATATGCAATCATACACTAAACAAATCAATCTGTATCTATCCTATATTTAAAAGCTCTAAAACAAACTCTATACATGGTTTCTCCATAAATTTTCCTTATGATACTTGTAAGACAATTCTTAAAAGATTGATTAGATTAGTAAATCCAATATAGGCGACTTTTTTAAGAAAGAAGGAATTTTATGATGAAATATTTGCAAATAGTGGTTATTGACGGAATGAATTGCTCAAGGTGTGCATCAAAAGTAAGAAATGCTTTGGAAGCAGAGCCAACAGTCAGTGTAAAAATAGTTGATTTGGCTAGAGGTACAGTTACTTTCGATGCTGATTCAAAATTAACTTTAACATTCTTAAATCAACTACTAAAAAATACAAAGTATACTGTAACTAGGGACATATCTATATAAGTATAAGTATATGTGGGGTAATCAACACAAAATCTCCACATATTTTTTTTATGGTAACTACATAATAGATATGGGAGATGATGGGTTGAAGAATAATAAATATATTTGGTTAGCAGCAACAATATCAATGTTGACCCTAGGCGGTGTTTTCATATTGATTCAACAGCAGAACAAGGAGGAGCATGCTGAAGTTGTCTTTCAAGAAGAACAACGACAAATCTCAAGTAGAATGTCCAATATGATGGGGGATAATCAAGAAGCTGATTTGAAGGTAGTACACCAAACGGAGAGACAACTATTGATTCCCCCTGTTCTTGAACCATCTTCAAAAAGCAAAGAAAATGTGATATATGATATAGTTGCTCAAAACGGAGAAGTTCAAATAATGGATGGAGAAAAAACTGAAACATTAGGCTATAACGGGGATTTTTTAGGACCAGTTATTAGACTGAAAAAAGGTCAAAAAGTTACTATCAATACAACCAATAATCTTGATGCTAGCACATCTTTTCATTGGCACGGTTTGAAAGTAGCTTCTGATGCAGATGGAGGTCCACATCAGATTATAGAAACAGGACAGAAAAAAAGTGTAACATTCGAGGTTGATCAAGAAGCTTCTACACTCTGGTTTCATCCCCATCCGGAAGGAGAAACAGCATCTCAAGTTTATAAGGGTTTAGCAGGTTTGATGTATATTGATGATGACAACTCAAAATCATTAGATTTACCTTCCAAATATGGTGTCGACGACATTCCCTTGATTGTGCAAGATAAATCTTTCAGCTCCACTAATCAAATTAACTATGAAAATGATTTTAACTCTGATGGAACAAAAGGGGAGACGTTGCTTACTAATGGCACTATCAATCCATATATTGAGATAAAAAACCGATGGATGAGGTATAGAATTGTTAATGGATCTAATTCAAGAAACTTCACTTTTACTTTGGATAAAGATGAATCATTCTACCAAATTGCTACAGATGGTGGTTTTCTGAATACTTCTGTTAAACTTAGTAAACTACTTTTAGCCCCCGGGGAAAGGGCAGAAATATTAGTGGATACTCAGAATTATAAAAAAGGTGAGGTAATTCATTTACTAGCAAATAATTTGGTTGCCTTGACAATGAGAATTGAGAATACGATAGAAAACAAAGAGTTTACTCCCTCTGATAGTCTAAATACTATTAGTACTTTAGATGAAAAGAAATTGGAAGATTTAGCAAGACAAAGTATTAATTTAAGAGGAATGTCTCACATGGTAAACATCAACAATAAGCAGTTTGATATGGAAAGAATAGATTTATTTAAAAAACTAGATACTCAAGAGATTTGGGAAGTTAACAATACTAATAGTATGATGGGAGGAATGATTCATCCGTTCCATATCCATGGTGTTCAGTTTCAAATTTTATCTAGAGACGGAAATCAGCCCGCACTAAACGAGCAGGGATGGAAAGATACTGTGCTGGTAAATCCGGATGAAACAGTAGAACTTCTTGTGAAATTCGACCATAAGGGTATTTTCATGTATCATTGTCATATATTAGAACATGAAGAGTATGGCATGATGGGACAAATGGAAATTAAATAGAAAATAATTTAAGAAGGATGATTGTCTATGAAAATTCTTATTGTGGACGATGAAGAAAAAATTTTGGAAATTATTGATGCCTATCTAGTTGCTAATCATTATTCAGTTTATAAAGCAATAAGTGGTGCAATGGCATTGGAAAAGTTCGAGAAAAATAATCCTGATTTAGTTGTGTTAGATTTAATGCTTCCGGATACTGATGGATTGACTGTGTGTAGAAAAATCAGAGAAGTATCAAATGTACCAATTATAATGTTAACAGCTAAGTCTGATGAGGATGATATTCTTACTGGTCTCAAGTTAGGTGCCGATGACTATATGATTAAACCATTTAGTCCCAAAGAATTAGTTGCGAGAATACAAACTGTATTGCGCAGAACTGAGACCTTATCAAATCCTAATAAGCTTTCTTCAAGTAATGGGGAATTGATAGTATATCCTGAAAGTCGCCAAGTTTATCTACATCAAGTGGAATTAAACCTCACAACAACTGAATTTGATATTCTACACGCCCTAATATCCACACCTAATAAAGTCTTTTCTCGTAGTGATTTGATAGAGAAAGTTAAGGGAATAGAATTTGATGGACTAGATAGGAGCATCGATTCTCATATAAAAAACTTAAGACATAAAATTGAGAATGATGCTAAATCACCTATGTATATTTTGACAGTCCATGGTACAGGATATAGATTTGGTGGCCACTAATGAGAAAAAGAACGATAAAAACTCAATTAGTTCTTTCCTTTTTAGCAATCGCAACATTAATAATAGGATCGATTAGTTTAGTCGCATTAAGTTTGACGAACAATCATTTTAGTAAATACGTAGAAGAGCGACAAGAAGATTTGTTGAATCAGTATGTATATACAATTGATTTATTGTGGTTAAATAGTGGAGAAACATGGAACAGCGAGGAACTTGCAGCACTATCTGAGAAAGCATTAGAAAATAATATTTATTTTTCTATAGAAGACGAACAAGGCAACATGGTTTGGGAACTTAAAGGAAAAAATTTGAAGTCAGCACAGGACAAACTGAAAAAAAATGCCTTGAAAGTTTCTGAGAAAAAAAGTGTGAAACTAGACGAAACAATAGAAGCGAAAAAGAAGTTAATTAATGATGGAAACGAGTTTGGAAAAGTAACGTTTTATTATTTCGGACCTTTTGCTTATACAGAGCACGATGCCTTGTTTATCTCCAGTATGAAACAAAGTTTAATGTATGTTGCTATTGCAGCTCTTCTTGTATCATTTATACTTGCTTCGTGGATCTCTGCTAGATTAGGATTACCACTAAAGCATGTAAGCGACTTTACACATAAATTAACCCGTGGGGAATATGCTGATAAAATCCCACAAGAAACTTCAATTATTGAAATTAATTCCTTGATTGATTCCCTAAATGATTTAAGTAATCAGTTGGAGAAACAGCATGGACTTCGAAAAAGATTAACTACTGATATTTCACATGAATTAAGAACTCCATTAGCTACCCTCAAAGGCAATGTGGAAGGAATGATTGACGGAGTCTGGAAAATAACTCCCGAGCGCCTACAATCTTGTTATGATGAAATAGATCGTCTAACTCGTTTAATTGGAAATATAGAAGTAATCAACAAAATTGAAGCAAAGTATGATCATTTAAATAAAACTGAGTTTAGCATATATAAGTTGATCGAATCCGTTATTGAAAATTTCTCCAGCAAATTTGAGTCAAAAAACCTTCATGTTGAAATCCAAGGGGATAACATCAATATATTTGCAGATAAAGATAAAATGAACCAAGTTGTTATCAATCTTTTGAGTAATGCTATTAAATTTACGCAAAAGGATGGAACCATTAAGTTTTCTATAAGTAAAAATAAAGACCATGTTCTTTTAATTGTTGAAGACAACGGCATTGGTATAGAAAAAGATCAGCAACTTCATATTTTTGATAGATTTTATATGGCTGACCCCTCCAGAAGTAGAGCTTTAGGGGGGCAAGGTATCGGATTAGCTATTGTAAAGAGCGTTATTGAAGCGCATAAAGGTAGTATAACTGTAAAAAGTAAATTAGGTCTAGGAACTAAATTTGTTATAAAGTTACCATTTCAATAAAGGAGGAGAGTTATTTGTTTCAAAAACAGATAAAAATTGCTAAACTAGTATGTGAATGTTGGGCAAAAAAAATATTTTTTCAACTGATTTCGATAGATAGTGTCGAAAAAGTTCATTTAGATATCTTATCAAATTCTGTAGTAATCTTTTCTAAGAAGGACTTATCAATAGCTACAATTAAAAAAGAAGTTTTTGGATTACAAATTTATGAGATGACCTAAATGTGATTAATTAAAGGAGGATGAAGACAGTGAAAAAGATGACAAAATTAGTATTTGCAAGTCTTGGAATTATTGTATTTTTAGGAGCGTGTAGCAATCAAAGTGAATCGAATAATTCTAAAAGCACAAACGAGGAATCGACTTCTACAGCGTCTAGTGAAATGAATAGTATGGAGGGAATGAATCACGAAGGTATGGTTCCTTCTTCAATGAAAGATGCTGCAAACCCTAAATTCCCGGTGGGAAGTAATGTTATACTGCTAGGCGATCATATGGAAGGGATGAAAGGTGCAAATGCTCAAGTTGTAGGGGCCTTTGATACTACAATGTATGAAGTAAGCTATGAGCCAAAAACTGGGGGACCAATGGTTAACAATCATCGATGGGTAGTACAAGAAGAGTTAAAAGATACTGAGACTGTAGCAAATGAGGGCGATACTGTTATCTTGAATGCCGATCACATGGATGGGATGATGGGAGCTGAAGCAAAAGTAGATAAATCTATTACAGGAACTGTTTACGTTGTTAATTACACTCCAACCGATGGTCAAGAAGAAGTTAAGAATCATATGTGGGTAACTGAAGATGAGATGGAATATGACGAAAATAATGAGTAATTTTATATACTAAACCAATAAGCTGGTACATGGCCTTCGTATTCTCAACATGAGGAATATGAGCTCTTTGTTAATAAGGACTGATGAGTTGTGCAAAATCAAATCTGGGTCAGAACGAACCTCATTCTGGCTCAGATTTTTGGCTCTTCGACATTTAGTGCTGGTAGAGAGACAACTGAAAATTTAGTCATAACCAGTTAGGCAGAGTGCTTAACTGGTTTTTGTTTTACTTGGAAGATCAAGCCTTGAATGAGATAAATTCTTGCTCGAAAGTTGTGGAAATTTCGATAGCCGTAGGCTACTCGTTTTATCACTTTTATCTTATTATTTGTTCTTTCCAATGCACCATTACTATACCTGGGTTTTAAAGCATATTGAATCCCTAATTTGTATTTATTTAAAAACGTCAGCTTCTTACAAAACCATTGTGGAAGGCATTGATCTAAGCGGTTCTGTTGCAAAGTTTTAAATAAAGAATAAAATCCCTTACGG
>NZ_JAUKPK010000029.1:0-25990 GCF_030499455.1 Enterococcus sp. B2E4
AAATAGTTCTTCCGTGTAGTCACCATTAAAATTATCTGCTGACACGTAATCAATGAGGTCCTTTATCTCGTTTGCTCGTAAAATCCCACTCGCGGAATTTGATACAAGGTTTGTTTTTTCGGTTGAAAGATTTTTCATCTCACTATCTAAAACATTTCGTTCCTGATTAAAAAGAGCAGGCTCCAGGAAACCTTTGGCCATCAGTGTAATAAGGGTGTTGCGTTCTTCCATGAGTTGCTCCATTTGCTTATCAATAGCGTCCATTCTTTCACGGTCGCTTTCTTCATCGATTTGGCTAATTGATTTGAAAAGTGGCTCTAGGATTAGCTTGTTACTGAAAGCAAGCTTATTCATCATGGTTGTAAATGTGGCTTTGATTTCCCCATCTCGCAAGAACAACATGGAGCAACTCTCTTTGTCTTCGATATGACCGATGCAACTCCAAGCAATGTAACTCCTACCAGCTGAGTAGTTTGTCTTTCTCCTAAAATTGCGACCACATTCTCCACAGACGATCTTGCCACTTAAAGCATATCGGTTGAGATAAACGTTCTTTTTCACGCCCTTACACTTAATCTTGGCTCTTTCATCGATGAGATCTTGTGCCTTAGCAAAGTCTTCTCTGCTTATAATAGGCTCATGATTGTCCTTGTAGTAATACTGGTCTTTTTCACCTGTATTCGGATGGCGGTTGTAGTTACTGTCGGTGTAGGTCTTTTGTAGTAGGACATCGCCCATGTATTTTTCGTTTCGAAGCATGTCTATCACCGTGCCAGCACTCCAGTGATTACCTCGACTTGCAGGGATTTTGTCTTTGTTCAAACCTCTTGCTATTGTGCTTCCACCTTTCCCTGAAAGGCTTTCTGCAAAAATACGTTTGATGATTTCAGCTTCTTCTGGAACGATTACCATTTCACCATCTATATTGGTATAGCCATAGGGTGGAGTACCTACATAACTGCCGTTTTGAAATCTCTTTTGAATGGACCATGTTGAGTTTTGTGAAATAGATGCAGACTCTTCTGCAGCAAATCCTGAAAGAATAGAAAGCATCAGCTCACTTTCCATATCACCCGTATTTAGATTCTCTTTTTCAAAATAAATGTAAACACCGATATCAATCAGCTTTCTTACTAACTCTAGGCAATCTACTGTATTACGTGCAAAGCGGCTGATTGATTTGGTGATAATAAAATCTATCCGACCTTGCTTACAATCTCGTATCATGCGGAGCAGTTCAGTCCGTTTCTCCATCTTGGTGCCGGAGATCCCTTCGTCATAATAAAGACCAGCAAACTCCCATTCAGGATTAGACTTAATATAGCGCTCATAGTGTTCACGCTGTGCTTTAAGGCTTTCAAGTTGTTCATCACTATCGGTTGAGACTCTAGCATAGGCGGCAACCCTAAGTTTCGTATTAGGTAGTTGTCCTCGGAGCAGTTTATCTATTTTTGTTATAATTTTCATCATCTCACCTCGCTTTCGCCCATTACATACATCACTCTAAAAGCTATTAATAGCAAGCCTTTTAAGACATAATCTCGGCTAAACGGGGAGAGAATTTCTGCCTGTTCAAGGCTGATATTTTGTGTAATTCATCCGCTGTGATTTTGCCTTCTTTATATAGGTTTGCGACAATGCTCTCTGCTATGTGAAAGTCATATTCCTGTTGTAATTCTTCCTCTGTCATCTGCTCGGTCTTGCCCTTTAATGGACAACCATCTTTTACTTCAAAAATGTTCATAGAAAAACACCTCCTACCTAGTAGCCACGGCAGGAGGTGAAATCTGATGATTTCTTTAATCTTTTTGATAAAAGTCACATTCATAGCCATCGGCATCAAGGAGCAGCCCTTTTGCCCAAGGTGGCACTTGACTCATTTGTTTACATATTTCAGTAACCGATATTTGAGGATCGGCTTCAATAATGACTTCATCATGGACATGAGCCACAATACAATAAGTACTAAGCATCTTCATTGAATACATTAAAATATCACGGGATATGGCTTGAACAATATTCTCTACAAACTTAGGACCGTAACTTTCAAGACGCTCCCATTTCTTTGTTCCTCCTACTCCTTCATAGGTCACGGACTCACCACCAAACTGATTCTCACCAATTCGAGGTTTTACATAAGCTAAACGTCTACCTGAGGGAAGAACAATAAAAAGCATGCCACTAAAACAATGAAACTCGATGCTATGGGTTTCCTGTGATTTGTTTTCCTTCACGCATTGTTTAGCCGCTCGATCTACATCCCACCAGAACTGTGTGATATTGGGATTAGACATTCTCCAGGCATTCACAAGCGGTTTTAATTCTTCCTCTTCAAGCCCCATCTCTAACGCTCCCATGGCTTTTAATGCACCAACAGAGCCACCATAGCCAAGTGCCAATTCAGCAATTTTACCCTTCTGTCTCAAGTGACCGTTCACACCATGCTTTTCAACGGAAACACCAAACATCTGTGAGGCAGATGCACAGTAGATATCACCACCACTAGCAAATACATCCGTTCGCCATGTCTCACCTGCAAGCCATGAAAGCACACGAGCCTCAATGGCTGAAAAGTCAGCCACAATAAACTTATGACCTTCTTTTGGTACAAAGGCTGTACGAATTAGTTGTGAGAGTGTATCGGGTATATCTTCATAGAGCAGTTCTAGTGTTTCAACATCACCATTTCTGACAATAGTTCGCGCCTCTTTTAAATCTGGCATATGGTTCTGAGGGAGATTTTGCAATTGCACAAGCCTACCGGCAAAGCGACCGGTTCTGTTAGCTCCATAAAACTGAAACATTCCCCTGGCGCGAGAATCTGCACAAACCGCATTTTCCATTGCTGTATATTTCTTTACCGAGGATTTTGCCAGTTGCTGACGGAGCGAAAGAACTTCATTTAGCTCTCCGTCTGTTTCCTTAAGTTTCTCTGCAACCGCCTTTTTGCCGAGTGTCTCCATCTCTAGACCGTTTTCGAAAAGCCAGTCTTTCATCTGTTGTACTGAGTTTGGGTTATCCAGATTTGTTATCTGCTGCATGACGGTTAGTAGTTTTTCATGAGATATGTCATCCATGGCGATGGCCTGCTTAACAAAATCCATATCCACCTTTATGCCTCGATCGTTGATTTCTTGGTCGAGATGATACTCATCCCAGATGTCCTCTGGTACTGGAAACTTAATCAATCTTTGTTGTATCTGTATTTCTGCCTCCACATCACGTTTGTTATATACTTTAAACTGCTGCCATTTATCGATTTCATCAGTGGGTAGGTTACGGGTTCTACCACCATTTATTTTTGTTGGAGTACATGGAAGACAAAAATATCGTATCAGGTCTTTACCCTCCGTCAGCTTTTGCTTTTCAAGTCCTAGCACTGCACCTACACCTTCTAAAGAAAGAGGTAAACCCATATAGGCAGACCAAACCATGGAACATTTCCATGAGGAAGGATTTAGATAAGTCCCAGTGGGATAGCCCAAATAACGTGAAAGGCATACTCGCTCAAACTGAGCATTAAATGCCCACTTCGTAATGGTTTCATCGGTTAAGGCATCTAGGATTTCTTTTGGAATCTTTTCTCCATTCATCAAATCGATGACCTTAATTTCATCACCGTCAACCGCATAACCAAACAGCATCACCTCAAAATCATCTGCTTCTACGTAACGATAAACACCACTCTTTTGTAGATTGGTAGATGAATAGGTTTCTATATCAATTTCTAAGTTTTTCATAGCTACCACCTTTCCTAAATGAAAAAGGTGGCAGAGGGAAGTCCTCCACCACCGTCAAGTTTATTGTTTCTATTAGGCAAGGAAGTCATCATCTACAAGAGTCGTAAAATCATCTACTGCAGAAGTCTTACCACCTAGAGGTTCTCCGTCTCTAATTTTTTGAATGTTACCAAGGCCACAAGCTACACCTTTATTACCATTTGAGTTGAAGGCATAGAAGTTAAGTGAAACCCTGCCATAACAACCGCTGTACACCTCACTACGATCCAGTATCGGCTTAACACTTTTATCTACAATCTGTGGCGCTGTCTTGCTATTTGCATTGATGAAGTAATGGCCTTTATAAGCCTCATCATCACGCTCTACATCTCCATCACGCAGTGGTAGTTTAATAGCAGCTTTATTAGGTTTCTTACCACCAAACTTTGCGATACCTTCCTCTATGGCAGCATCAACTGCTGCATGGATAGCATTAATGGTTTCCTTGTCATCCTTTGGAATAAGGACGGATACGCTGTACTTTTCCGCACCACCATTAATGGATATAGGCTCCCAACCGTGGAAGTAAGAAAATCTTGAGTTTACACCTGTGATAACTTTTGTCTTGTTTTGCATATTTGCCATAATATTTAATCCTCCATAATTTCGTTAAATTCGTTTTTAGCATCTGCTACGTTCATTGCCGGTCTTTTATCTGAGTTTGGAACAAGAGTCGGCTTACCCGGTGGTTTGTAAATGAGGTCACCGAGGAGTTCCTCAAATTTGGATTTACCCATCAGTTTTTGCATCTCTGTCAGCGGAATAAGGCTCTTTCTGTAAATGTCCTTATATCCACCTGCCACGGCTTTTTCTGCAATGGCTCCTTCATCTTTGTACTTGCGAACCGAGCGACCTTCCACAACTTTAAAACCGTTCCACTCTTTACCGTGATTGACTGCTGCATCAGTGGCATAGGCTGTTATTTCATTCGCCCACTTGGTAAGGTCGGGAAGAATAAGTAAGATTTCTTCTATCTCAGCATCCGTCAGCAGAGGTGGCATCTTGAATTCTTTCTCTGCAAGTTTTAGCTTTTCTTCGGCTCTGGCTCGACATCTGTTTGCCGCTTTACAAAACGTACACCATGGACCGGGGATGTATTCACCCTCACCGTTGAAGGCTTTGTCAGCTCTGGGCTTTAGTTCCTCTTCCGCCCATCCTTTTAGTTCTTCCACCGGTATTGTCCAGGTGCTGACATTTTCTCTTCTAGGCTGAAAGATCGTCATGGACACTTCTTTAATGTCGTACAGGTGATCATAGATTCCAAGTGCTCCTAGGGCATAGAGCTTCATCTGTGGATTGTCCACTGCATCAACTAGCACACCCAGTCCATATTTAAAGTCTACGATGTGAAGTCTGTCATCTGAAATGATTACACAGTCTCCTGTCCCAAAACCATCTGGAACATAACAAGAGAAGTCAAGATGTTGTTCAATAAGAACGATAGGATCTGTGCAAGACTTTCTTGCAAGTTCCACCTGCTCCATAACGAAGTCAACGTAAGCATCTGTACATTCCTCCATCTCATCAGAGTTATACTCAGAGATAGGTCGCTGACTTCTCATATGAAGTGCCTTTTTTAGTTTGTGTTCACACAGGTCATGAGCCGCTGTGCCTTCTTTTGCTGCCTCACCACTTTGGTCTTCAAACTCCAGTTCAAGTCTTGCAGAGGGTAGGCAGTTAAGCCACCTGTGGGATGAGGATGCAGATAATATTGCATGATTACCCATTCCCAAGCTCCTCCGCATCTTTCAAGATGTCAGAATAATACGCCTTATCAACAGCACTTAACTTGTCTGCACCATACTTCTGAATGAGTCCTCGCACTTCGGCAGTAAACCCAATCTGGCTCTTTTCAGCAAGTACCATACGCACTTTTTCAAGTGGGATATCCGGCTCTTTTACTGGTTCTTGTTCAGTGGCAGCTTTTGCACCTGGAGCAGGATCTCCTTCTGTCATCGCATCGCAAACTGCCTGTATGCTGTCAGCAAGACTTCGCATATCATTGACCACTTCAAGCAGTAATTTTATTTTGCTCAAGGTCAGTACCTCCTTTCGTCATTTCACAGATAGATAGTTCCTCGATGCTATCTCCAGGGATCACAATCGTTACACGCTGTTTACTCCCTAAAAGAAAGCGAAGAATTCGTTCCCTTACGGACACATTACGGTAGGTAACAAGTCCGCCTGTCTGTGGTTTCTTAGAAACACTAATTTTGAGATTGTGTTTCATATCCATCACCTCTTTCCAAAGGGCGATTTATTTGTTGCCCTCTACCTAGTAGCCACGGGAGGTAATAGAATCTGACGGTTTAGAAAAAAAGATTGCCTACCAAAGAGAAATACTCCTTGATAGGCAATCTTACTAGTTCTTATTTCAAGAGTTCATTGACCCTTTTTTGTACCGAAATGTAGTCATAACCGGCTTTTGTCAGTTTGTTTTTTCTTTCTTGTCCGTTACCCCAATCGCCACGGATGACTTCCTTTGCGATGGCATCAATAGACTTTTTACTAGATAGCATTTCATTGACCTTTGATTGCACTGCCACATAATCATAGCCTGCATCCGTTAAGCGTTTCTTTCGTTCTTCACCATTACCCCACAAGCCTTGAATGACTTCCTTGGCCAGCGTCTCAACCGATTTCTTTTCTGTAGGAGCAGGTATATTTTCTTCTTTACCAAGATGATTAAGCCCTGCACTTTGGATAATCGCTTTGTAATCTTTATAGGCATAATTCATATCTAGGTTACCTGAATAACCACTTAGTTTACCTTTGCTTGTGTACTGCCAGATACCATGACGAAGAGTCGGTTCTTTACTGGACCACTGAGCGACCCAGAAATCATAAGGTTCTAGACGATCCAGTTCTGTTAAATCTTGAAACCAAGAACTAGACGCATAGATGCCGGCATAATAACCAGCATTTTCTATGGTTTCACAAAAGCCTACTAAAGCATCGGTAATGGCTTTCTTGCCACTTGGTCGCTGGTGATAATTATCCTCTGTATCAATAAATACAGGGTAGGAGATGGTCTTGCCTTTGATAATTTCTAGGCATTTCTTCGCTTCTGCTATGCCCTTGGCTTTGGTATTGGCACAGCTGTACCAGTAAACACCGATAGGAATACCTCTCTCGTGAAAGGCTTTGTAGTGTTGCTCAAAAGCATCATCTTTGTGTAAACTCACTCCTGTACCGTGACCGGTGTATCCTGCACGTAGAATGACAAAATCAACCTCTTTTGCAAGTTGGTCATAGTTTATCTGACTTGGTTTTTGCCACGTACTAATATCGATTCCTTTAGTTTTCATGATTATTCCTCCTTATCGCTCTTGTTATGGAGCTGTTCTAATACATCTTTTAGTTTTTCAGGGATAGGTAGTCCAAGGTGAGCTGAATTTTCTAACAGCGAAATTCCCTCATTTGATAAGTAGAAGAAAACAATCGCTGTTCTTAGTACGCTTCCATCACCAATCACATAAACATCTAAAATATTGGCCACACCCACTAAAACAAAAATCAGCACTTTACGGCTGATTCCGATAAATCCCACTTCACTTGATAGGGTCTTATCAGCGATTGCACATAAGACACCTGTTAGATAGTCGATGACTACAAAGACTAGTAGCGCATATAAAAAACCGTCTGCTCCTCCTAAAAACCATCCGAAGAATCCACCGATTGCTGTTATCACAACTTGGATCCAGTTCCATATTTCTTTCATTTAAAAGTCCTCCTTTTGTTGAAATAAAAAGAACACCTACTTTTGCAGATGTTCCTTTGATTACTCTATTTGTTTTGGTAGCCACTCCCAGAGTCTTAAATCCTCCTGCCCTAGTGACCACATACACATGCCTCGAAGTTTCCACCGATAAGCTGCTTCATTTGCCCAGTACACAAGGCTATCCACATCCTGATAATAAAGAATGGAAAATCCGTCACCATCACCTAAGAAAAGACGAGATATCCAGATGTTGATATCCCTTGGAATGATGGTGACACTGTAGTCCTTTCCGCACTGGATGGATGGCATCATATCTGAATGAAAAAAATCATAATCTAGGGAGATGCTTTCACTTCTTGTGGCTGATTCTTCAAGATCTGCTGTTAAAGTAAACACTTGAAACTCATCATCCCAAGAACAGTTACTTCTTGATAGCCGACCATAAGTTTTAAATGTTCCATCTGGCATAAGCACGTCAAAGCGTTCATAAGGCTCATAGGTCCAAGCATCGCCTAAGCGAAGCAACTGGCAATGGACTTTATTATCCGAACGAATACCTGCATACCCTGTCACATCCGAGCAAGTGGCTGTAAAGCGCAGTGTATTAGATGCAGAGGAATAGACCCGCACTTGATTGCCACGCTTTCGAATTTCTAGAGTGTAAAAGCTTGGATTCGATCGAATGTTCGCGGCCGATGTTTTTGAAAAGCTGGTGGCATAACTACCTTTTAAAGTAGAACCTTCATACAGTTCAATACGCTGGTTATCATAATTAAAGCAACAATAAATCGTTCCAATAAAAACACCTGCCTCGCCACTAAAGGTCTCAGGAAAAATAATCTGCGCCCTTAAATGGATATCTGAAAAATTGTTGTAGTTCCATGCTAACTGCCCCTTACCCTCCAGTTGGGAATAGGGTCTATTCATCGAACTGCTTGTATCTTGCCAAACACTCCATTCGCCTGATAATGTTGTCCAGTAGCTTTGGGGGAGAGGGTTATCATCTCTAAAATCCTCATACCACACAAGGGCAGAATCTGCTTTTCTTCTAAGCATTTCAAGCGTCAACTTAAAACCAGTTGCAGGTCCTACCATATCACCATTTACATCCTTGAAATGTCTAGGAGCTAGGGTATATTCTGCTTCACCAACTGTTGGCTCCTCAGAAAATGAAGAACAGACTCTAAATCCATAAAACTGTACACCCTTTGCCCCAAGCGAAATAGTGATGGTGTGTGTTCCTGCAGAAAGGCTCACTCCTTTTTTTAGCACCGCCCAGAAAGTCGTTCTCCAATAAGGCCACCACAGTCTGTTTTCAGAAAAATCTACTTCATTTCCATCAAGGGAGATATGAATATTATTCTTATCCCAAAATGGAAAGCCTAGCTTTACTGCTACATCATAAGTACCTGCCTGAGCAAGCGTAAAATGATAGGTTGCCGCACCTTCATCCCCCAGTGTTGTGACGCTATTAGAAACAGAAACAACACCAGAATAACTATCCGGCATGGCATCATGATCCACATAAACAGTTCCAAAGGCTGACTTTTGTTGTTTGCCATAGGCCGTCAGATACTGTCTGCCATTGTAGCTTGCAGATAAGAGTGGATAGCTATAGCGAGTGGCATCTCTTCCTTCCATATAATCGTAGACATGCGGCAATGCCCAAGGCACTTTATTATCATCATCCCAGTAAGCTACGATTGGAATGAAAGGTTGAGGAGGAGCATCGTCTGTGAAATTGTAGACTCCTGTCATCCAGTATTTTGCAGCATAGTAGGTATGAGACGTTCCTCGATAGGCTTTTCCTAAGTTTTCAGGTGTATCATAAATTTGCCAATTCCAACCGTATGCAGGCATACCTAAGAAAATCTTATCCGGATCCATAACGGTAACGGCATAATCATAAATACCTTCAAGCCAACTTCTAGGAGAAACAGGACCAGGCGCAGAGCCTGCCCAAGCCATGCCATAACTCATGATAGAGGCCGTATCACAATAAGGGGAGAGGTCACCATATACACACCAGTTCTCGCCACCTACTGATCCGTTGACACTCGTCATTCCCGGAAGACAGATGTTCATAAGCTTGCTAGAATCATAGCCTTTGATAGTGTTGTAAATATTGCGAAACATGGCGGTTGATTCTGCATGCGTAGAATAGTCATCGCCTTTTTCAAGGTCAATATCAATACCATCACACCAAGGATACTTCTCCATGATGCGAATAATCTCTGATAGAAACAACTCTTGAGCACCGTTCGTATTATCTCTTAGGGCTCTAAAGATACTGTTTGCACCATCATTGGCGATGGTCAGTAGCCATTTGATGTGGCGATAACGG
The DNA here is from genome assembly GCF_030499455.1 of Enterococcus sp. B2E4. Lineage (NCBI taxonomy): Bacteria > Bacillati > Bacillota > Bacilli > Lactobacillales > Enterococcaceae > Enterococcus > Enterococcus sp. B2E4. The sequence continues at coordinate 9,845 of NZ_JAUKPK010000029.1, forward strand.
TTGATGTAGGGGAGCATACTGCTGATGGTGACACCACTCTCAACAATTTCACCTGTAGCTCGTACCTTAAAAGAAAAAAGACCGATGGTGTCAATCCGGTCTCCGTATTTCTCTAAAGCTTCATACATTCGTGCATTTCCCATAAAAGTCCACACCATGATTTTCTTGCCTTTTAGTCGTTCCATTAGAATGGTTCACCTCCGTCTTGCATTTCCTGCATGGTAAACAGAACCCTTGAAGATTTTCCTTTTTCAAGGATCACTTTGTGCTTTGAGTCCCAGGCAGCACTGTAAGCCATGCTAGGCATTCCTAGATACTTTGCTTTCACACCTGTAAGCTTGCTCAGTGCTGTGACTAGCCTTTTTCGGTCTGTTCCTGTTACGTTATATTTAATGACCATGTACAAAACCTCCTTTGTTTTGGTATGTACATATATCACTCTAAACCACTACGATAGCAAGCTATTTCTCGCTTTTTAGGTGTAGAAATCAGGCTAAATAATAACCTTCAATCTGTGTATACCAAACAACATCACCCTACAAATCAATATCTCTTAATTCATCATAGTTGTAGCTCAGCCCATCCCTTTGGACACTAACTTCTGTAGAGGAACCGACCTGTTCAATGTAGCGTTTGATAATGACATCGCAAAACTTTTCATCGAGTTCTGCTGTATAGCAAATGCGCTCTGATTGCTCGCAAGCAATTAAGGTACTACCACTGCCGCCAAAAGGATCTAGCACAATTGTGTTAGTCATCGAGGAGTTCAAAATCGGATAGGCGAGTAGAGGAATAGGTTTCATCGTAGGATGGTCACCGTTTCTCTTTGGCTTATCAAATTCCCAGATGGTGGTTTCTTTCCTGCCCGTATACCACTGATGCTTGCCTTTCTTTTTCCAGCCAAACAGCACTGGTTCGTGCTGCCATTGATAAGGAGAACGCCCCAGTACAAGGGAGTCCTTTTTCCATATGCAACAGCCAGACAAATAAAAACCGGCATCCGAGAAGGCTTTTCTAAAGTTAAACCCTTCGGTGTCGGCATGGAATACATAAATAGAAGCATCGTCTGCCAGCACTTCTTCGATGTTGATAAAAGCATCTAAGAGGAACTGGTAGAAGGCATCATTTTCCATGTGGTCGTTTTTGATTTTCCCTGCAGCACCTTCATAATTCACATTGTAGGGAGGGTCTGTTACACACAGATTTGCCTTCTTTTTATTCATCAACACATCATATGTTTCTTTCTTGGTGGAATCGCCACAGATAAGCCTGTGTCTGCCAAGCGTCCAGATATCACCAAGCTTGCAGATGGCAGGCTTTTTTAATTCTGTCTCCACATCAAAGTCATCATCGTGGATACCCTCTTTTAGTGTGTCCTTGAATAAGTCATCCAGTTCTTTAGGGTCAAACCCAGTTAGAGAAACATCAAAATCTACACCTTGTAAATCTGCAATTAAAAGAGCCAATTTATCCTTGTCCCAATCACCGCTGATTTTATTGAGTGCGATGTTGAGTGCTTTCTCTTTCTCTTCGTCCATCTCGATAATGACACATTCAACTTCTGTTATGCCCATATCGATGAGAACTTTTAGTCTTTGATGCCCACCAACAACATGGCCGGTCACCTTATTCCAGATAACCGGCTCTACATAACCAAATTGTTCAATGGAGCGTTTTAATTTATCGTATTCTGCATCTCCTGGTTTCAAATCTTTACGAGGATTGTATGTTGCAGGGATGAGGTCTTTTGTGTTCTTCTTTTCAATCAACATATTTGTTTACCGCCTCCCTTAGTTCTGTATAGCAATCCAAAAATTCCCACGAGCTTAAGCCATATCTGAAATGGCCGTAAATAGCTGTATCTGCATAAATAACATCCGTCAGATTTAGCTTTTCGATAATGGCTGCAGGTCTTAGATTGAATACATCTAGCACTGCACGACAAAGGATACTTTCTTCCACCGTGCCTGTTCCAAAGGTATCAATCTCAAGAGCAACCGGATCTGCTTTTCCAATTGCATAGGAAATCGCTACCTGGCATCGCTTAGCAAAACCACATCGAACGATATTCTTTGCAATTGCCCTTGCCATATAGGCACCACTACGGTCTACTTTTGTCGGGTCTTTGCCTGAAAATGCACCGCCACCATGAGCGGCGAGTCCGCCATAGGTATCAACCATGATTTTTCTTCCCGTAAGACCGGTATCTGCTGCTGGTCCTCCTTCAACAAATCGTCCACTTGGATTAATAAGGATCTCAGTTTCATCGTCAAATGGATATTTTTCAAAGACTGGCCACAGCACCTGAGCGATGACTTCATTTCGCAAAACATCTAAATCTTTATCTGCACTGTGTTGAACAGAGACAACGATGGTCTTAATTCGTTTTGGTTTATCATCTTCATATTCCACAGTCACTTGAGCCTTACCATCTGGGCCAATATCTTTAATGAGACCATTCTTCATCACCTTATCTAGCTTTTCGCAAATGGCATGGGATAAGACTAAGGGGAGAGGTAGTTTCTCACTGGTTTCATTGGTGGCATAGCCATAAACGGTGCCTTGGTCACCTGCTCCTAACATGGAATACCATGACGTATCACCCTCACGAGATTCCAAGGCCCTATCCACACCACCTGCGATATCTTTACTTTGTTGATGGACATAGACAAAGACTAAAAACTTTCTAGGATTGTAGCCCACCTCTGTCAGAACACGGCGGACAACACCTCTAATATCAATTCTCTTTGAGCAGGTTATCTCACCAGCAACAATGATATGTCCTTTGGTTGCCATCACCTCGCAAGCAACACGAGAGGATTTATCTTTTCTTAAACACGCATCTAAAATGCTATCTGAAATAAGGTCACATAATTTATCAGGATGACCTTTACATACACTTTCACACGTTCTATATTTTTTCATTTTATTTTCCTTTCCGAGCAGATAATAAGCGCTCCATCAAATCGTCTTGTGGACTTCTTCCACCGAACTCCACAGAGCAGTTTTCCTTCACAATCTGGTAAATCTGATACCAACATTGATTGACCTGTTTCATGTATTCACGACTCATCGCAACATAAGGTGATGCGATGGCAGCTGAAGTGGTTGGATGCTTTGCTAGAAAGCCATATTCTGAAATACACTCTTCACACTGAATCCAACGAGAAACACTCATGGCATACTGCTCGATTAGCTGGTTGTTTACTAACATTTCGCAGCCACGATCTTTCAGCCACTTGTAAGTTTCGATATAAATATCTTCTGCACAGAGGTCTTTGCCATTTTTCTGAGTAGCCTTTAAATAATCTTTTACAGCTGGCACATCTGCACCTTCCATATCCGTTGGCTCTGGCAGTACCATGGCTCCATTTAATCTGCCATCAGCAATTTTGTCGGTTAGAGCCTTTGATTTTCTTCCTGCACCAACACGCTGACCGCCTCTTGCTGTACCGTCTTTTGCCATGTTTTTCACCCCACTTTCCTAAAAGTCATTAATACCCCCTTTGATTTCTGATTTTTACACGCGAAGCCCCAGGCCGTTGTCCGCCATAAGAGGTCTAGAGATTTGACCTCCCCCTTGGGTCAGCTACGAATCTGTCGATCACCGAGTTCTAAATGAATCTTGTTGTGACAGGATTTACATAAAGACATCAAATTACTTCTATCGTGTGTACCACCTTGAGAAACAGGAAGGATATGATGCACTTCATCAGTGGGAGTTAGTCTGCCGTCCTCTTTACACATCTCACATAGGGGATGTTCTCGTGCATAGCGGTCACGGATTCTTTTCCAAGCTCTGCCATACTTTTTGTTGACATCACTTGAGCGATGATATTTGTCATAGCGTCTACGTTCTATTAATTTATGGTCATCACAGTACTGACCATCGGTTAAGTTTGGACAACCGGGTGTACTGCATGGTCGTTTCGGTTTTCTTGGCACCTCATCACCTCACTTTCTGGGCATAGAAAAAGCCCTGCAGGGCATGGCCCACAAGGCTTGGTAAATATTCTATCTTGCTGATTATAATGTAACATAAAGACGAGGTGCTTATCTCTGCTCAAAAGTGCTCATTGCTGTTCAACTTTTGAATAACAATTGGATTCTCAGGTACGACAACATGATTTAAAGCATTGCCATGCCATCTGCGAATGGTACTCTTATCAGCATTTAATTCATCACCAATCTGCTCCCAAGTAAAGTTATGAACATAACGGTAACGTAACACCATGCGTTCATCGATATCCGTTACTTTATTAATCACATCTCGAATCTCTGCTTTCAGTGCTACAAGATGATCTACCTCATCATTAATCTTGATTTGAAGTTCTTCAATTCGCTCTAGGTATCTGACAAACAAAGCATCGGTATGCCGTTGTGTCTGTATTCTCTCGCCCCAGCTGGGGGAGGAAACACTGGTCGATAGTTCCCTTAGCCTTTCCATTTCCTCAATGTTGGATTGGATTCGTTTATCTAGCCTATAGGCTTGATGTAAATATTCTTTTGCTTTCATTACTCGCTCACCTCCGCTTGTAGCTTTTTGATTAGGACATTCCCATCAACAGAGGTAAGTTCTCTATACCAATCAGAGCGGAAGAACCTCTCCACCTCGTTTTTTATATCTTGTGCCGGTCCATATTTAGGCCGTTTTTTTAGTTTCTTTAAGGCATCTCTATAATCCTTAACAGCCATCAAAATAATGGCATTGGCTAAATCTTGATAAGGTTCTGTCATCGCATCACCTCTAAATTCGCCTTTACCGCATCAATTAAGGTATCTTGAGTTTTCTCCTTTTTTGTGAGTGCAAGCAGTACGTCTTCATCGATGGTGTTTTTGGTGATGATGTGGTGAACAATAACTGTATCCTTTTGACCCTGCCTATAAAGTCTTGCATTAGTTTGTTGATACAGCTCTAGGGACCAGGTCAGACCAAACCAGATAAGCGTTGAACCACCGCTTTGAAGATTAAGACCATGACCTGCACTGGCTGGATGAATAACAGCAATGGGTATCTTGCCATCATTCCAATCCTCAATATCCTTTGATGACTGGATTTGTCTGACCGGAAATCGATCTTTAATTCGTTCTAAATCATGCTTATACCAATAAGCAACAAGGACCGGTTTTCCATTCGCTCCTTCGATTAAATCTTCCAAGGCATCTAGCTTTTTGTCATGAATCACATGAGCTTTATTTTCGCTATCGTATACTGCACCATTTGCCATCTGTAGCAGTTTTCCAGAAAGGACGGCCGCATTAACCGCATCAATTTCTTCATCACCTAAATTCGCAACCATGTCGTCCTTAAAATCTGAATAGACCTTCCATTCCTTATCACTTAAAGTGACAAACACTTCATTGCTAACGTATTCAGGCATGGTGAGATAATCGGTAGATTTCATAGAAATGGTGATGTCTGATATTTGTTTGTAGATTTCCTCTTCAGCACCGGGCAGTGGTTTATAAGAAAATATAATCTGTGCGTTTCGCTTATCTGGCTTAAAATAGGTATTTCGGTAATGGCTAATGTAGCGTCCTAGCCTTTGACCCAAATCAAGAATTCGAAATTCAGCCCATAAATCCATCAATCCATTACTGGAGGGAGTTCCGGTAAGACCGACTATTCTTTTTACTGAGGGTCTAACTTTGAGGAGACTCTTAAACCGCTTTGCGCCATAAGACTTAAAGGATGACAGCTCATCAATGACCACCATATCAAATTGAAAAGGAATACCACTTTTGTGAACCAACCAATCCACGTTCTCACGATTGATGATGTATAGCGTTGATTGTTTCTTGAGAGCATCGATTCTTTCTTTTTCCGTTCCCACTGCCACCGAGTAAGAGAGTCCTTTTAAGTGATCCCACTTATTGATTTCTGCTGGCCATGTATCCCTTGCTACTCTTAAAGGCGCAATCACTAACACCTTACATACTAGAAAGCTATCTAAACACAAATCAAATATGGCAGATAAGGTAATCACACTTTTACCTAAACCCATTTCAAGAAATACTGCAGATATGGGATGGGATAAAATGAATTCAGTGGCATAGCTTTGGTATTCATGTGGCTTGTATTTCACTAAGTATCCCTCCAATCTGTTCTATATCATCTAGGCAATAAACTAGAAAGCCTAATGCCTCTAATTGCTTCTTTCTTTTTTTCTGTAAAGGTCGCATCTTTTTTCCTGTCGCCTTACATTCGACAAAAGCGATTCTTCCCATGGGGAGTAACACAATACGATCGGGCATGCCATCTATACCAGGACTCACAAATTTCGGTGCCATACCTCCCATGCTTTTTACTGTCGCTACCAGTTTTTGTTCTATATATTTTTCTTGCATAAATGACCTCCAACAATTCATCAGGAACAACAAGCACAACTTTTAGCGTTTTTTCCTATACGCGCGCATACACACGCTCACGATGCTTTACTACTACTATTTATTAATTTATTACTAAGTAGTAAAACTCTTGTTCCACTCATTCCAGTAAAGCCAAAACATCGGTAATGACTGGGTTTTTAAGAGAACAAGCATAAGGAACAACTAAAGAACAAGGAACGACCTTACTCATTTTTCTCGTAACAACGTTGTCTACCGTAAATGGGAAAATTACTTGTTCCGTTCTTGTTCCCTTGGTACTTGTTCCACCCATTAATCCTTTTCATAATGCCTGCAATAGCATAGGAGTCCGCAGGCTTCATGGCGGAGGCATCCCTTCCAAAGCATTCGCACCAAATTTCCATATTACAAACAAGGGTGCGTTCTACCGTACCGACACGGGATTCCCCACCAAATTCACTACCGTTTAGGTAGTTTCTTCGCTCGTATAAGGACAAGGCACTCCAATCATCGGGTAAAAGCGTATCGAGGTAAGTGCGAACAAGCCCTTCTCGCTCATCACTCTCCATGGCATCTGCCTGCTCATTCGTTGCCAACTCTACATCACTACCCTCTAAATAGAGCTTTTCACCTTTGGCATAAAGCACCAAAGTTTCTGCCCAAATCTGCTCTACATCGTATACGGACATCTGCCATGCTTTTCTTTTACCATCACCACTAATACGCACTGGCCAGAATCTTCGGTTACCCGTGATGTCTCGCAAAAATCCACTTTCTGCATTGGTAGAGCCGACAATGATACATTGACGTGGGTGGCTTTCAACATTCACCCCATAACTGGCACGGTATTTATCATCGGATCTTGAAATAAAGGATTTCACAACCTCCACATCGGTTTTTCGCATGCCAGCTAGTTCGCCCAGTTCTAAGATCCAGTATCCTTGAAGTTTTTCAGGGCCTGCTTTGTCTTTCATATCGGTGAGGGTTAAACTATCGGAAAACCAATCACCTGCAAGTTTTGCAAAGAAGGTAGACTTACCGATGCCTTGTGGTCCATTCAGAATTAAAACGCTGTCGAATTTCGTACCAGGATGAACAATTCTAGCGATTGCTGCCACCATCATTTTTCTAGTAACGGCTCTGGTATAGGAATTATCTGTTGCATTAAAATAATCAATCAGTAAGGTCTCAACGCGATCGGTTCCATCCCACTCTGGTAGATGATCCAGGTATTCTTTTATAGGATGATAGGATCGCTCTGCTGCGACTGCTAATATGGCATCCTTTGTTTTGGTTGGGGAGTAGATGCCATATTTATTAGACAGATAAACTTTAAGGGCTGCATTATCTGAATCATTCCAGCCGCCCTTCATTTGCTCCCAAGGTAGTCCGTCTCTTGCATCGATTCCATCACGGTGCTTATTAAAAGCAATAGATTCTAGTTCTGAATCGTTACGGATGATGAGAACGATATTGTCCAAGGTGTCTTTAATCTTTCCTTGCTTATCCAGTTCAAGTGCTGTCTGCCAATTATCCTCCGTAAAATCAATTGTGGCCTGCTCCATCCGCTCTTTTGTAAACTGTGCCTTTACTTCATCATCTTGTATGGCAAATTCGCACATGTTGATAAAGGATGGTAGTTTACTTGGTGGTGTGCTTTCTGTCGCTCGATCATCTAAATGACCAAACTTATGAATACGAACAAGGTCAAAAGCATTAAGCAGTCTCCCACTTGCAGGGTCTGTTGCGTGGTGGGAATAGGCAAACTTATCATCATAGAGGATGACCCCGGCACTAGAATCTGCTGGGATATAATCATAGCGACCAGTCATTGCTGAAGGCTCGTATATATCCTTTAAGAACATATCGATCGCACTGCTTACTGAGTAGGTACGGCAAAAAGTACCGATGACTCCTTCCTTAGACAGCGGATCGGCTTGTTCTTTTAATGAGCGATCAATAACTTCTGACTGCCTGGAGGATACGGGCCAAGTACTGGTGTCTCGCCAATCATCGTATTTGTTTAGAAACACATCGGGATCTAAGAGAGAGCCATCTTTTTCCTCATACACAAAAATACCGTTTCTTGAAGTAGACGGCCAATACATTAAACGTTCTGGTTCATAGGTTGTATCATCAAAAAGATCGATGCCTATTTCTTTTGCGACCATGCGACTAACGGCTGCATACTCTTCCTCTCCCACATCACGGAAGAGAGGAATGATGAGCCTTAGTCTTGGATGTTCTGGAGTATGCTTATGAGTAGAATAAATACAACACTGATAAGGGAAGAAGGTAGAGATTTCTTCCCAGATAGTACTCGTACCATAATCCATATCAAGGGTGAGCATGGAGCGTGATAGAACATTCCCTTTTTTACGTCTACCATCTTTTAAGTGACCGCCGACAAAACCCCCGACATCTTTAATGGAGTCTTGGCCACCTTTTCTCATTTTTCGATATTCTTCTACGGTCTCGGTGGTACGCTGTGTGGTCTTAACACGGGAGCAGAAGGCCTCCCAGCTGATGTCTGTGTTTTTCCACTTTTTATCCATTCGGCTATTGCCGTATGCTATCTTCATAGAGACTCTACCTCCTCAAAATCTTTATTAAAGTATCTAACCGGCTGTCTGCGTTTCTTTGCTTTTTCAATTTCAATACTCATTCCCCTTGAAATCACATCACCTAGAACCCAGACTTCTTGGCATTTGCCCATCAGGATAATATCCATGAAAATAGCCAGGTCGCGTTCCTGTTCATTGCTGTCATCCATGAACTGTGGAAATAGAAGGTGAGGAGCAAGCGGAATATTGCCCTTATCTAAAGCAAAACGGCAAAATGCTCGTGTGCGCTTATTGTTGTTTTCGATATCGCCACTAAATGGAGAGCAAATATAGACAAGGGGCTTAAAGGCAGCTTTTGCTGCTGCCTTTTCCTCACGAGTGATATTGCTAAGTGCTTTATGGGGAGTTGGGTCATGATATCCTTCTGCATTGAATTTATTGATTCCCATATCACACCTCCATCTCAATCTGAGGATAAATACCATCCGCCTTTAGCTGTTCATAGATAAAGAGTCTGCCTTTTTGTGTCCACTTGGTATGCACTTTCGTATGCTTTATACCTTTGCTATCTTCATAAATGTGAGTGTTGGTTTTTGTATATCCATTGGGAGCATACTTTTGATAGAGAAGCCAAATATCAGCTTGCTTAAACTGAATCCCTTTTTCATGAAGGTATTCGTTCATGCGCATGGCACTCCAGCCGTAATCTTTGGCAATTACAGAAATGTTGACCGCATCCCTGCATTTAAGAACCACATCATAATAAGTAGCCTTGGGTTTCATCTCGGCAATTTGTTGCTGACCAATCGCAACAGCTGCCATCAATTCCTTGTTCTTTTCTCGTTCCACTTTTAGTGCAGTAAATGCAGCAATGGCAAGGTCAGGATTTGCGATTAAATCATCCGTAGCATAGAGTCCGTGTTTACGAATGGCAGGGAGGACTTCGTTTGTCACCCATCGCTTAAACTTTTTAGCATTTGGCATCTTGCTTGAGAGGATGAGACTGTACAGACCAGATTCGTTGATGACTGTTAAGCCCCTGTTTGGAATTTCAAAGGTCGTTATTTCCGACCTTTGGATGATAGTCTTGTCCTCATCATCAACATGGGATGAAATAGCATCCTTTGTGTTTGAGTAGCCAAGTATTTCAGCTACATCCTTACCAACAAAATAAGGTTGACCACCAATCGTTGTGGTACGTACAGAGCCGAACTCTGCATTTTTGTAAACTTGTAATTCCATTCGAATTACCTCCTTGTATTTTTTGGAGGTCTTGACCTCCTACCTAGTAGCCTTGGGAGAAGGTCAAATCTGACGGTTTTCAATTTCTTTTCTTAATTTTTGTGTAGCTCGCTTTAACTTCTGGGTAATGTTGTTCTCACTTGCACCGATAGAACTGGCATATTCTCGAATCGACATGCCGTCAATACGTACTGCAATGAACATATCTGCCCAGTCCTGCTTTTTACCAAGAGCAGTACGTATCCATTGGCAGACAGACTCATACTCATCTTGGTGATTGCGTTCTATCTCCTGAGAGTTATCAGAGAAAGTATCCATGACATCTATTTCAACCTCATCATCTTTTCGATAAAGTGTCTTGGGATTGCCAAGATGCCTATGGTATCGACGCCAATGGTTATATTCCTTGTTGTTCATGAGATCGAACATTTCTTGTAGAGTCTCGCAGCGTTTCACCTCTGCCTTCTTTTCAGGCTTTGCTTCTGCAAGACGTTGTTCATAGTCCATATCCAGCATGACGCTGTAATCTCCATCTGGAATTTCAATTGTGGTGTAGTTCTTGTGACCGTTTTTGATGTTGTCTTCATATAAAACTCGTATTTTCATTTTGCATTCCTTTCCGTCCCAGTAATGGGTGGCGGAATGCAAAAGAGCCTGCGGATAAGATGACCACAAACTTCGCTTGTCCTAAAAAAGAGCGCACGAAATTACGGTGGGTGCATCTTCATTCCAAACACAGTCTCTATCACTGTGTTCTGAACTCTCTATGCATCCCGCCGTCCTAATGCGCATCTCGGACTTTGAGACTGGTTTAATAGAAGTTTTCAGCTTCTATTAACATCATAATTTGAAACAAGATTTACTTCGCAGAACTGCGAGTTCCGGTTTTTGGGCGTAAAAAAAAGACTTTACAACCATTATTGGTCATAAAGCCTTGCAATTACGTAATCAAAACCAGAAGTAAGAGTTCCGGTTTTGGCCAAAATATTTTTTACTTTTTTATAAATCCTTGCCCCACGTTTTATAGCCCATTTCTCTTAACTTTTCATTACATAAATCTAGTGTTTCCATATAGTGATGTTCGATGAGAAACTGACCAAAGTAACCTTCTTCTGTTAATGGATAATCATTGCGTGATTTCTTAATGAGATCGTTACTGAATTTGGGATGTAGGTGAAGCCCAATACAAATGGCACATACAGTTTCATAACTTACATTTTTTTCTTCTTTGCGAAGGTCTTGAATATATCGATCACTTAATCCTGTTCTAAGCGCTAACTCAAGATTAGTCATCTTTGTACCATCTTCTTTTTTAAGACGCTTCATATGGGCATCCAGAGTCCCTGAAAAAGACATCGGTAGTGATCGTAATATTCCTGTAATGCGTTCTCCTTCTTCTTTTAGTTTTTTCAATTCTATTGCACGCTGTACTACGTCTTGATTATCTTCATCTTCAATGTAAGTACATTCACAATAAGAAGATGCATCTATATCTCTGCAAAGGGAACATTGGGTATAATAGGCATCGCCTTGTGTTTTTGTTATTTTAAATTTTTGCTTAAATTTAATACAACATTCATCGACATGCTGTCTAGCATAAGATGTTAGGGTGCATTTCCCATCTGCAGATTTTTCTACGTATTTTTCATCATTGATACAGTACATATAGTCAACATAAATAAAGTCGCCTTTCTCAAGGTTAGCTTTAAAGCTGACATCAAAACTTGCCTCATAACAGGCATTTCTTATATCGATGATATAACTTTCATCCTTATTGAGAGCAGTTGCCTTAAATGAAAAACTAGGTAAATAGGTGCCGTTTAGATAATTCCAAACCCCTTGTGCCTGCGAAAAGCCAAGTTCGATGGCGCGGAGTTTTGCTGCAAACTTTGAAACTGCAAAAAAATCTGCCAACTCTTCGATTGCTTCTTCCATAATATCTGAATCAGATCTCTCTGAATTTTCAATATGTAGACGTAGCAATATTTCTTTTAGTTTTTTTCTTGTCGTGTTTGCAGGTAGTAGAATGCGAGGAGTCAAAGCATTAGCTTGCCATTCCATCCACTGAAGCGCACCTTCAATCCCATTATTCTTAAGCCCTCTTTGCTCAGTAATCCCACATGTTAAAGAAGTCAGATCACTATTTAACAACTTCTGCATTTCAAAAAACTTATCATGACGGTCCCAATGCACACATTCGTGTACAACTGTATTATTACGAGATCCTATATTCCGCATGAAGAAAATGTTCGGATTTAAAAGGATTGTTCCTGGCTCAACGGTCTGTTTTACTACTTCATATTCCTCGTTGAATATATCAACTGTTGATTCTGCAAAATAAGTTTTGCCAAATATATTATCTGGGAGCGGGGCCTCATAAAGCACTAGTCCCATATTAAACATGAGTTCATCGAGGGGAATAGGCATAGGTTCATTTAGCGCTTGTCTACAGTATTTGTAAAGAAATTTTTCCGCTTCCTTTTCTAAGTCCTCTGAATAAAGGTAAGGAATCAAATATTTAGATAATGTTGTATTCTTATCAAACTTATCGGCGAAATAGTCATCAACATCCGTAATGGTAACCATATTAAGACCATCACTTAAATAACCAGTAAAAGAGACCGTGTACCAAGGGCTTTTTATATCAGCATCATAATCTCTCTTTCCCATTCCTTTTAGGATAACATCTGCCTCAACTGCTGCGTTGAAAATAATCCTGCTTCCATCTGTAGAGTGGAAAGAGACAGTTTTTATATGTATATCCTCCACCTGAAAGTAAGAAGGATCTAAAACTGTATACGAATAAAACCCGTTATTCCGGCCTCTTTTAAATATGAGGCCGGTGATAGCGCGGTGAATATCATTATAATATTTGTCTTCAAGATACTTTTCAAACGATGCATATTGTTTCATAGGCAGACCTCCTACTAATAATATTGCTCGATGTAGCTATAAGCTTTATCGAAAACTTCTTTGTCTTTAATCTTGTATTTAATCCAGATAACACTACGAAGTGCCTTTTTCACTTCATTTTTTCCGGTAGTTGTTCTTTGCCATCCATCGAATCGTACAATCTTTACAATGTCATCAATATCAGCAACAATGCGTTCAACAATGATGGGTGTTTTGTCGTTCTTAGCACCTTTAAAGAGTTCTGTTAGTGCTGCTTTCCCACGATCAATTTCTTCTTCCGGGACAACTTCCTTTTCTGCTTGAGCAGCTTCTTTTGCAAGTTCAAGTAGGAGCTTCAAGAACTCAATACTATTAATTAACCCTTGTTCGTGGCGTTCACGAAGCTCTTCGAGCTTCTCTCCCAACTTAATAAACTTTGGATCGTTAGAATGTTCGCGAATTTTGGCAACTAAGTCTATTTCTACCTTCATAGTTGTCTTTTTAACATCTTTCTGCTTACGAATAAATTCGTCAATTAGATCCGCATCAAGCGTTAAAATATCCATATCATCATGAACCCTGCCAACTTCGATATTAGAGTGAACTAATTCCATTGTTTTGGCACCAAGAGCAGCCCAAACGAGAGCGCCGCGATTATCCGTGGGTTTCACTGACTCGTAGACTTTTGTTAGCCATACATAGTCAAACTTGTACTTATCAAGAAATGGATCAGGGGACAGAGCATCCCATGCTCTATTTAGAACACGATAATCTGCAGCAAATGCATCTTTATCTTTATTTGTTGGAATACACTCCTGAGCTGCAAGTAAACCTTCCCAACCTACTACGGTACGGTCAACGCCCATAAAGTAACTTAGGCATTTTCTGAGAAGTGCAGGAACCTGCTTCTTGACTTCTTCAATATTTGTGATAACTTTTTTCATGCTAGCTTCATCAAAGTCCAACGCCTTAGCAACATTATCAAAAATACCAATGTAGTCTACAATTAATCCATGGGTTTTACCTTCATCAAAAGTACGGTTTGTACGGCAGATGGCTTGCAGAAGGTTATGGTCCTTCATTGGCTTATCTAAATACATTGCTTGAAGAATTGGCGCGTCAAAACCCGTTAATAGCTTTGATGTAACAATAACTAACTTAAGAGGGTTATTCTTATCACGGAACTGATCAAGGACTCTTGCTTCTTCATCACGGCTGCGACGAAATTTTTTATATCGATCTTCCTTATCGTTATTGGTATCCATTACTATCGTTGTTGCTTCATGAGGGAGTAGCTTATCTAGCTCTTCCTTGTACTTAAGACAGCACTCACGGTCGTATACAACGATCTGTCCTTTATACCCGTTAGGCTCTATTTTTTCTTTATAATGTTTTACAATGTGTTCGCAAACCTTGCGTATACGTTTTGGATCATACATGATTGCTTTCATATTTACACGTTTTGAAAGCTCAGCACGATCTGCATCTGAGAGCGTCTCAGTTAAGGCATCAAATTCTGTATCTATTTTATCCTTATCAACATGAAGCTCGACTGGAACTGGCTCAAAGTTCAAGGGTAGAGTTGCATTGTCTCTGATGGAATCCGAGAAAGTATATCGACTCAAATATCCGCTCTTATCTTCCGTTGCACCAAATGTACGGAAAGTATTCTTATCAATACGATTAATTGGAGTACCGGTAAGTCCAAAGAAGAAAGCATTTGGAAGTGCTGCACGCATCCTTTCACCGAGGTCACCTTCTTGAGTTCTATGTGCTTCATCAACCATAATGATTATGTTATCTCTAAGATTAAGAACATCTTCGACATCACCAAATCGGAAAATAGTCGTTATTGCAATTTTACGAATATCTTGCTTAAAAAAGTTTTCAACTTCTTCCTTAGTCGCAAGTGATACTAGGTTTGGAATATCCGAAGCATTAAATGTTGCAGTTATCTGAGTTTCAAGATCAAGTCGATCATCAACTATTACCACAGTAGGATTCTTAAGTTCGGGGATCATGCGAATTTTTTGTGCTGCAAATACCATTAGCAACGATTTACCAGAACCCTGAAAGTGCCAGATAAGACCTTGCTTTGGATAGCCCGCAATAACACGTTGTACAATAAGATTAGCACCTTCATACTGCTGGTAACGGCAAATTATTTTGTATTTAACATGTTTCTTATCTGTAGCAAAGAGAGTGAAAAACTGAAAAATATCCATAACCTTCTCAGGAGTAATCATATCAGCTATGCTAACTTTAACATCAGCGAGGCTACCCTCTGACTTATGGTCAGGAGTATGCCATGGGCCCCACATATTAACTGGCATGCCAACCGAACCATATCGATAGCATCTACCCTCAGTAGCAAAATTAAATACATTAGTTACAAACATCTGTGGAATACTCTTTTCATATGATGAAATATCACTTGCAGCGTCTAACCAGGTTATAGCATTACGCACCGGGGTCTTTAACTCTCCGATTGAAATTGGGAAACCATTAACCAGCAAAACAATATCAAGTCTCTTTCCACCTTCGGCCTGAGGATAAATCCATTGATTAGTAACGACATATTCATTAAGCGCTAAATCTTCTTTTTTCATTGTGCCAAAAAAACGGATCGGTATCATTCGGCCATTTTTGCCAAAAGGATATGAATTTTCTTCAAAAATCATTCTTTGAAAAAGTTCGTTTTGAGTTATTAGGTTATGATGCTGCACTGAAAGTATAATTGCACGTAATTTATAAATGACTTCATCAGCACGAGATGGTTCTTCCGCTATTTCAGGATTCAAACGAATTAGCGCTTCTTTAACCATCGGTTCCACCATCACATCCGAAAAGTCCCGTGGTAAATCATCAGCTGAGATAAAATTCCACCCGTTTTTGGTTAGTGTTGAGATCACCATTTTTTCAATTGTATTGTCTTCGTTAAACATAAATATTCCCTCCTATCATTAAGTTTAATTTCCATCTTTGACATTCATATTGTTATAATTGCGAATCAAGTTGCTCAAGAGTCTAAAATCTCGTACCTCTGTATCACTTACAAATTTTGATTTATCGCTCTGTCGAACAAAGGACGCAAACCGTA
>NZ_JAUKPK010000003.1:0-67589 GCF_030499455.1 Enterococcus sp. B2E4
AAAAAACACGACTCGCTTTGAAAACAGAGTCGTTTCTACAAGATAGGCAAATTTACCTGAAGGCCTATTTGTCAGACATATAAAGTTAAACCCATTTTTAGCTTTTTTATTGCAAGATATATCCTTTGCCCCAAGCGGTACGGACGCGTTTTTCAGTATAGTCGTATTCATCTAATTTCTCATTGATTCGTTTCGCCAAAATCGATAGCTGCGATTTTCGGGAATTCGTGCCGCCGTTGCCCCAAATTTTCCAGCAAAGGTCCTCTCGGTTGATAAATTGCTCTTCTGCTAGATTATTGAAAAAGATCTGTTCTTGCAGACTAAGAAATTTAGGGAACGATTCCTTCGTTACTGATGCCTTTTCTAACTTGCGAGTATTTGGTGGCAAAGCCGCCAAAAATTCTCTCAACTCGACAAATGACCGATTAAGATAGGTCGCATTTTCCGCTTTTTCCAGTATCATTTCTTGTTCGTCATTCCCTGGCAAGATTCGAACGATCCGCTGTTGATAATAAGGAGCCAATGTCTGATTGAGCAATAAAAATTCTGGATCAGCAATTGTTTCACTGACAAATAAACAGTCAAATAACTTGGCACTTTCTATCAACCATTCCTCCTCTTCGGTACTTCTGCCCACGAACACTTCATGGCTCAAAATCTGCAACTCCCGCTGCAAATCAATCTCATATGATATATTTTTCGTCAATATGATAATTCTCATGACACACCCTACTTTCCTTTCTTATTTATTCAGAAATGAGTTGGAAATGATTTCTGAATACTTTATGTTGACATTATTACTTATTTTTATCAGCTTGAGGTGTCATTTTTTGTTCATAAATGGTGATCTGGTGTCATGTTTTAAAAAATAGATTGACTTTCATTTCATGGTTCATACTCTTCGATAGCCAATAAAAAAGCAACCTGTTAGCCAGATTGCTTTCTTGTCCTCACTACTCCCACTTCAAATCCAACAGCTCCAGCATTTCATGGTAGGCGGTTTCGATCCGCTGGCGCTTTTCTTCAGGGACATTTTTGGCATATTGCCCATCTGGCAGATAATCTGCGGCAAGGTAAACTTGAAAATCAAAGGCCTGCAAGACGCCGTATTCTGGATCATAATAGGTACGATCAGGGATCGGTTCTTTAGAGACCCAAGTCGGATGCAAGGCAATCTTGCTTAAATAGGTCCGCTGCCCTTCTTTGGAGATTTCAACTTCTGGGATGACGCCTCGTTCGGTCCAATAGTTGCTATTGACGGTTTCATAACGTTGATTCGACAATAAGTTTCCCATTGAATAAATGATAAATTTCTTTTCACCGTCCTTTTCGACGATTTCGGTTGGTTCTGCTACATGCGGATGGCCGCCGAAGATAATATCAGCACCAAAATCGATCATCTTCCGATAAACAGTTTGTTGTTCTTCCGTTGGTTCTAAAGAATACTCGACACCAGACTGAGGCATCACGATGGTGATATCCGCCAAACTTTCCGCTTCTTTGATCTCTGCTTCCACTTTATCTAACGACAAGTCTTTCAAATAGGTGTCATACTCTGCTTGAGTTAAGCTTTCTTCAAGGCCATTGAAGCCATAGGCATAGGCCAAGAGAGCAACTTTAATCCCGTTGACTTCTTTGACCAAGATTCCGCTATTGTCGACCGTGACACCAATCGTTGCCAAGCCTTGGTCGTGAAAAGCAGCCGCCGTTGTTTTGATTCCTTCGATCCCTGTATCTAAAATATGGTTATGGGCAAGATCGATCACATCAAAGCCCGCGTCTTTGATACTGGCAACAGCATCGATAGGGGCGTTGAATAAGGGAAAACCGCCAAGCGGTTTATTAGGATTGATGGTTCCTTCAAAATCACCTAAAGCAAGGTCCGCCGATGCAATCAGCGGTTTGACTTGCTCAAAATCATTGTCAAAATCATAACGCTTCCCATCGTAAGCGCTTAAATAAACAGGTGTATGATAAAGCATATCGCCACTAGCTGTCACTGTGATGGTTTTTACTGCTGGCTTTGTTTCGGTAGAACTACTCGTTTCTTGCATTGGCTTTGTTGCCTTTGTCGTTTCTGCTGTATGACGCTGTTCGGGGATGCTTGTCACTTGAATCACTAGATAAATCACTCCAAGTATGATTGCCAGCAACGCTGTACTTAACCCCACAATGATCCACTGGCGTTTCTGACGCTCCCGTCTTCGTTGTTGTCTCATGCCCTCACCCTTTCACTCTGCTTTATCAAAAATCTATCTTCGTTTACGTTCTAACGAGGTTCCCTGCTCCCTTTCCTGCGACCCCCACTAAATAATATCTTTTTATTAAATAATTATACTGCATTTGAGATTCCTTTAATAGGTCGTTTTGTAAAGAATAAAAAAACAGCCGATCGTGATCGAACTGTTTCTCCACTTCTATGGTAGCTGATTTCCGAGTGCATCTTTCTTGTAGAACTGGACTAACCTCAAACGGCATAAATAGTATCATTAGTTAATTCTTCCGCTGTTAACAGTCCTGAGTAACATCGCTTGCGTTCGGATGAACAGCAGCAAATGATGAAGGCAAATGACTCCACTTCGCACGCTTCTCTCAATAAAGACCAAAGAGTATCTGTTTTATCCTACAAGACTTACAGTTTTTTTGAAAAAATTTATACAACAGCAGTACGTAAAATCTCTGCAAACCATTGATAAACTGTTTCCGGACATTCATGTTTTTCTAATTCTCGAAAAAAATCTTTGGATTCAATAAGGGTAATAAACTGAGTCATCGCATTTAGATGCTGCTTGCTGTCTAATGCAGAAAGGGTAAAGATATACTTTACAGGAATCGTTCCCAAGACATATACTTCAGATTCTAACGTTGTCAATCCCATGCCAAGTTTTTTTGCACCTGCTTCAGGAACCGTATGCGGTAAGGCAACTTGATCGAATATCACCATATAAGCGCCTTCTGATCTGGTTTGTTGAATGATCGAATCGATGTAATTTCTAGTGATGATCTTTCTTTCAATCAATGGATTGGCTGCGAGATAAAAAGCCTCTTCCCATGTTCTGGCTTTTTTGTTTAATTGTATCAATTCTGGACGCATCATATCCAACAGCATTGCAGGTTCTTTTGACTTTTTCTCTTTTTGAGACATGATAGATGCCGTTGGCGAGCAGGTCTCTTGTACAAATTTCTCTAAATGATGCCGCAGAGCTGACTCACTAGTAACTGTTGAATATTGTTGAATAACCTGCATCAAGCCGTCGATCGTCACAGTATTAGGCTTGATGCTTGTACTGGTTTCGAATTTGACATCTAAAAACAACTGGGTTCGTTCCTCGTAAGACATGATCGGGTTTACTACAAAAATCGGCTTTTTTAACGGATAAAGTTGAAAGTTGGGTTTTGTCGTAAAAATGATATCGTATGACTGATCAAATGAATGCAGTTCGCTTGTTTCAATCGGTCCCAATAAGATAAACGAGGGAAAGATTTCCTTTAATTCATTGTAAATGATTGCTGAGCTTCCAATACCATTTGGGCAGACAACGACCCCCACTTTTTGTTGCACCATATATTCTTCAGAATTTCTGATCAAAAGCGCAAAGTGCATGGTTAAAAAGGCTACTTCTTCATCTGGAAGCTTTGAATCAAAGCTATCACTGATTGGTCTCAAGGTTTCTTTTACGATCTGATAAAGGTCATTATATTTTTCAAAAATTTTCTCCTGCATAGGGTTGATGATCGGTAATCGAAACAGCATTCGGAAATAAGTCGGTCGAAAATGGCTATATAATTGCTTGATGACAGAGTGTTTATCCTTGAAACGAATACCTGAAAGCAATTCAAATCGCTCGACAATTCTTTCTACCAAGTCAATGATGACCAAATTTCCTTGAAGCCATTCCTTTTCATTCCCTAATGCCATTCCCAGTACCCACCCACAGAGATAGTTCTTTTCTATACTATTCATCACCCCTGCGTTTTCTAAAACTTCTTCAGCAAAGCGGTACTCCTTCATTTTTACTAACTCATGATCATTAGAAAAGGGCTTTAGATCAAATTCATTCAAGCCCATTCTTGGGTATAAAAAAATAAGGATATAGTTCAATTCAATCAACCTATTTTCAACTAACTCTATCGCATGTTTTTCTAAAAGAAGAGAAAGATAGGTATCCTGCTCATCCGCCAACTGTATTCGTTCGTTATGAATAAAGTAACGGTAAATAAAATCATCGTCCTTGCTAGTCACATCTTCCAAAATCATTCGAAATAAAGCGTAACGAATCATCAGTTCATCACCTGCTAAGTGATACCCCTCTTTTCTCGAGTAACTGATTGAAATATCGTACCCCTGCAATTCCGCTTGTAATTTGCGCAGATCACTCATAAAGGTTGTTTTGCCGATTTTTAACGCATCTAAAAAATGGTTGACCGACAGATAGTCTTTCTCGTAGTAAAAGAGCGTCAAAAAGATATATTTTCCTCGTTCTTTTGAACTCATCTCATAATACTTAAACATACGCTCACGTAAAAATGACTCCAACAAATATTCCTTGCTTTTTTCAGGCAGTCGGATCACACTTTCCTTATTCACCCTAAGTGGTAGTTTTTGGGCAGATAGAAACTGGTTGATTTTATCAATGGTATACTCTATTTGAGTGCGGTTCATAGAATAATTCCGCTGAAGATAATCGTAACTGATGGTCGGTTTTTCAATCAGAGCCATCATCATCTTTCTCGTCCTATAGTCAATTCTCACCATCAATGTTCCCCCATTTCTGCAGCCTACTGTTCTACTTTCAATGTAAATCCTTCCGCTTGTACATATTTTTGAAGCACTTGATCCACCTGCTGCTTTTCTTCTTTCGTAAGATCTAGAACAGGCAGTTTCGGTAACCCAACATCCTGTCCGATTGCCCGCAAACAGTATTTCAGCCCAGACGGAATCGTTGAGCATTTGCAGGCTTCTCTAAAATCATCAATACTTGCTTGTGCTTGCCGCGCTTGTTCTATGTTTCCAGCTACAAATTGTTCATAGATCGACACATCTGTTTTCGTCACAACATTTGCGGTTGAAGCCACAGAGCCATCTGCTCCTAACTGTAGCGCTTCTAAAATCTTAGAGTCGCTTCCCATCAGCAAAGAGAAATCCTCTCGATGATTTAATTCAAGATAGCCCTTAAAGTTTTCTAGATCACCGCTTGAATCTTTTATCCCAATGATCGAATCAATTTTGAGTAATTCCGAGAAAACATGACGATTGATGAAATTTCTAGTATTTGGCGGAATATTGTACAAAATGATTGGTAGTGTCGTTTGCTCAGCAATCACACGGTAATGATGAATCAGCTCTTCATCGGTATATTTCAAAAGATATGGTGTAATAATGGAAGCAGCATCAACGCCGATTTTTGCAAACGCATTTACTAACTCAATCACTTTATTCGTTGCGATATCTCCGGCACCTGCAAATACTGGTACTCTGCCCGATACTTCATCGACAACGATTTTTGCAAACTGGATTTTCTCTTCTTTGCTTAAGGTATGAAATTCGCCATTGGTTCCTAAAATAAACAACCCGTGGACACCACCAGCAATCAAATGCCTTACAAGCTTTCTAGTGCCCTCTTCATTGATGCCGTTCTCATTTAATGGTGTGACCATTGCTGGTATAATTCCTCTGATTTTCATTGCGTAAGCTCCTTTTTTGTCGTTGCTCCTAAGCTTCCCCCTGGATGCCATTTAAGGTAATCTTCTAAATTGATTTCTTTTGCTTCTTGCAGCAACACCGACAAAACCTGCAGCTGGATCATTTGGGCGATCACAGAGGAACGTGGCGGTTTATTCAATGAGTCCCCTTCTTGGGAAACATAAGAAGACAATGTGACTTCAGCACAGGAAGCTAGGGAAGAATCTTCATTTCCTGTTACCGCTAAAATTACAGCGCCATTGGCTTTTAAGGCAGCAAGTGCATATTCTAATTCTTTGGTGTTCCCACTATTACTTATCGCAATCACTACATCGCCAGCCACGACTTGTCCTGCCGATCCGTGCACAGTTTCGGTTGTGTCTAAAAAATAGGCTGGCGTACCGACAGAGGAGAAAAGTGAAGCTGCATAGCCTGCTACATAGGAACATTTTCCCACGCCTGTTACATGAACGCGCTTATGATTTTTTTCTGCATGGAGAATAAGTTCTTTGGCCTTCACCATCTGTTGATAGACTTCTTCTTCTTCAAGCCGATAAAATTGAGCATCGCTTTGGGCTTTTAAATTCGTACTATATGCAAACAAAACGTTTTTTTCATTCAATACAGATTTTCCTTTCTTATAGCAAGGAGAAATTGTATCCATCCTTCTCCTTGCTAATCATACTGTTTAACTAAATAGTTTTAAGATTTTGTCTAGTAAAATTCCGATAATATTGTAGTCGATTTGAGGAAATCCAGCGTCTGTGATGCCTAATTCAGAAAAAGCTGGGAAAAGCACCAAAGGCAATGCGGTCAGCAAAATACCGCCTAAGAAGGATGCGATGATCGCCCCTTTCAATCCGCCTCTTATTGAACCAAAGACACCCATGGTTCCACCCGAGAAAAAAGCAATCCCAGCTGCTGGCAAAAGCACAACGGGAGAACCCATAGCAGCCATGGCAAACGTCGCTGTTAACCCACCTATAAACGAGGTAATAAAACCGACAGGAACCATGGTTGGCGCATATTGGAAAAACACAGGAACATCTACTGCCGGCATTGATCCTGGGATATACTTTTCTGAGATCGCCACGAAGGCAGCCGTTAATTCAGCAATAAATTGACGCACCCCATAAATCAGTACAGACATCCCCGCAGCAAATTGCAACCCTTGAATCAACGGATATAAGAACCATAAGTCGTTGCCAGCCATTTCTTGAACGACATCCATATGACCACTTAAAACTGCTGCGATCGTTGCAATGTAGAAAAGAATAATCATGAAAAATGCAACAGAGAAGACAAAATCTCGGAATACGGAGAAGAAATCAGGAAGCTCGCGATTGGCTGCTTTCTCTTTCTTTGCTTGCCAATTTTTCCCTCCAATGACACTGCCGATGACACCTGAGAACCAGTAAAAAATCAAGTTAAAGTGACCTAGTGCAACCCCTGCATTACCTGTCAGCTCATCTGTATATTTCTGAGCCAATTTGGGCAGCCCTGCTCCTGCAAAACCTAGCACCAAAGAACCAAAGATAACTGTTACCCAAGTGGGCATACCATTCGAAATAAAAATCAACCCAATGACAGCAGCAAAGAAAAGATAATGCTGACCGGTTAAGAAAATTGATTTTAAAGGCGTCAATTTCGCAATAACTAATCCGAATATGAACCCTAAGCCCATAATCATTGATATTTCAAAACCATATACATCCATGGCTAACGCTGTAGCAGGCTCTACTGCCAGAACCGTCCCTTGAACACCAAATGCGGTCTGAAACAACGTGGCAAAATTTGCAGCAATCGTTCCTACATGACCACCACCAATATTAAAAATCATAAACCCAATGCCCACTTTGAGGACACCGCTCAGGGTCTCCTTCGCAGGCTTTCTTTGTGCAAGTAACCCAATCAAAGCCAAAATCATTAGCAACACAGCAGTATTTCTGAATTGGTTCATTACTAAAATTGCCATTCAATTTATTCCTCGCTCCATCAATTTATTTTGTTTGCATCGTTTCAAGAAATGTTTCTAGTTTTCCTTGGATCTCTTCTTTACTCATAATATTTTGAATGCCTATGACTTCATAAGGTTTGTTTTGAAAATCAGGTTCCGCTGCGATATCTGCCATACTCATAAAGGCATCGCCCGTAAAACCAATGAGGACGTCTAGGTTTCCATGAATCGTTTCAATGGGATAGCCGTTTTCTTCAATCACTGATTTTACTTTTATGTGAAGCAGCGTTGAACTCCCCATCCCCGCACGGCATGCAACCGCTATCAAATATTTCTTGCCATTACTTGTCTTAGGTTTTGCATCTGCTTGGATCGATGCATCATTTTTCTTTTTTTGAAAGAATCCCATCTTAACTCCTCGTTTCTTCTAATAGTTTTATAAATGCTTCTGGTGTCTGCACATTTGCTAAACGATCAATGATATTGTCCCTTGCTAAAACTTCTGCTAACTCACCCATCAGTTCCAAATGACTGGTCGGGTCTATCGCTGCCAAACAGAAAATGACTTTCACTGGATCATTGGGCGAACCAAATGAGATGGGGGTATTTAATGTCATCGCACTTAGTCCTAAACGACAAACCCCATCTTCTGATCGGGCATGGGCCAAAGCAAACCCAGGCATAAGCACGATATACGGCCCGGCATCTAAGACAGATTGAACCATCGCATCGACATACTGTTTTGTAAAGCTGCCATTCTTCAATAACGGCTGGGCTGCTTTTTTGATTGCTTCTTGCCAACTGGTACTGTCTTGCTGAAGTAAAATGTTTTCTTTTGTTAATAATGTAGTTTGCAAACGACGATTTCCTTTCTAAAAAAATTTCTTTAGGTTTTAGTAAAGAATTTCTCGAGATCATTCCTATACACACACTATAAGTGAAAAGTTCTGGCCTGAATAGACGATTTGAGACCACATATTTGTACGCGCTTCCAGATTAAGTGAACTGCTCTTTTCAAAAAGACTAGGTATACTGGCTATTTTTTTTATTAGCCTCCAGTTTTTCTCAATAACCTTCTTGAGCAGTTCACAAAACTTATTCTCTCAAGGAAAAAGTGAACCAAAAATGGACAGATCTTTTGCTTGCACCCACAATAAAAAAAGAAGCTCTTAAATAAACTAAGAACTTCTTAAAGCAAACAATCTATTCATGGCTAAGATCTACCGTTTCAATTGTATTTCTACCCGTAGGTATTTTCACACAAATTTTTACTTACAACTGCTATTTTCTACTTTGCTTCCTCATGCTTCACGGGACAACTGCTATGACAATCAGAACAATGATCCTTTTTCACCATGCGGTACACCACACGGGTGCCATAGCCAAAAATCAGGCCGCTTAGAATTATTGTAGCAATCATTTTTCGCCTCCTACGACTTGGATCAAGGGTACACTCCCTCGGAATGGTTTCTTCAACAGAGCAAATACCAATAGCCCAGCAATGAGGATTGCCGCGAAAACACCGAGCGTGAGGTGTCCGCCTTCAAAGATGACGTGCCCGAATTGGTAGACCAACAAGCTGGCGCAGTATGCCAAGCCGCATTGATAGCCAATGGCTAACCACGTCCACTTGCTGTCCCCCATTTCACGGTGGATCGCACCGATAGCAGCAAAACAAGGGGCACATAGTAAATTAAAGACGAGAAAAGAGTATGCCGCCACAGCAGTGTAATCGCCGCGCAACACTTGCCAAATCTCCGTCCCACTTTCTGACAACTCCCCAGTTTGTCCGTAGAGGATCCCAAAGGTGCCGATCACATTTTCTTTGGCGACCAGGCCAGTGATCGTCGCCACGGCGCCTCGCCAGGTTCCCCAGCCTAGGGGAGCAAAAAGCGGCGCCAAAAGTCGTCCGAAAAAGGCCAAAATGCTTTGGTCTCCTGTGACCCGCTGCAAGGCAAAGCTGTAGCTGGAGGTAAACCAGACAAAAATACAAGCCACAAAAATTATCGTACCGGCTTTTTTCACAAAAGCAATGGCTCGATCACAGGCACTTTTCAAAATCGTTGTGAGCTGCGGCAAGTGATACGCTGGCAGTTCCATAATAAATGGTGCCAGATCACCTGCAAATAAAGGCGTTTTTTTCAAGACGATCCCTGAAAAAATCACAGCACCCATGCCGACAAAATAGGCCGATGGGGCGACCCAACTATACTGAGGGAAAAAGGCTCCTGAAATCAATGCGATGATCGGCAATTTGGCAGAACATGGCATGAAGGTCGTGACCATCACCGTCAACCGACGATCCTTTTCATTTTCAATCGTTCGGCTTGCCATCACGCCGGGCACCCCGCAACCGGTAGCGATCAACATGGGGATAAACGACTTGCCAGATAGACCAAACTTGCGAAACAGGCGATCCATGACAAATGCCACCCGTGCCATGTATCCGCAGTCCTCCAAGATAGCCAAACAAAAAAACAGCACGAAGATCTGCGGCAAAAAGCCTAAGACCGCACCGACCCCTGCCACGATGCCGTCTAAAATCAGTTCTTGCAGCCACTGGGCGACTTGCAGCTGTTCTAGCCAGTGCGCTGCTGTTTCGGGAATCCAGCTGCCAAATAATACATCATTGACCCAATCAGTACCAATCGTACCAATCGTCTGAATCGATAAATAGTAGATTCCCCACATAATGAAGGCAAAAATCGGTAGTGCCAATACGCGATGGGTCAACACGCGATCGATTTTGTCGCTGAAGGCTAAGTGCTGATCTGTTTCCTTGATGACTGCCAGCGCCAACAATTCTTCAATGAAGCCATAGCGCTCATTGACGAGAATGGCGTCACTGCTGTCTTTAAAGATCAGCTCTAAAATCGAAATCGTCTCCTGAAGGACTGCCTGCTGGGAATCAGTCAGTTTACACATTGTTTGAATCGCTTCATCTTTTTCGAAGAGTTTTATGGCAAACCAGCGTTTTTGCTGCTGAGGGATCGTCTCTGGCAAAATCGCCATGATCTCGGTCAAGCCAGCTTCTAGACGAGCATCGTAGCGGGGAGGAAACGGTTGTGTATTGGCTACATGCTTCGCTGCCTCGATCATTTTGGTTAAGCCGCGTTGCTTCAAAGCACTGATGCCAACTACGGGAATCCCTAGACCGCAAGCTAGCTTTTCGAAATTGATCTGCAAGCCTTTTTTCTTTAATAGGTCGATCATGTTGATGGCTGCCACAGTCGGGACATTCATTTCTAATAATTGCAATGTTAGATACAGGTTGCGCTCCAGGTTGGTTCCATCGATAATATTGATCACCGCGTCCAATGATGCTTCCATCAAATAATTGCGAGAAATCAGTTCTTCTGGTGTGTACGGCGACAAGGAATAGATCCCTGGTAGATCTTGGATCAATACTTGTCGGTCTTTTCGCAGTCGCCCCGCTTTTCGTTCCACGGTAACGCCTGGCCAATTCCCCACTGTTTGTTTGGCACCGGTCAATTGATTGAAGGTACTCGTTTTCCCGCTATTGGGATTTCCTGCTAATGCAAAGTGATAGGTCATTACGCTTCGACTCCTTTTTCGACAAAAACTAACGCTGCTTCTTGCCTTCTCAAAGACAATTCATAGCCGCGGAGCCGAATCTCCATCGGATCACCCAAAGGAGCCAGCTTCACCACTTCCAAATGGACGTTTTTCGTAAGCCCCATATCCATCAATCGACGGCGCACCGCACCTTTGGCGGCGATCTGATTGACCTTCCCGCTTTCACCGACTTGCAGCAGATCCAAGGAGGTAATGATGGTTTGCTGCTGGGTTTCTGTGACATCGATTTGTTCCATGACCCGTTCATCTAAAGCGATCCGCGTCCCTTGGTGTAAAATGATGCCGCCTTTGCGATCTTTTTGTACCACAACGATTTCAACGCCCGTGCGAATACCAAGATCATTTAAATGAGCCGTGATTTCTTTGGTGGTTGCCAACGAGTCGATTTTGTATGTTCCAGAAGCCCGAGTTTGCGCCATTTTCATTGCTTCTTACTCCTTTTGTGAAGTGTTGTTATAATTAACCTACTTTAATTGAGAATGATTATCATTATAATAGAGCCATTTCCATAAGAAGTCAATCTGTTTCGGTCCTCACTTTGAATCTTCCTTCACAATACGGATTTTTTTTACTCATTTTGATTGCATATCCCCTGTATTAATTACGCAAAAACCTTGTAATCCTAAGTATTTTCCGCTTTTTTCCCTTGCATAAAAAACACAGAAACACTATAAATTGTGTATGTCGAATTCACAAGCACAAGATATAGTGTTTTTTCGTTGACTTTCTCCGAGACTTATTTATACTAGGTTTATAACTATTACAACTCGGAGGAAACAATTATGAATATCAAACTATTTTCTAAAAACAACTGCATGCAATGTAAAATGGCGAAACGCTTTTTAAGTGAAAATCAGATTGCATTTGAAGAAATCAATATTGATAATGAGCCTGAAGCATTAGAATTTTTGAAAGAACAAGGATTCCAAAGTGTGCCAGTCATTACCTCTGATGCGCAAACGATCATCGGTTTCCGTCCAGATCAACTACGTCAATTAGCGAGCTAAGATTTTTCTCAATGTGATGCTTTTGAGGGATTTGTCAGTCGTCCAGACCGCAAGTCCTTTTTTATACGAACAAAACAAGAAAAGAGGTTAGCCATTTATGAGCTTGAAAGAAATCAAAGATGTCAGTTATTTCAAATTGAATAATGAGATCAACCGTCCAGTAGATGGTCAAATTCCATTAAATAAAGACAAAGAAGCCTTAGCGGCATTCTTTAAAGAAAACGTTGAACCAAATACCTTAACCTTTGCGACTGCAATGGACAAAATCAATTATTTGATTGAAAATGATTATTTAGAAGAAGAATTTATCAAAAAGTATCGCCCTGCCTTTATTGAGCAATTGTATCAATTCTTAGATGAGCAACACTTTACTTTCAAATCATTTATGGCTGCTTACAAGTTTTATTCACAATACGCATTAAAAACGAATGATGGTACCGCGTATCTAGAACGTTACGAAGATCGGGTCGCTTTCAACGCCCTTTACTTTGCGGATGGCAATGAAGAGTTAGCAATGAGCTTGGCAGATGAAATGATCTACCAACGTTACCAACCAGCAACCCCTTCTTTCTTGAATGCAGGACGCAAACGTCGCGGTGAGTTGGTTTCTTGTTTCTTGATCCAAATCACTGATGACATGAACGCGATCGGTCGTGGGATCAACTCCGCGCTGCAACTTTCACGAATCGGTGGCGGTGTCGGGATCACGTTATCAAACTTGCGGGAAGCCGGCGCGCCTATCAAAGGCTACGAAGGGGCAGCAAGTGGTGTGATGCCTGTAATGAAATTGTTTGAAGATAGCTTCAGCTACTCAAACCAATTGGGTCAACGGCAAGGGGCTGGCGTGGTCTACTTGAACGTCTTCCACCCAGACATCATCAGCTTTTTATCAGCGAAAAAAGAAAATGCGGATGAAAAAATCCGTGTCAAAACCTTATCATTAGGCGTGATCGTACCTGACAAATTCTACGAATTGACGCGCAAAAATGAAGAGATGTATCTCTTTAGTCCCTACAGTGTCGAAAAAGAATATGGCGTACCCTTCTCTTATGTCGATATCACCAAGGAATACGACAACTTAGTCATGAACCCACGGATTCGCAAAACCAAAATCAGAGCCCGTGATCTAGAAAACGAAATTTCTAAATTGCAGCAAGAATCTGGTTATCCTTATATCATCAATATCGATACAGCAAACCGCAGCAACCCAATTGATGGCAAGATCATCATGAGTAATCTTTGTTCCGAGATCCTTCAAGTCCAAGCACCATCTGAGATCAACGGCAAACAAGAATACGAAGTTTTAGGAACAGATATCAGCTGTAACTTAGGTTCCACCAATATCGTGAACTTGATGGACAGCCCTGACTTTGGGAAATCTGTTCGAGCAATGACTCGTGCCTTGACCTTTGTTACTGATGCGTCTGACATTGACGTAGTACCATCGATCCAAAATGGGAATGCCTTGAACCACACGATCGGTTTAGGCGCAATGGGCTTGCATACCTATTTTGCAAAAAATCAAATGGAATACGGTTCACCAGAATCCCTTGAATTTACTGATCTTTATTTCATGTTGTTGAACTATTGGACATTGGTTGAAAGCAATGCCATCGCCAAAGAAAAAGGCGAAGTTTTCCATAACTTTGAAAAATCAGCGTATGCAGACGGCAGCTACTTCACCGATTATATCCAAGGTGACTACCAACCAAAATCGGAAAAAGTCAAAGCATTGTTTGAAGGCGTCTTTTTACCAACTGGTGAAGATTGGGCAGCCTTGGCACAAACCGTCAAAGAAACCGGCTTGTATCACCAAAACCGCCTAGCCGTTGCACCAAATGGTTCGATCTCTTATATCAATGATACGAGTGCCAGCATCCACCCAATCACTCGGATGATCGAAGAACGCCAAGAAAAGAAAATCGGCAAGATCTACTATCCAGCACCTTACTTGAGCAATGAGACGATCGGCTACTACAAATCAGCCTACGATATGGATATGCGCAAAGTGATCGATGTTTACGCAACTGCTCAAAAACACGTCGATCAAGGTATGAGTATGACCTTGTTTATGCGTTCAGATATTCCAGAAGGTCTTTACGAATGGAAAGAAACGACAAAACAAACCACCCGTGATTTGAACATTTTGCGTCACTACGCTTTCCACAAAGGCATCAAATCGATCTACTATGTACGGACCTTTACAGATGATGCAGAAGAGATCGGCAGCAACCAATGTGAAAGCTGCGTCATCTAATCCAACTTTTGCCTGAAAACGAACCAACCGCCTGCCCCTGCTCTTTCTTGACAGCGGGTCGGCTGTTGTCTTGATACGATTATTGGAGGAACCGACTATGGGTAAGACTTACTATGAAGCAATCAACTGGAATGAGATCGAAGATATCATCGATAAATCCACTTGGGAAAAATTAACAGAACAATTCTGGTTAGATACGCGGATCCCTTTATCAAATGACCTTGATGACTGGCGGACGCTATCTCCATTAGAAAAAACAACGGTGGGCTACGTCTTTGGCGGCTTGACTTTATTAGATACCGTTCAATCAGAAAGCGGTATGGATCAACTGCGTAAAGATGTCCGCACCCCACATGAAGAAGCGGTCTTGAACAACATCCAATTTATGGAATCTGTCCATGCAAAAAGCTATTCATCGATTTTCAGCACCCTGAATACAAAAGCGGAGATCGCTGATATTTTTGAATGGACCAACACCAATCCATATTTGCAAAAGAAAGCCGAACGAATCAATGAGATCTACAAAAATGGCACACCGCTAGAGAAAAAAATCGCCAGTGTATTTCTAGAGACCTTCTTATTCTATTCAGGTTTCTATACACCCCTTTACTACTTAGGCAATAACAAACTAGCGAACGTAGCGGAGATCATCAAATTGATCATTCGTGACGAATCCGTTCACGGCACGTATATCGGCTACAAATTCCAATTAGGTTTCAACGAATTACCAGAAGACGAACAGCAAAAGCTGAAAGACTGGATGTACGACTTGTTGTATGAGTTGTATGAAAATGAAGAGCGTTATACCGAAGAATTATACGATGAGATCGGCTGGACCGAAGAAGTCAAAACCTTCTTGCGTTACAATGCCAATAAGGCTTTGATGAATCTAGGACAAGACCCGCTTTTCCCAGATACCGCCAACGATGTCAATCCAATCGTCATGAACGGTATTTCAACTGGTACCAGCAACCACGACTTCTTCTCACAAGTTGGGAACGGGTATCTGCTTGGTTCCGTAGAAGCGATGAAAGACGATGACTACTTCATCGGACTTGATTGATCTGCTGACAAATAAACACCTTGTTTCTCGCCAATTGAGGGTGAGAAACAAGGTGTTTTTTAGTGAGCCAACTGGTCTTTGATAAAGGTCAACGTTTCTGTCAAACAGGCCTGTGCTTGGGGCAAGCTATAATCAAATTGGTATTCGTGGGTCACCGTTTCCGAATCCCCTTTGTAAAAGCGACTCGTCACGGGAATATCAAGAGCTTGCAGCTGGTTGGCAAAGGCAATGCCTTGGTCTTCAAAGGAATAGGCATTGCCATCCGTGATATATGTTGGTGGAAAATCAGCCGTCAATTTATCCACCAGTGAGATCTCCTGCAGTTGGGGACTATCTTGCCATTCTTTTTTGCCTAATAACGACCAAGCCACCGTTTTGACAAAGAATTTCATAAAGCGATCATCTGAAGAAGTCCCAGCGATCTGCTTCAAATCAAGCGGTCCGCAATAGGAAATAAACCCTTTCAGGGCCGATGCAGGAATGTCTTGATCAAAGGACATTTCCTTCGCATACGCTGGATTGGTTTGCAGCGCCACATATTGCCCAGCGATTTGGGCTCCTGCAGAATCCCCGCCGAAGAAGAGTTGATCGAAATCCAGCATGGGGTATGCTTGGGCATCTGCTTTGATCGAGTCTACCGCTTGGGCTAATTGTTTGACCTGTCCAGGATAATGCAGACTTGGTGCCCATTCATAATTAATCGAAATCACAGCGGCTTTGGTTTCATCGACGACATAGGTCGCAAACTCTTTGACCCCTTCTTTGTCTCCGCCGACATAGCCGCCCCCATGGACCCAAAAAATGACTGGAACAGGGCCTTCTTGTGCCTCTTTGGGATAATATAGATCAAAGGTACTACGTTGATAATCCGATTGATACGTCAAGTCCTGTTTGACCGTCACATTCGGCAAACTTTTTTGATAAGCTGCCTCATCCTTGATGGTCACTTCTTGGTTAAACAGATGACCGATCAAAAAAGCCCCCGGTCGTGGGGAGAGTTGAAAAGCCAGAAAAACGGCAGCTAAGAGTCCGATCAGGACAATCGCCACCCACATGAAAAAGCGCAGAATTTTTTTCAAGTAAAAGCTCCTTCCTTCTTTCTGTTTCAGCTTTTTCATTTAACCATGTTTTTTTAGCAAATTCAATGACAATCGCTAAAGATTAAAAAAGGATGATACCAATAGGCATCATCCTTAAAATAACATCGTTTATAATGGCAACATCATAAACAAACCAGCAGCGATCGCTGCCCCGATCATTGGACCGATGATTGGTACTAACGCATAGCCCCAATCGGAAGTCCCTTTGTTTTTGATTGGCAAGATTTGGTGAGCGATCCGTGGTCCTAAGTCCCGTGCCGGATTGATGGCATAGCCTGTTGGTCCACCAAGCGACAGCCCGATCGCTAAGATCAAGATCCCAACGACGATGGGATTTAATCCATCCGTAAAGGTATTGGCACCAAAAGCCAATAAGCCAAAGACTAAGACAAAGGTACCAATCACTTCAGTGATGGTATTCGATACTAAATTACGAACTGCAGGCCCTGTTGCAAAGGTACCTAAAATCGCGCCTTGGTCTTTTGTTTCATCCCATAATGGCAAGTAGTTGAGCCAAACGAGGATCGCCCCTACGATCGCACCAGCAATTTGTGCCAGCATAAACGGTACAGCCAAGCTCCAAGAAAAATTCCCCGTCATCGCCATGCCTAATGTAACGGCTGGATTCAAGTGAGCAGGTCCCATGTACCCTGAAACGTAAACGGCAATCGTTACCGCTGTCGCCCAGCCCATTGCGATCACGATCCAGCCAGAGGCTTCTGCTTTACTCTTTTTCAGATTGACAGCCGCACACACACCATCCCCTAACAAAACCAAAATAGCCGTTCCTAAAAATTCACTAAAGATCTGGGTTGTTTCATTCATCTTTTTTTCCTCCTTTTAAGGCTGTTAAATCTGATTCTGCGATCACTTGGTTCAATTCGGCTACACGGGCTGCTTTTTCTTCCTCGCTCCAGCCAAAGAAGTCGGTCATAGCTGCAACGACACCGGCTTTGACTTCATCTAAGGTGTCTCGCATAAATAGGATATGGTTGGTCCGACGCAATAGATAATCGACAGGCGTCAGAACCATTTCTTCATGCAAGGAATAGTTCAAGGCCGTACTTTCTTTTTCATCTAAGCCCTCAAACTTCGTCTTGTAGTTCAACACTTGGGGAAGATTCGACCCATAAAGATGAGCCAAATACGTCGCAGCTGCTTCATCGAATCCAGCGGCTTGCGCTTGGTCAGCCAGCTTCGCTAATTCTTCCTCTACATTGGCTGCATCAAGCTCACCACCAGAAACTGGGTACGTGGTTGAATCCACCAACTCGAAGGATGCACCGCTTTCTTGGAGCAATTCATTGATCCGTTTAAATGCTCCTTCCGCCATCAAGCGATAATCGGTGATTTTCCCCCCTGCCAACGTCAATAGTCCGTCTTTTGAGCGTTCCAAACTGCTGCCGCGAGAAACTTGCGATGGATCCACTTTGCTGGCTTCTACTCGTTCTTGTGCTTGTTTTACAGCTTTTTCTACGACTGGTCGCTGCCGCTCATCTTCAAGATACTCTTTGACGCTTTCAACGATCTGCTCAAAGCTTTCATCCGATAGTTTGCCTTTACCGCCGCCATTGTAATCAGACCCGCCATTATTCACAATCAACGGACGCAATCCTGCCCAGCTCGCTTCGATATCATCAAGGGTGATCTGAGCGTGAGGGAAGCGTTCATTCACGATGGTCAGTAGATAATCAACATCTTCTTGCGTGACCGTTGGATGGGCGAAATCGCCTGTATAATCCGTATCGGTTGTGCCAAAATAGGTCTTATTTTCTCTTGGTACCACGAAAACCATCCGACCATCATTTTTCCCAGTATCAAAATAGGTTGGTTGCGGCACTTTTAGTTTTTCCCGATCGACCACTAAATGGACACCTTTCGTCGGACGCATTTGTGGCGGCAGCTCATCATTCTTGTCTAATTGACGAACGATGTCTGACCAAGGGCCTGTCGTGTTGATCACGACTTTGGCGTGAACCTCAAAGCGCTCGTTTGTCAGTTGATCCTCCACTTCTACCCCATTGATGATGCCTTGCTCATCATGTAAGATGCCGACGACTTTGGCTTTACTGATCATTGCTGCCCCATCGGCTTGTGCTCGTTTGATGTTTTCGATCACCAAGCGGGCATCGTTGTTGCGAAAATCAAGATAGACACCGCCACCGACTAAGTTTTCCGCCTGCAGCTGAGGTTCGCGTTCTAAGACCTCTTCTTTCGTCAGCAGATAATTTTCGTATTTACTGCCTGTCACATTCGCTAAGCGATCATAAAGATCCATCGCCACTTTGACAGAAAACAAGGAGAAGGTTGCCCCTGGTTCATCATAGATTGGCAAAAGCATTGGATCTGGTTTCGGGATATGCGGAGCAATTTGCTGCACGATCGCCCGCTCCCGCACGGTGTCAGCGACCACTTCCACGTCAAAGGTTTTCAAATAGCGAATACCGCCATGAACGAGTTTGGTGGACCGCGAAGACGTTCCTTCGGCAAAATCCTGCATTTCCAAAAGCACCGTCTTCATCCCAGCGGCTGCGGTTTGAACAGCAACCCCCGCGCCAGTGATCCCACCACCGATGATCAATACATCATAGGTGGTCTTTGCCGCTTCTTGAATGGTTTGCTTCCGATCTTTATGTGAAAAGGTCATGGCTTACTCGCCTTCTTTCTTCGCTTTGAATTTGAAGGTCTGAGTAGCTGCCACCGCTTGTTTCCAGCCTTCGTACAAATTGTCTCTTTCTTCTGCTGGCATTTCTGGTGTAAACATTTGCCCTTCTTCTGCCATTGATTTCAATTCATCCAAGTCTTTCCAGAAGCCAACCGCTAGCCCTGCCAAGTAAGCTGCACCTAATGCGGTTGTTTCCAGATTCGCAGCTCGTTGCACGTCAATGTCTAAAATGTCCGCTTGGAACTGCATCAATAGATCGTTTTTGGCTGCACCGCCATCGACTTTCAGCAATGGGATATCGATGCCAGAATCTTTTTTCATCGTGTCGATGACATCTTTTGATTGATACGCAACAGCTTGCAATGTTGCCCGAACAAAATCTTCCTTCGTCGTCCCACGAGTCAAGCCAAAGACGGCTCCTCTTGCATCTGAATCCCAATAAGGTGCACCCAATCCAGTAAAGGCAGGCACCACATACACTTCATTATCGCCTTTTGCTTTGGCAGCTATCTCTTCTGATTGCGGAGAAGACTCGATCATTCGTAGACCGTCCCGCAGCCATTGGATCGCTGATCCAGCAACGAAGATACTTCCTTCTAAGGCATAATAGACTTTGCCGTTGATGCCATACCCGATGGTCGTCAGTAGGTCATTGTCAGACAATTGTGGTTCTTCACCCGTATTCATGACGATAAATGCCCCAGTGCCGTAAGTATTTTTGATCATGCCTTTTTCAAAGGCCATTTGTCCAAAGAGGGCGGCTTGTTGGTCCCCAGCCATTCCAGCGATTGGTACTTCACTGCCGTAAAAATGGTAGCTGCGGGTGTGACCATAGACTTCTGAGTTGCTTTTGACTTCTGGCAACATCGAGCTTGGAATGTTCAAAAGATCCAAGATTTCTTGATCCCACTCTAATTTATGAATGTTGTAAAGCATCGTCCGACTAGCATTGGAGTAATCGGTGACATGGACTTGCCCATCTGTCAGTTTCCACACAAGCCATGAATCGATCGTTCCGAAAAGTAGCTCGCCATTATCCGCCTTTTCTTGTGCCCCTTCGATATTGTCTAAAAGCCAGCGCACCTTGGTCGCTGAGAAATACGCATCAATGACTAACCCAGTTTTTTCATGAATCATCTCTGTATGGCCATCTGCTTTTAATTGGTCAGCGATCGGTGAAGATTGGCGGGATTGCCAAACGATTGCATTTGCGATCGGCTGGCCTGTCGTTTTGTCCCAAACCACTGTCGTTTCACGCTGGTTAGTGATCCCGATACCGGCGATTGCTTCTGGTCGGATACCTGATTCAATAAATGCCCCTGCGATGACTGATTGGACAGAGTTCCAAATTTCATTGGCGTTGTGTTCTACCCAACCCGATTTTGGAAAGTATTGCGGAAACTCTTTTTGTGAACTGCCGATTTTTTTCCCGTTACGATCAAAAATAATTGCTCTTGAACTAGTGGTTCCTTGGTCGATCGCCATTACATAATTTTTTTCTGCCATTTGATTCGCTCCCTTTAGTTTTTTATACGCTCTTCTTGTTAGCGCTTTCTGACTTGCTTTTATTTTAGCTGAACTTTCGCTATGTGGTTCGTCAATTTTTTTTCAAATTTCTAAGAAATTGACGAAATCCACTATTGAAAGCGTTCGCGGATCATTTTTTTGATCGTTTCCCGATCATAAGCGGTACCTAGTTCACTGATTCGATAAGTCGGTGTTTTCGTCTCGATAGCATAATTTGCCAAGATCAAATCATATTCTTGTTCCGGGCGATAGCGTTCTACGACTACGCCATTCAAATTTTTGAGATACAGCAGCCACATATAGTAGAGGGCTTCTTTAAACAGTTCATCCATTTTCAAAGCGATCCCGACGCGAAACTCCCGATTGATTTGATAATCGATGATCGTGATCACGCTCAAGTATTTGACCATCGTCATCATCAACAAACTATTTTTATCAGATGGCTTGATATCAAGCTCTGCTAAAGCCTTATCCAATAGTTCGTGACTGATTTGCTGGATGTTACGACTGGATAGCTGCGCTTCTAACTGCCAAATATTTTCTCGATCAAAAACCTCCACATCCCCTTTGAAAAAATACACGCGGCTGTGGATCTGCAGCAGGTGACCATAACAAGTGGCTTCGATTTCACGGGGAACAAACGATGGGCGGTAGAGATGCAAAATATGTTCCAAAATCAAGGTATCCGTCAAGGCAGTTGGTGTAAACCGAGAACGCTGCAGCATATACACTTGCAGATCGTGTTCGGATAACACCGAGAACGACAGTAAAAAGACAAAGTGCAGCATCGCCTCCTCTTCTCTGACTTCTAATGCATAATGGCCAAACCCACGAAATACCAACTCCCGTAATTGCTGAAACAAAGGATCTTTCGTGTAGGGTACCATTTTCTCCCGTAAGACTTGAAAGGATTGAGTAGCAATTTTCAGTCGCGCCTTCATGATCCTCAGCCATAGGGACAAGCGCTGTTGGGCTTCTTTCGTGAAGGTCATGTTCAGACCTCGTGTGATCAGACCGACGTATTTTTCATCGATCGGCAGCGGCTGACTGTCGAAAGAATGGACATACCAAAAGAGTTCAAAATAGAAATAACGAATTTGCGTTTCTTCCCCAATCAGCTTTCCTTGCCAGATCTCTAACTCGAATTCTGCTAGCAAGCCATTTAGCTCTTTGATTTTGCGAAACAAGGATGACTCGCTGACCGCTAATTTTTGTGCCAGCTGGACAGTGGTCACCTCTTGATGCTGCAAAAGATGCTCGAGGATTTGAAATTTCAATGCTGACCGATAAAACGCCCATTCGATTTGATTGAGGGAAAAAGTGGGACTCATTTCAAAGACCAGGACACCTTTTCGATAATACAACTGACACTGCTCTTGGTAGTGAGCCAGCTCATCTTGCAACTCCTCCACATATTTTTCCAAGGAAGGCTTACTGATGCCAAGATAGCTCGCCAGCTCGTGCAGCTCCATTTTTCCGCCCACCAGTAAAAGCTTTTTGAGCAGCTGCAATTGCTTTGCTTCTTTTTTTTCTAATAACTGATCAAGTCTCATCGGCATCACTTCCCGACCACAGAAAAGTTTCGTCGATTACATTAGTGAATCGTGGATGGAAGAAAAAGTCTTTTTGGGTCAACTCCTCCATCGTTGCCTGCTGCTCGATCGCAAACGCTAGTAAATTGATTTTTTCCAAAATATTGGCTTTTGATAAAAGCTGCGCACCAACGATTCGGCCGCTGGCTTGTTCGATCATCACTTTTCCATGAACCTGTGTTGGATCAAACAAGGAACTGGCGGCAGTAAACGCATGACAGACGATCGGAGATTCGAAGAAAAACCGATCCGACTCGGTCAAGCCGGTGCTTGCTAAGTACCATTCAAACAGTTGCGTACCGACTGTCCGTAATCCACCACGAAACGGGGTGGTTTTGCTTGCCAGATTGCGAGCTGCTGCGATTCCTGAGCGAACGGCATTGTTGACTAAGGGCATATAGACCGTGTCTTTCGTAATAGCATTTGGAATTTGGATCAAATCGCCGACCGCAAAAATATCCGTGGCAGAAGTTTCCAAGTAGGCATCTGTCCAGATGGTTTGATCACTGTGTAATTCAAAGACCGCAAATGCCTCTGGCAAGCGAGGATGAACGTTGACTGTCGTCAATACCAGATCGCTTTCATAGCCTTGATCGGCGGTTTCGATCCGAAAGCCTGTTTCCGTTTTAACGACTGCCAAAGTTGGCTTGGACCAATGCATCTGCAAGTTGGGGATTTTTTCGATCTCCGTTAAAAAGGGCTGCAAAAAATCGTGATCAAAGTACTTGAATAAAGGATATGACATTGATTCGATCACACTGACTTTTTTTCCGATCGCAGTCAAGGTATTCGCCGTTTCCATCCCCGCTTGACCAGCACCTACGATGGTAATCGACTCTGCTTGGGGCAATTGCTGCAAGAAATGCTTGGCTGCCTCATATTCCTTGTAGGTCAGTAGTGCTTCTTCTGGTTGTGGCAAAACAGTGGAATCTTGACTGGAGCCTGCTGCCAAGACGAGTCGATCATAACTTAGTTCTCGCTTATCCGTTCGAATCCGATGATCCGAAGGAAAAATCTCCAGAAGCGTTTCTTCTAAGGCAACGTCGATCGTTTCTGCCTCCAGCTGCTCCTTCGTACAAAAGAATGCTTCTTCCAGCGATGCGATCCTGCCTTCGATCAGCAATAACAAACCGCTTGGAACAAACCCAAGATGGGCTTTTTTTTCTATCAATAAAATCTCTGCGTCAGGGTATAATCGGCGTGCTTCACGGGCGCAGCTGACACCCCCAAAGGACCCGCCTATGATAATGATTTTCATTGGATCACCTCTCTCCCTTAGCTTAAATGAAACGCTCTCATTTGACGAGTAAAAAGCTATCAGGCTGACTATTTTTTTGTTAACTGCGGTAAAATAAATGAGACCTATGCTACACTATACGCAAAGGAGTGTTCAAATGGTTTTCTTTTATCAATTCATGCTGGGATTGTTTGCCAGTACATTCGTTGCAGCGGCAGCATTTGTCTTTCAGTGGCTGACTGTTTCTGGCGCACTGGCTGCGATTCTTTGCGGCACACTGGTCATTGGCTTTGGTCCGTGGTACAGCATCTTTTTGATTGGCTTTTTCTTTGCCAGCTCTGGCATCATTGGTCTTTTAAAGAAAATGCGCAGTCAGCCAGAGTTAGCTATTCTTGCCAAAGGTGCTCGCCGTGATGCAAAACAAGTCTTTGCGAACATCACACCAAGCATCTTTGCTCTACTGCTTGCCTTTTGGACGAAAGAACCGCTATTCCTTTGGGGATTTGTGGCGGGAATCGCTAGCTGTACGGCTGACACTTGGGGCTCAGAAATCGGCGTGCTAAGTCCAAGTCAACCGCGTCACTTACTTACGGGAAAAAAATTACCACCAGGACTTTCCGGCGGTGTCAGTTGGTTGGGAACTGCCGCTTCCCTAGCAGGGAGTCTCGCCATCACTGGTTTATTCACAGCAGCCTTATGGTTGAACGGCAAGCCGTTCTCATTTGATCTCTGGTTGACCTTGACTGCCTTAGGCTTTGGCGGTAGTCTCTTGGACAGCTTACTGGGCGCAACGATTCAGGTGCGCTATCAATGCCCTGTCTGTCACCAATACACCGAAAAAAAAGTCCATCACGACGTTGCCACCAAGCAAGTCGGCGGTCTTTCCTTTGTAACGAATGAAGGGGTCAATTTGCTGACTTCAATAGTGATCGTTATTTTGACTGTATGTTTCTTTTACTTAAAAATGTCTACCGCATCATAAAAAAAGCAGCAAAGCACGTCACTAATGTGAGGTGTCTTGCTGCTTTTTGACTCAATACCGATTAAGCAATATCCACTAAGCGGATCTTCGTGACATTTTTGTAGACAGACAATTCTTCGATCACTTCAGAAAAGCCTAGCCCTCGGGGGAGATCAATCGTATAAATGTTGGTATAAATGCGATAGTCTTCCATAAATTTTACATCAAAATTTACATCTTCGATCACGATATTTTTCTCTTGGAAGTACTCCGTCAAAAACTCTTTGGTCTCGGTGCGATGGATGTACTGGATCTCTAATTTTTTTGCTGTCGGTACGCGGACGATCCGCTTAACGATCGTCAATGCAAAGAAGATCCCGATAAAACTGCTTAATGCGATGGTGTAAAAGCCCATCCCGATGGCAATTCCTAAACCTGCGATCGCCCATAAGGAAGCAGCCGTCGTCAACCCCGTCACCGAGCGCTTCGTCACAATGATCGTTCCAGCGCCTAGAAAACCGACCCCGCTGACGACTTGTGCGATCAATCGTGCTTCGTCTGAACGAATCACGCCTGCTAAATCTGGATGATCCAGCGCATCTCGCATGGCACCTGTGGCGATCTCCACTTGGATCAATGCAATGACACAAGCTCCCATGCAAACCAAGATATGGGTTCTAAGACCAGCTGGTCGGCTTTTGTATTGCCGCTCGTACCCAATCGCTCCTCCCATGATCATTGCCAGCAGCAATCTCAGCGCTACTTCAGGAATGGATAAATGCATATCAACCATTTGCATCCCTCTTTTCTTCGTATTCTCTCTTTTAACTATAGCATCTCTGATGAAAAAAAGAAAAAAACAGCGCCGAATCAGTCAAATAAAAAAAGCCCCCTCAGAAAATAAGCAAGTAAGCTACAAACCATTGCTCGCAGCTGCGCTGGCGCTACTGCACAAGCGCAGGGGGAAGCTGCGAGGATGGCTCATTTTTCCTTCTGACTTATTTCTGAAAAGGGCTGATTTTGTTTTACAGGTTGCTGGCAGCAGCCTCATCGATGATCACGATCACGTCATCATGCTTTTGTAAAACAGAAGCCGGTAATTCGTTGGTTACGGGTCCTTCAATCATTTTTTGGATCGCATCCGCTTTGACTTCGCCAAATGCCATCAAAATGATTTTTTTGCTTTGCATAATCGAACCGATCCCCATTGAAATTGCCGTCGTTGGGACGTCTTCGACTTTATCAAAGTAGCGTTTGTTGGCATTGATGGTCGATTCAGTCAAATCAACGACTGAGGTCGTTCCTTCAAAGGATGCACCAGGTTCGTTGAAGCCGATATGTCCGTTTTGACCGATACCCAAGATTTGGATATCAACTGGGTGATCCGCAATCACGCTATCGTAGCGTTGGCATTCTGCTTCTAAGTCTTCCGCTTTGCCGTTTGGTACGAAGGTTTCTTTGAATGGTTTTTTATTGAATAAATGAGCATTCATGAAGTAGCGATAGCTTTGTTCGTCTTCGCCGCCTAGTCCTACGTATTCATCTAAGTTGACTGAAGTCATTTCTGAAAAATCAACTTCACTGGCAGTCATTTCTGCATAAAGGGTCTCTGGCGTGCTTCCTGTTGCTAAACCTAGGACCTTGGCGCCATTTGCCATACCTTCTTGAATCAATTCAAAAGCTTTCTTTCCGCCTTGAGCAGCATCTTTAACGCGAATAATTTCCATGATCAGCGCTCCGTTTCTATTTGGTATAGTCCAATAATACCACAGGTTGTGTTTAATTACAATAATTAGTCTAGACCAGATGACGATTTTTTCTCGGCAATCAAAAAAAGACGAGCTCTAAAATGCGCTCGTCTCTACTCGTATTCTACTTGTTTACCAATTTGTATAAACATCAATACCGCTATGACCGACACCTGTGTCATAGACTTTATAGGCACCTAAAGATGATTGACCAGTCGATCCTTTCGGTTGATTATCACTGGCAACAACGATGTACCCATCGGCATCACGGATGGTTCCGTCTGATGCTACATGGCGACCAGGGATATTCAATCCGCCTCCTGGCAAGACTTTTTGTGAGTAGTACGATTCCCTCACACCATTGAAATAGTTGATCCCATCCACTGGATTCAAGACACCAGAACCAGCACCAGGAACGCTTGAACGGGTTTGACTCACGTTAGCAGTCGCTGTGGATTCACTTTTTTCTGTGCTTTCTTTCGTACTTGTTTCTTTGTTTTCTACTGATTGGCCATCGTTAGAAACCAACAATGTTTCGCCATCAAAAATCATATTTGGATTTTCGATCGAATCATTTAAAGCTAAAAGGTCTTCGACCGTTGTTTGATAAGTAGCAGCGATCCCAGATAGAGTGTCTCCTGGTTTGACAACATGGGTTTGTTCTGCTGCTGAAACAACTGTTCCGCCAACGAATAAACCAAATCCTGCAACAACTGTAAATGCAAATTTTTTCAAATGAAAAAACCTCTCTTTTGATTATTTGTCCCGCGATCGGGCACAAGTAAGAGAATAACATTACAATATTGCAGGAAGGTTTCAGAAATATTTTTCATTATCACAATTGTTAAACAGAAAGTTACAGGATTTTTATTCAAAAATGCTAAACTTACAATATTGTTATCCCTTTC
This sequence comes from Enterococcus sp. B2E4, assembly GCF_030499455.1. Taxonomy (NCBI): domain Bacteria; kingdom Bacillati; phylum Bacillota; class Bacilli; order Lactobacillales; family Enterococcaceae; genus Enterococcus; species Enterococcus sp. B2E4. The sequence continues at coordinate 27,303 of NZ_JAUKPK010000003.1, forward strand.
GATGAGTGCTTTTAGGGGCCACATGCTATAGTGATGCTAGTAATGGAAAGGAATGACACCCATGAAAAAACTACTATTAACGCTTGGCGTTTTGATTATTGTCGTAGCCGGCTATTTCGGCTACACGTACTATGCAACAACGTATCGCGGCATCACGGCTTATGCTATCACGCCCAACAAAGTCCCTGAAAAGACACAGACCTACAGCGATTCTGGTGAAAAAATCGATGGCTCTTTTACCTACAAATACACCTTTGAATTCGTAAAGAAAAATGGTGAAAAAGAACTCATGACCTATGACCTGACGGGCGAAAATGTAAAACCATTGGCTCCAAATACTTTAGTCAAAGCAGAAATCAGTAAGACCCGCATCATTTCTGGTCCCAACGAAGTCCCTCAATCAGAAGTCCCCGCAAAAATACTGTCTGAACTGGAAACCTTTGACGAATAAGGACTTCTTACAAGAAACTTTCTACTTTTTAAGGTTCATTTTACTTTGACCGACTATGCTAGCTTTATACCAAAACTATTTTTCTTCCTCTTACCAGTCCTCGCCCGACTGGTATTTTTTTGATTTTTCCCAATGGTCAGGAGTTACGCTTCTTATAGACAGAACCGCTCTAGCTTCGCAATGGTTTTTTTCTCAAACTTTGATCAAGCAGCTATTGATGATCGGAAATAAATAAAACCAGAATCAACAGGATAAATGCTGGTTTCATCATAAAAAAACCGCTAGATTGTTTATCTCTAGCGGCTTTTTTTGCGATTTTAATAGAGTTCCAAGTATTGTTCTCTTTCCCACTCGGAGACTGTTTGGCGGAAGGCTGCCCATTCTAATCGTTTTGCTTCGACAAAGTTGGCATAGATGTGTTTGCCTAAGGCATCGATCATCACTTGGTCTTTGCGCAATGCTTTGATGGCATTGTGGATCGTTGATGGCAGATCTTCGATTTGTGCTTCTGCCCGTTCTGTTTCGTTCATGATGTAGATGTTGCGGTCGACAGCTGGTGGTGGTGTCAACTCACGTCTAACGCCATCAAGTCCTGCTTGTAATAAAACAGCCATTGCTAAGTATGGGTTAGCGGATGGGTCAACCGAACGCAATTCCAAACGTGTTGACAAGCCTCTTGATTCTGGTACCCGAATCAATGGTGAACGGTTGCGTCCTGACCATGCCACGTATACAGGCGCTTCGTAACCTGGCACTAAGCGTTTGTAAGAGTTGACGGTTGGGTTGCAGACAGCCGTGTAAGCACGGGCGTGTTCGATCAAACCGCCTAAGAAGTGATACGCTGTTTGGCTTAATTGCATTGGTCCTTCTTCATCAAAGAAGACATTTTCATCACCTTTGAACAAGGACATGTTGCAGTGCATGCCTGAACCGTTGATACCGAATAATGGTTTTGGCATGAAGGTCGCATGCAAGCCATGTTTACGAGCAATGGTTTTCACGACAAGCTTGAAGGTTTGGATGTTGTCACATGCTTCCACTGCATCCGCATACTTAAAGTCGATCTCGTGTTGCCCTGGTGCCACTTCATGGTGAGACGCTTCAACTTCAAAGCCAAGGCTTTCTAGTTCTAATACGATATCGCGACGGCAGTTTTCCCCTAGATCGGTTGGGGCAAAATCGAAGTAGCCGCCTTTGTCGTTTAATTCCGTTGTGATTTCGCCTGCTTCATCTAATTTGAATAGGAAAAATTCGGGTTCTGGTCCAAGATTGAAAGAAGTAAAACCAAGGGATTGCATGTCAGCTAATGCCCGTTTTAAGTTGCCACGAGGGTCGCCTGCAAATGGGGTGCCATCTGGATTGTAGATATCACAGATCAAACGAGCCACTTTGCCATGTTCACTTTCCCAAGGGAAGATCATCCAGGTGGACAAATCAGGATACAGATACATGTCACTTTCTTCAATACGGACAAACCCTTCAATAGAAGAACCGTCAAACATCATTTTGTTTTCCAGTACTTTATCTAATTGACTTACAGGTACTTCAACGTTCTTGTTCGTTCCTAAAATATCAGTAAACATCAAGCGTAAAAAGCGCACGTTCTCATCCTTTACGATTTGTTTGATGTCTTCGGCAGTTCTTTCAAATTTTGGCATAGTATCCCTTCCTTTTTCCCAATTCTTTTTTTATATCACAGCAACGATCTACTAATGCTCTACATTCGTGGACCTTTTTGCTGGTATGGCTGTTGTTGATTCAATCCACCTTGAGCCAAGAGTTCATCATAAAAAATTCGACGTACATCTTCATCGGTCAGCGGCGGTTTGTTCTTCGCTTCTTTTTCTTTGGCAACTTTCATTTCATAAACTCGTTTGATTCCCGCCATGTTCAGACCATCGGAAAGATAGTCTTTGATCTCTAGCAAGGTATCAATATCATTCAGCGAATACATTCGTCGATTGCCATCGCTGCGTTCCGGGTGGATCAATTCTTGTTCTTCGTAATAACGAATTTGACGGGCGGTGAGATCGGTCAATTTCATGACTGTTCCGATAGGAAAGACTGACATTGAGCGCCGCAATTCTTTTTCCCGCATAACTTGGCTCCCCTCCGTTTCAATGATGCTGCGTAACTTTATGGAAACTATACCAATTCTTTTTTTGCGTGTCAACCCCTCATGTTAGAAAAAGTGACATGAATGCAAATTTTTTTGATTTTTTTATTGGGCCCTTGATTTGATCGCATGTTCAAGCAGTCCTTTTTCTGGAAGAAATGGTGCCTTAGCCAAAAATGTTCGGGTTTTGCACTTGAAGAAAGTCAAACCACTTATACTCCCATAATTTTGTCACCACAAAAAAACGGTGCATCGGCTGCACCGTTTTCTGTTTATTCCTGTTCTTGCGCCATTCTGCGTAGTGGATAGGTATCCTCCAGCGCAAATCCTTTGATATGATAGGTCTGTGTTGCTTCATCGAAGGCATTGCTCAACACTAGCGACTCCCGTTTTAAACGATTCAGCGCATTGCCTTCATCGGCTTGCAACACTAGATGATAAGGCTGCATGATCTGCATCAATTCCATTTTGATCGCCTGAGTCAAGCGTTCTTTGCCTTTGGTACTCTTTGCCGAGATCAAGACGTTGGGAAATAACGTTGGGACAAACTGATCGGCGTCGATGCGATCCGCCTTATTGTAGACCGTCAACATCGGTAATTGGGTCAAAGAAAGTTCCTCCATTAATTTTAAGACCGTCTCCTCTTGCTGGACCCGTTCTTCGGAACTGGCATCGACGACATGCAGCAAGAAGTCCATGTTTTGACTTTCCTCCAGTGTGGAATGAAACGCATCAATCAATTGGGTCGGCAATTCTTGGATAAAACCAACCGTATCGGTAATGGTGACTTCGAATCCTTCTGGCATCCGCCAGCGTTTCGTCAAAGGGTCAAGTGTCGCAAACAACTGGTCTTGTTCATACGTATCCGCACTGGTCAAAATGTTTAAAATAGTTGATTTTCCAGCATTGGTATAACCAATCAAGCCCATTTGAAAGACTTGGCTGTCTTTGCGCTTTTGGCGTGTCCGGTCTCGATGGGCTGCCACTTCCTTCAATTCCCGTTTGATGATGGTGATGCGGTTGCGGATGTGTCGACGATCGGTCTCCAGCTTGGTTTCCCCTGGTCCTCTCGTTCCGATTCCGCCCCCTAGCCGAGACATGTTCTTTCCTTGCCCTATCAAGCGTGGAAGCAAATAATCCAGCTGCGCCAATTCTACTTGCAGCTTTCCTTCTTTGGAACGGGCACGCATCGCAAAAATATCAAGGATCAGCTGAACGCGATCAATCACTGGCACTTCTAGCGCATCACCGATCAACTGGCTTTGCCTTGGTGTCAGTTCATGATTGAAGATCACTAGATCTGCTTCATGTGCTTCTGCCAACTGCTGCAATTCCGCAACTTTCCCCTTGCCGATCACGGTTTGTCGATCGACTTGCTGCCGTTTTTGCACCAGTGAAAAAACAACTTCACCATTGGCGGTTTTTGTTAAGCTTTTCAATTCTTTCATTGACGAATCAAAATGAAGATAGTTTTTCTCCGTTTCTACTCCGACAAGAATCACACGTTCTTGGCTCATCTTTTCTCCTCCAACCATTGGTCGATTTCTGTTTCAAGGGTACGTTGTTCTTCAGGTTGCCTCACTAAATCAATCCATCGGGGCTGTGCTCGGTTATTGAACCACGTAAGCTGCCGCTTGGCGTAGCGGCGTGAGTTTTGCTTGATTTGCTCAATGGTCTCCTCCAATGTGGCCTGCCCTTGAAAATAGGGCAAAAATTCCTTGTAGCCGATCCCCTTAGCGGCTTGCGTTTCTGGATACTGCAAAACAGCTTTTGCTTCTTCGATCAAGCCTTGATCCATCATCAAGTCCACCCGCTGATTGATTCGCTGGTATAACACTTCTCGCTCAGTGGTTAACCCGATCATGAAGAAATCGTACAAAGCTTGTGGTGTCTCTTTTGGTGCAGCGATACTTTCGCCAGTCGTTTCAAAAACCTCCAACGCACGAATCACTTTCCGCTCATTGTTGTAGTGGATCTTCGCTGCTGCCAAGGGATCGACCGCCTGCAGCTTTTGCCATAAAGCTTCTTTGCCGATGACTACTGCTTCTTGTTCGTAACGCTGACGAATCGTTGGGTCGCCTTCTTCTGCCCCTAAACGAAAGTCATACAAAAGCGCTTGGATGTATAACCCTGTTCCCCCTACAACGATCGGCAGCTTTCCTTGCTGCTGGATCGTCTCGATGGCTTCACGCCCCATTTGCTGGAAATCAGCGGCAGAGTATGCTTCCGTCATCCCACGAATATCGATCAAATGATGAGGAATCCCTGCCATTTCTTCCTTCGTCACTTTGGCGGTACCGATATCTAACTGACGGTAAATTTGCATGGAATCCCCGCTGATGATCTCCCCATGGTATTTTTGGGCTAACTGGATACTCAAGGCGGTTTTGCCGACTGCGGTCGGTCCCACGATTACTAAGACTTTTTTCATCCTTTTGTTTCCTCGCGGACCTGTTGCACAATTGCCCGAGCTTTTTCTGGAAAATCGGTGATGATCCCCGTCAACCCCAGAGCCAAGCAGGTGCGAATCGCCGCTTCTTCGTTGACAGTCCACGGACGGATCGCGATCGGAAAATCAGTTAAGACCGTTGCTGTCTCTTGGACCCAGCGATAGGCAGGATGAATTCCTTCGATATACGGTCGGCTGAGCGCCAACGGTGGTTTGTCTTCCCCGCGTCCCATAATAAAATCAAGGGTCGCATCCGGTTCGATCGCATGGATCCGATCCAAGGTCTCGATATTGAAGGAACAATACCAATGAGTAAAGGGCCATTCTTGACTATTCATTAAGTCGGATACTTTGGCTTCGATTCCTTCATACTCATAATGATCGGTTTTTAATTCGATCGTCAAAATGCCACGATAATTCTTCGCTGCAAGTAAATCCAACACTTCTTTTAGTGTGGGGACTTTGGCGGCTTGGAATTCCTCAGAAAACCAGCTGCCAGCATTGAGTTCTTTTAGTTCAGCAACCGTCAGGTCACAGATCCGACCTTTGCCGTTGGTCGTTCGATCAACCGTTTCATCATGCATGACGATCAAGCCGCCATCTTTTGATAGATGTACATCTAACTCAATGATATCAGCTTTGACCCGCACCGCTTCCGCAAATGCTGGTAGCGTGTTTTCAGGTCGGTTGCCGCTACTCCCGCGGTGGGCAACGATTTGTACCATCATTCTTTCACTCCATTCTCACTCTTTATTTTACCATGGAATCTCCTAGAACCAAAAAGCCTCTGTTTGTTTCGATCCTCTTAATGCATAATAACGCTTTGTTTCGGTCAAAGAAAAACACCCTTACTATGATCGCAGTAAGAGTGTGTGTGATCAGTTAAAAAAGCGCAACCGTCGATACTCTGGTTTGGTTGCCTTAACCAAGGAAAACGGCTGACCAGTAGAATCAAATCGTTTTTGAAAAATAGGTCAACGGTTCGCTCGTCATGTTTTTCATTTGGGTTTTACGCTCATTGACCATTTCGACTAATTGATCAAGGAAATTTTCCATAATGATCCGACCGCCTTTATAGGTATACCCACCGATTTTAACAGTTTCCTCTGGGGATAAAATCACCCGACGTGTTCCGATTTTTTTGAAAAATTCTTCCAAAAAAAAATTCGGTAGATAAAAACTGTTTTGCGCCGCAAAAGATTGTAGATAGGCAAAATCATCGATGGTGATATAACAGTCGTCAAAGGCATCAAAGCTGACATACTCATCCATCAGCATGACCCGTTTTTGTAGAATCTCACTGATTTTTTGATTCAATAAAACCAACGTTTCGATTTCTTTGACTTTATGCTCCAACAAACGGCGTTGTTTTTCTTTTTGCTCCTCATACCGAATGCGTAAATTAAAAATGATGGTTACTAACAATGCGCCCACTAAGACGCCGATCAAACCTGCTATTGCTACTGCCATTCTTCGATCCTTCCTCATTCCTTTTTTCATATTGTATCATATTTGAAAGTTTCGCAAAAAAGATAACGAACTTTTTATTTGACCTTTCTTGACCTAATCGGTATACTATCTCTTAGATATTGCGAAAACTTTATGCTAAACTATATCTATAACGATTTTTAGGAGGACTATCACTATGAATTTAATTCCTACAGTCATTGAACAATCATCTCGCGGTGAAAGAGCGTATGACATCTATTCTCGTCTATTAAAAGACCGGATCATTATGTTGAGTGGTCAAGTAACCGATGACTTAGCAAACTCGATCATTGCTCAGCTTTTATTCTTGGACGCGCAAGATTCTGAAAAAGACATCTACTTGTACATCAACTCGCCTGGCGGAAGCGTTACTGCTGGTCTAGCTATCTTTGATACCATGAACTTTATCAAAGCCGATGTTCAAACCATCGTTATGGGGATGGCTGCTTCTATGGGTTCATTCTTATTGACCGCTGGTGAAAAAGGCAAACGCTTTGCATTACCAAATGCAGAAATCATGATCCACCAACCATTAGGTGGCGCACAAGGACAAGCAACTGAGATCGAAATTGCTGCCCGCCACATTTTGGCAACCCGCGAACGTCTGAACAAAATCTTGTCAGAACGTACTGGTCAACCAATCGAAGTGATTGAACGCGACACCGATCGTGACAACTTCATGACCGCACAAGAAGCCAAAGATTACGGCTTGATCGACGAGATCATGGAATCAAACAAATTGAAATAAGCTTGCATAAAAAAAGGTGTACGAAGCAATTCGTACACCTTTTTGCGTCTTTTGGTTCGGCGTCAGACTTCACCATATTCGCCCTGTTGGTAAGCATACCCATTTTCCACGTAATGCGTGATGTTTGCCTGATTTTTGGCGATTTCTTCTTCTGTCAACGGACGGATCACTCGTGCAGGACGACCAAACGCCAACACATTGGGCGGAATGACGGTTCCTTCCGTTACTAACGAACCAGCACCTAACAAGCTATTTTCACCGATCACTGCATGATTCAAAACAATCGAGCTCATGCCGATCAGCGCCCCTTTTTTGATGGTACAGCCATGAAGCATACACTGATGCCCAACAGTCACATCGTCTTCCACGATCGTCGGGGCATCGTGATCAACGTGAATGATCGTTCCATCTTGAATATTGGTACGCGCGCCGATTTCGATGCGATTGGCATCGCCTCGAATCACTGCTTGAAACCAGACCGTACTCTCTTTTCCTAGAGTCACGTTTCCTACGATCGTCGCATTTTTTGCCACAAAACAAGGTGTTCCTTGCAACGAGGCTGGCGAAACTGTTTTGTGGGTTTCATTCCCTGATTGTTCTTTGTCCATCAACTTCTCCTTCCAATCCATAAACGGATCTGCGCTTTCTTTTTTCACTATAGCACCACCCTTGCGACAATGCAAAAAGAGCGCCAGTCAGACTGGACGCTCTTTTGGGCTTACTCGGCTTCTTCTGAAAATTGACTTTGGTACAGTTGGCTATAAAAGCCGCCAGCTGCCAACAAGGTTTCGTGATTGCCTTTTTCAATGATCGACCCTTGATCCATCACTAAGATCAGATCTGCTTCACGAATCGTTGACAAACGATGGGCGATCACAAAGCTGGTACGACCTTCCATCACTTTATCCATTGCTTTTTGAATCAGCGCTTCTAAGCGGGTATCCACCGAACTGGTGGCTTCATCGAGAATCAAAATCTTCGGATCAGAGATGACTGCCCGAGCGATGGTCAACAATTGTTTTTGCCCCAAGGAGACATTGTCCCCTTCAGAATTGATGATCATTTCGTAGCCGTCTGGCATCGTGCGAATGAAGTGATCGACGTTGGCGGTTTTCGCTGCATCAACGACTTCATAATCGGTGGCATCTAATTTCCCAAAGCGAATGTTGTCGCCGATCGTGCCTTCGTACAACCATGCATCTTGTAAGACCATCCCAAATAGTGACCGAACATCGTGACGTTCCATTTTCTTCGTGTCGATGCCGTCGATCTTGATGGCCCCTTCATTGACATCATAAAAACGCATCAACAAATTGATCAAGGTGGTTTTCCCAGCACCTGTTGGTCCCACGATCGCCACGGTTTGTCCAGCTTTGACTTCAAAGTTCAAGTCTTTGATCAACGGTTTTTTCGGATCATAGGCAAAGCCGACATGTTCAAAGGTCACGTCGCCTCTGATTTGTTCTGGCAATTGGATATCGGTTTGATTGACTGGCTCTTCTTCCTCATCTAGGATTTCAAAGACCCGCTTTGCTGCTGCTGAGGCACTTTGCAAGACGGAAGACAGCTGGGTAATATTCCCCATTGGCTGACTGACTTGCCAAATGTATTGAATGAATGCTTGCAGCTGACCAACAACGATCACGCCGCTGATCACGTAAAAGCTCCCCATGACTGCCATTGCGATATAGGTAAAGTAAGCGGTCATTTGCACCAACGGCATCATCAATCCTGAAACAAAGGCAGAACGAAAGCCGTAATAGCGCAACTGGTGGTTAACGTTTTTAAACCCTTCAAGTGTTTGCTTTTCCCGTCCATACACTTTCAACACACTGAATCCAGTCATGTTTTCTTGTACGTAGCCGTTCAGATCCCCTAACGCATTTTGCATGCCTTGGAAGTCTTTTTGCGACTTTTTGACGATCGTGCGAGAAATCAATAAGGAGGCTGGGATCATGATCAATGAAACCAACGCCATGTAGGTATTAATGTAAAACATCATGGAAACCGCCATAACGATTCCTAAGAAGGCATTGACGATCCCGATCAAGGCTTGTTGCATCGCACCGCTGACGGCATCCACGTCATTGGTCACCCGTGACAAGATATTCCCTTGCTGGTTGCGGTCGAAGTAAGAAACGGGCAAACGATTGATTTTTTCTTCAATGTCTTGCCGCAGATCTCGCATCGCAGATTGGACAACGTTGGTGATCAGCAGCCCTGACATCAATTGTGAGAAACAGTAACCGACACCAACGACTGCGATCCAGATCAAGCAAAGGATCACGTAATCAAAATTAACGCCTTCGCCAGCGGCGATGTTGCGGCTGATCTCTGTCGTCGGTAATCCAGAAACATACGGCATTGCCGCATTGAAGCCGACGGTTGCAACAGTAAACAGCAAGACTAGGATAAATTGTACTTTGTACGGTTTGATGTAAGCACCTAACCGTTTTAAAGAAGAGATTGCTTTCATTGTGCCAACTCCTCCTCTGATAATTGTGACGCCGCAATGTCGTAGTATACTGGACAAGTTTGCAGCAGTTCTTTGTGGGTGCCGATGCCAACCACATCGCCTTCGTTCAAGACGACGATCTTATCGGCATTCATGATCGTTCCTACTCGTTGAGCAACGATCAAAACGGTCGATTCTGTGGTTTCTTTTTTCAAGCGTGCCCGCAAGTTTGCATCCGTTTGGTAATCCAATGCAGAAAAACTATCATCAAAAATATAGATCTCTGGTTGGCGGATCACCGCACGGGCAATCGCTAGGCGTTGTTTTTGTCCGCCAGAGAAGTTGGTTCCGCCTTCTGCCAAGTGAGCATCAAAGCCATCTGGTGTGCGAGAAATGAAATCTGCCGCTTGCGCAATCTCGGCTGCTCGTTCCAGCTCTGCTTGCGTGGCATCTTCTTTGCCATAGCGTAGGTTTTCTGCGATCGTCCCTGTAAATAGCAACGCTTTTTGAGGGATAAACCCGATCTTGTTGCGCAACGTCGTTAAGCTGTAATCCCGAACGTCAACACCATCCACCAAGACTTGGCCTTCACTGACGTCGTAAAAACGTGGGATCAATTGGATCAAGGTTGATTTTCCACTTCCAGTACTACCGATAAACGCCACGGTTTCCCCTGGTGAAGCGGTAAAGCTAACATTACGGATCACTGGACTTTGAGCATGTCCTGGATAAGCAAAGGTAACATTTTTGAATTCCAAGAAGCCTTTCGTCTTAGTTTCTGTCACTGGATGTTCTGGCTCTTTGATTTCAGAAGTCGCATCTAACGCTTCTTGGATTCGACGAGCAGAAACCGCCGCTCGTGGATACATCGTAAAGACAGTCGCAAACAACATGAAAGAAAACAGCGCATGGAAGATGTATTCGATAAATGCAATCAAGTCACCGACCTGCAGTTGCCCTTGATCGATTTGAATACTTCCCGTCCAAATAATCAAAATCATCACGATATTGAATAAGAAGAAAAAGCCTGGTTGTGCCGTTGCCATCAAGCGAAACAAGCTGCGAGAACTAGAAGCATAGGCTTGGTTGACTTTGCCAAAGCGTTTTTCTTCAAATTTTTCATTGACGAAGGCACGGATCACTCGTAAACCAGAGAGATTTTCCCGCAAGATGCCATTGATTTTATCTAGATTGGCTTGTTGTTTAGTGGATAAGGGTTCCGAGATTTTGGCAATGGCGATGACGGCCATCAGCAATATCGGCAATGCCCCCAAAACATACAACCCTAGTTGTGTACTTGTCCGCATGACCATGTACAAGCTGACCACAAACATCATGGGTGTCATTAAACCTGTCCGTAAGATGCTTTGCATAAACAGCATGATTTGATACGCATCATTGGTCACACGGGTGATCAATGATGAAACCCCGATTTTTTCATATTCGGTATGTGAATAGCCTTGGACTTTTTCAAAAAGATCGTCACGAATATCTGCCACAATGTTAGTGGTGATACGTGACGTGAAATAGCCTAACAAAATGTTCATCGTGATCCCCACAATGGTGATCGCGATCATCGCCGCACCCATTTTCCATATGTAGTCGCGATCACCAGCGGCGATCCCTTTGTCGATCATTCTTGCCAATAACGTCGGCAAACCTAATTCAATCAAAATAAAACCAAAAACACAGATGAAATTAAAAACCAGCAGTTTCTTGTTTCTCATCGTGTAGTGCCACATTAATTTCAAAAAATCCCCTCCTTTTTTACTTCATTACTTCTACTATAGCATAGGAATATTCTTATTGTAATGCACTTTCAACGAAAAAAAGCAAACTTCAGCGATAGTCCTTTCATTTTCTTTCAGTAAGCCTTTTCAAAATGACGTGTTTCTATACTTATTCGTTTTTCTGTGATAAACTAGGGATACTTGTAGTGGAACGACTTACAAACCCGGTGAATTTTTTATGACGACATTTGGAAAGCAAAGACGAGGCTTTCTCTTTTTTCTCACAACGATTGTCTGAAAAAAGCATGCAGCGGCTCTCGAAGCCTTCTTTTCAGGTCACTTTATTCGGACCTCGATTTTGTGATGCAGCGAATTCATCAACCAAATAGACTACTGCGAAAAGCAGATAAAGGAGAAAAGATATGATTTACAAAATTTATTACCAAGAAACAAAAGACCGCAACCCAAAGAGAGAACAAACCCACTCTTTGTACATTGAAGCAGACGATGCAGTGATCGCACGCCGTCTGGTTGAACAAAATACCCCATACAACATCGAGTTCGTTCAAGAACTAGATGAAAAACATTTAGCTTACGAAAAAGAAAACGCTGATTTCAAATTAGCGGAGTTTTAAGATGAAAGTTTCGCTGAAAAATAATGAGACTGGCGTATTCGGCGTCGGTGGACTTGGCGAAATCGGAAAAAACTGTTATGGGGTTCAATTCCAAGATGAGATCATCTTAATTGACGCGGGAATCAAATTCCCCGAAGATGAACTGCTTGGGATCGACTATGTCATTTCCGATTATAGCTACATCGTTCAAAATTTACCGAAAGTCAAAGGCTTGATCGTCACTCATGGTCACGAAGACCATATTGGCGGAATCCCTTACTTGTTGCGGGAAGCCAATATCCCGATCTATGCGGGACCCTTGGCACTTGCTTTGATCACCAACAAATTAGATGAGCATGGCTTATTGCGGGATGCGGAATTACACGAAATCAATGAAGATACGGTGATTCGTTTCCGTAAAACATCCATCAGCTTCTTTAGAACGACTCACAGTATCCCTGATGCTTTAGGTGTCGTTGTCAAAACGCCTTCTGGCAATATCGTCGCAACTGGCGATTTCAAGTTTGACTTTACGCCTGTGGGCGAACCAGCAAACTTGCACAAAATGGCAAAAATTGGTGAAGAAGGCGTCCTTTGCCTCCTTTCCGATAGTACCAATGCAGAAATTCCGACCTTTACCAAATCAGAAAAAACGATTGGCAGCTCGATCCAAAAGATTTTTGAAAAAATCGATGGTCGGATCATTTTTGCCAGCTTTGCCTCCAACATTTTCCGTCTCCAACAAGCTGCAGATGCGGCGGTTGCGACTGGACGTAAAATCGCCGTTTTTGGACGCAGTATGGAAAATGCGATCGTCAACGGACAGCGCCTTGGCTATATCAAGGTGCCAGATGGAACCTTTGTGGAATCTCATGAAATCAACCGTTTGCCTGCAAACGAAACCATGATCCTTTGTACGGGTTCTCAAGGAGAGCCGATGGCTGCTTTGAGTCGGATTGCCAACGGGACTCACCGTCAAATCCAAATTCACCCAGATGATACCGTGATTTTCTCAAGCTCACCGATCCCAGGAAATACCACGAGTGTCAATCAGCTGATCAACTTGCTGTTGGAAGCTGGCGCAAACGTGATCCATGGCAAATTGAACAACATCCATACTTCTGGTCACGGTGGCCAAGAAGAACAAAAACTGATGTTGCGTCTAATGAAGCCAAAATTCTTTATGCCTGTCCATGGGGAATTTCGGATGCTGAACATCCACACCCAGTTGGCACAAGATGTCGGTGTACCAAAAGAAAATTGTTTCATTATGGAAAATGGTGACATGTTGGCCTTAACAGCGGATACCGCTCGCTTGGCTGGTCATTTCAATGCCAATGATGTTTATGTCGACGGCAGCGGTATCGGTGATATCGGAAATGTCGTCCTACGAGATCGTCGCATTCTTTCAGAAGAAGGCCTCGTCTTAGCTGTCGCGACAGTCGATGTGGCGAAGAAAGAAGTCCTTGCTGGACCAGATATCCTTTCTCGTGGGTTTGTTTATATGCGGGAATCTGGCGAGATGATCAACGAAGCACAGCAGATCCTCTTCCGTGCATTGAGGGAAGTCTTGAACCAACCAGACCCAACAGAACATAAATTAAGAGAAGCGATGTCTTCGGCGTTACAGCCATTCCTATTTGAAAAAACCGAGCGTCATCCAATGATCCTTTCGATGATCATGACGCCGGACGATTTATAGTCTCACATGCGAGGGTAGTTCTCAGGTTACTGAGAACTACCCTTTTTTCTTTCCCTTATAAAAAGCAAAAAAAAGACCATCGAATCGATGGTCTTTTGGGGTTTTTGATTTCAAAGTGCTCTTACTGGCAGTTTGTTTGAAAGCTTACGCTTTGTTTACGTTAACTGCTTGAGGTCCACGATCAGAATCTTCCACGTCGAAAGTTACTGCTTGACCTTCTTCTAAAGTTTTGAATCCTTCACCTTGGATCGCTGAAAAGTGTACAAATACGTCTGTACCGTCTTCGCGAGAGATAAAACCAAACCCTTTTTCAGCATTGAACCATTTTACTGTACCTTGTTCCATTAAAAAAAACCTCCTCGTGCATAAGCACTTAATTGTGTGTAACATTGCCTTTGTGCGATAGAGGCCTAACGTGCGTTTCAACATCTATTCAGCAAACAAAATTACAATAATATTTTACACTTGCCCGTATTTTTTTGCAAGACAGACGATTAGACAATTCACCTTTATTTTTAATAATGTTCGCAAACTCGGCTTATTTTCACACGTCTTCCTGTTGCCACAGCCCCTCTTCTCGCAAACTGACATAGGCATTGTCGCCAATGATCAAATGATCCAATATGTCGATCCCCATCAAGTCTCCGCACTTGATCAAGCGGCGTGTAAACAGCAGATCTGCCTCTGAGGCTTGGGGACTGCCGCTGGGATGGTTGTGGACGACGATCACTCGGGCGGCACTGTAGCGTACCGCCCAATGAAAAATCTCCCGTGGGTGAGCGATCGACTGATTCAACGATCCGATGAAGATCGTTTTTTTCTGAATGATCTCATTTTTCGTATTCAAATATAGCCCTAGTAAATGCTCTTGACGACAATCCTTCAACTCTTGGATCAACTGATGGGCGATCGCCATACTAGAGTTGACCTTACCGTACTTTGGTTGAGCGGAGCGCTGGATTCGCACACCTAATTCAACCATCGCTTTGATCTCGATGGCTTTGATTTGTCCGACGCCGCGAATTTCTTGTAATTCATCGATCGTCGCTTGCTTTAGTTCATACAATTCTTGAAAACGATTCAAGACACTGGCCGCTAATTCGAGGACATTCAGAGGACGTGAGCCAGTTCGCAGCAAAATGGCCAATAATTCTTGATTCGAAAGGGCATCCACTCCATATTCTACTAAACGCTCTCGGGGAAACGAGCTTTGGGGAATCACTGTTTCATTGATCATAAAAAAACTCCTTTGCGTCGGTCTAATAAAAGATACGCAAAGGAGAGAGTATTTCATGAATCAGGTGCGCAAAAAATCGCAGCTAGATCGAAAAGGCGGTTTCTAGAAAATCTGGGACATCCTCTAGTGATGGTAAGACTTTCAAGACTTTTTCTTCAATGATGGTCGTCGGCGCGATCAAATCGGGAATCATAATGACTGAGATCCCTGCCCCATGAGCAGCATGAATACCGTTAGCCGAATCTTCAAGGATCACCAATTCTTCTTTTGGTACCGCCAATAATGCGTGGGCTTTTTCAAAAATCTCAGGATCTGGTTTTGCCCGTGTGACATCATCAAAGCAGACGATCTCAGGAAATTCCGCCGTTAAGCCTGCTGCTTCCAGCAAGGTATCGATCACTTTGCGCTGGTTGCTAGACGCCAACACTCGGGGAATCTTTTTCTCATCAAGATAATGCAATAACTCGTGGATGCCCGGCTTCAATTCAGCCTCGCCCCGTTGGAACATTTCCAGCGTTTGCTGAAAAGCCGCTTGGATAAAGTCTTCGATCATTTGATGGCCAAAGGCTTCGTCGAATCGCTCATGGTAAGCTGCCCAGACTTCTTCATCCGAGACCCCCACATAAGCTAAATACAACTCTTTTGTATAGGGAATCCCCATTTGATCCGCCACGATTTGAGTAGCCTGGTAATAGAGCAGCTCCGTGTCAAAAATCAAGCCGTCCATATCGAAAATCACACCACGTAACTTAGCCATTTCTTCCTCCTATTGCCAACAACAATTCACGAACTTCTGAAACAAAATACAACGATCCTGTCACCAGCAGCAAATCTTCATTGGTCATTTTTTCTAATAATTCTGCCAAGCCAAACTGCCATAAAGAGACGGTTGAGATTCGTTTTTCATCGAGTTCCTGATAGCCGTCTGCTAAATGCAATGCTTTTGGGAAATCAAAGGTCGTTAAATAAATCTCGGCTTGCGGAATTGCCAGCAATTGCTGAAGCATCTCATTGACGTTTTTAGTTTCTAAGGCTGAGAACAGCACATGGATGCGATAGTCGCTGAACTCTTCTTTCATCGTATCCACCAAGCGAGCCATGGCATGCACGTTATGGGCGCCATCGATGATCACCAGTGGTTCACTGCTGATTCGTTCCATTCGGGCGGGCCAATAGGCTTTTCTTAGCCCATTGCGAATTTCTTTAGCTGAAAATGGCAGCTGCCGTAGGTCGCAATACAGACTGTACAATTGGATCGCAACACCGGCATTTTCTGGTTGATGGCGGCCTAACATCGGTGTTTTCAAGCCTTTGATTTTGCCATGCTCATTTTCAAAATCAAACAATTCGCCCCACTCTTCATCAGGATGACGATAGGTCACACGGTACTCTTGCCCTGCATGATACGCAGGTGCCTGTGCTTCTGCAGCTTTCAAATCGATCACCGAAAGCGCACTTTCAACGATATTGCCAGTAACAAGGGGTGTTTGTGGCTTAATGATCCCTGCCTTATGGGCAGCGATTGCTTCAATGGTATCGCCTAAGACATCCATATGATCCATGCCGATCGTCGTGATCGCTGTCAACATCGGGGAAATAACGTTGGTACTATCTAAAAGTCCCCCTAGGCCAACTTCCATTATCGCAACATCGACCTTTTTTTCTTCAAAATAGCCTAATGCCATGGCAGTAATGATCTCAAACTGAGTGATGCCCGTCAGGGTTTCATCACGATCGATTTCAGCAACCAGCGGCTGGATTTTTTCCACCCAAGCGACCAAATCCTCATCTGATATAAATTGTCCATTGATTTCGATCCGTTCATTGAACGCTTCAATGTGCGGGGAAGTAAAAGTCCCCACTTGCTGCCCAGCTTCTTCTAAAAGACTGCGCAAATAGCTGACGGTTGATCCTTTGCCATTCGTGCCGGCGATATGGATCATGGTTATGTTTTTTTCAGGATTGCCCATTCGTTTTAATAATGCTTCGACACGCATCAATCCGGGTCTTTGCCCAAATGCCAAACGCGAATGGATCCACGCTGTTGCTTCTTCGCTTGTCATCTCCTTCACCTCGCTCTTATTTTATCAAAAATCACACAGCTTTCCCAATTTCTTTCCTTTAAACGAGAAATTTGTTTGACGGTTTCTATTGATTACGCAAAAACAAGCATCTACAAGAGATGCTTGTTTGCAGACAGTCGACGCTTCCTATTGAATCGTGCGCAATTGCTCGATCCGTTCTTGGACTGCTTTTTGTTTTTCAAGATAATCGGCTTCTTTGCTGCGTTCTTGTGCTACGACTTCCTCTGGTGCATTGGCAACGAAGCGTTCATTCGCCAGTTTGCCTTGTACCCGTTGAACTTCTTGGGTGAACTTCGCTAGTTCTTTCTCCAAACGCGCGATTTCTTCTTCAATGTTGATCAACCCAGCTAACGGCAAGTAGATCGTCGCACCTGACAGGATAGCTGACATCGCCAATTCAGGGGCTTGTAAGCTGTTAGAGATTTCTAGTTCTTCTGGATTACAGAAGCGTTCGATATAGTTTTTGTTGGCGACCAAGAATTCTTCGATCTCAGGCTCATTTGCTTGGATCAGCAAAGTGATTGGTTTCGAAAGTGGTGTGTTTACTTCTGCACGGATGTTTCGAACCGAACGAATCAATTCTTTCAACACTTCCATCCCTTGCGCCGCTTTTTCATCGGTCCATTCTGGTGCCACTTGTGGATACTCAGCAACGACTAATGATTCCCCTGTATGCGGCAGTTTGCTCCAGATTTCTTCTGTAACAAATGGCATGATTGGGTGCAACAAGCGTAAAATTTGATCAAGAACATGGACTAAGATGCTCTTATTGACTTGTTTCGCTGCTTCATTGTCACCGTATAAGGTTTCTTTCGACATTTCAATGTACCAGTCACAGAAGTCATCCCAGATAAAGTTGTATAATTGACGACCCGCTTCCCCAAATTCGAAGCGTTCAAAAAGGTCAGTGACTTTTTCAATCGTTTCATTCAAGCGCGTCAAGATCCAACGATCCGCCACTGATTTTTCACCAGAAAAATCAATGTCTTCAGCAGTCATTTCGCTGACATTCATCAAGACGAAACGGGAAGCATTCCAAATTTTATTGATGAAGTTCCAAGCGGCATCCATTTTTTCATAGCTGAAACGCACGTCTTGTCCCGGTGCAGAGCCATTTGATAAGAACCAACGCAATGCATCGGCACCGTATTGTTCAATGACTTCCATCGGATCGATCCCATTTCCAAGCGACTTACTCATTTTGCGACCTTGTTCATCACGGATCAATCCGTGGATCAAGACATTTTCAAATGGTCGTTTGCCAGTAAATTCCAAGCTTTGGAAGATCATACGGCTTACCCAAAATGCGATAATGTCATAGCCAGTCACTAATGTATTGGTTGGGAAGTAGCGTTGGAAATCTTCATTGGTTTCATCTGGCCACCCCATTGTTGAAAACGGCCATAAAGCAGAACTAAACCAGGTATCCAATACGTCTGGATCTTGTTGCCAATTTTCGGCATCTGCTGGCGCTTCAAGTCCTACATACATTTCTCCCGTTTCTTTGTGGTACCAAGCTGGGATTTGATGGCCCCACCACAACTGACGAGAGATCACCCAGTCATGAACATTTTCCATCCAACGTAAGAATGTTTGGTTGAAACGTGGCGGATAAAAGTCCACCGCATCGTCGGTTTCTTGGTTGTCGATGGCTTGTTTTGCTAATGGCTCCATTTTTACGAACCATTGTGTCGACAAACGAGGTTCGACTACTACGCCTGTCCGTTCTGAGTGCCCTACACTATGGACCATTTTTTCGATTTTGATCAGACGACCTAACGCCTCTAAGTCTTTCACGATTTGCTTACGAGCAGCAAAACGATCCATGCCTGCATAAGTACCTGCTAAGTCGTTCATTGTTCCGTCATCATTCATGACATTGACCCGTGGTAGGTCATGGCGGTTACCGACCTCAAAGTCATTCGGGTCATGGGCAGGAGTGATTTTTACGACACCAGTTCCAAATTCTTGGTCCACGTACTCATCTGCGATGATTGGGATCTCTTTATTGACCAAAGGCAAGATCACTTTTTTACCGATCAATGCTTGATAACGTTCATCTTCTGGATGAACCGCGACTGCTGTATCCCCCAGCATCGTTTCTGGACGAGTCGTTGCGATCTCCACCACACCGCTGCCATCTGCTAATTCGTATGACATATGGTAAAAAGCACCTTCGATGTCTTTGTGGATCACTTCAATATCAGATAATGCCGTGCGGGCTTGCGGGTCCCAGTTGATGATGTACTCGCCACGATAGATCAAGCCTTTTTCATATAGCGTCACGAAAACTTTGCGAACCGCTTCGGATAATCCATCATCTAACGTAAACCGTTCACGGCTATAGTCTAGGGATAAGCCTAGTTTCGCCCATTGTTCCCGAATGTGACCGGCATATTCTTCTTTCCAATCCCATACTTGTTCAACGAATTTTTCCCGACCAAGGTCATAGCGAGAAATTCCTTGTTCCCGCAGCTTTTCTTCTACTTTGGCTTGGGTAGCGATCCCGGCATGGTCCATTCCTGGTAGCCATAAGGTGTCATACCCTTGCATCCGTTTTTGACGAATGATGATGTCTTGTAACGTGGTATCCCAGGCATGACCTAAGTGCAATTTTCCTGTTACGTTTGGTGGTGGAATCACGATAGAATAAGGTTTTGCTTCTTTGTTGCCGCTTGGTTTAAAACGGTCATGTTCTAACCAATCTTGGTAGCGCCCCGCTTCTACTTCTTGGGGATTGTACTTGGTGGATAGATTTTCAGTTTCTGTCATAGTTGGTCCTCCTAAAGTTACGTTTTTTAGACGTAATGGTTGGTGTGGTTTTTTTGTGCCTGTTGCTGGGTAAAGCGTGACAATGTTTGAATCGTTCAGGATTAGTGCGTCGGTAGAGATGATTATCAGCTGTTTGTTGACGACACGCGTGTTGTTCGTAAAAAAAACGTTGCTTACAGAGGTCAAGGCACACTTCCGTGATCCTCTATTATGTCTTAGGGCTTTTGGCAACCGATCTGACTCGCTTCGTGGACCAATTTTGATGACTTCTTGTACTGTTCATCATCTATTCTGTCTTGCTTCGCAAGCCACTCAATGTGATTCCTAGTATGGTTACTACGCTCCCTATGGTCGCCTAGTACTGTTCATCATCTGCTCTGTCCCACTTTGTGGGCCACTCGCAGTGATTCACAGCAAAAAGCGCCCTAATGCCGAGGCATTAGGGCGCTGATACGCGGTACCACCTAAATTGCAGATTGCTCTGCCACTTTGACGTGAGGTAACGTTCACGACGCGCTTGATCTTACTGTGCGGCTTTGTCTGCAAGAAACAAACCGTGGTTCGGATCAAAGACCTTCAAGCTACCTTTTCAGTGTCTGGGGAAATCTTGCACCGACCGACTTCTCTCTGACCGCCAGGGTCACTGATACTCCTCTTGAACATTGTCTTGCTATCATAGATTCTTGTTTCATCTTGCTACATTCTACAATGAACTTTTTTGAAAGTCAATCAGAGGTTTGCTTTCGCAGCATCAATGGCTGCTTGATAATCCGGTTCGTGGGAGATCTCAGGCACGATCTCAACGTGTTGGATCACGCCTTCACGGTCTAAAACGAAAATTGCTCGGGCAAAATGACCGAAGTCTGGGATCATGATTTGATAGGCCTCACCGAAGGTATTCGCCGGATCATGAAGCATGATCATGTCGACGCCTTCTTGGCCGCACCATTGCGCTTGTTCTTCTTTTGTATTGTTAGAGATCGTGACAAAATGGATGTCATCCAATTGACTTGCTTCTTGGTTGAAACGCTTGGTCTGCAATGCACAGACGCGTGTCATGATATCGGGAACCACGCTGATGATCGTTGGTTTTCCTAAAAAATCAGTCAGTGTGTATTCCTTGTCCTCTAAACTTTTCAAGCGAAAATCAGCTGCTTTATCCCCTACTTTTGGTTGGTTGCCAGGCATCTCATAAACCGTTTCTTTGTGTGTAACTTGCATAACATCTCTCCTATAGCATTTTCTCCCAGTATAAGAAAGATTGTCAAAAAACGAAAAGGATTTGCTCAGACTTTCGATTTTTGCGAGTAGGTCGTATCAAAAAAGATCAATGTTTGCAATTCTGTCGTCAAATCAATGTATTGGATATTGACGTCTTTTGGCACGATGACGGGATCAGGGGCAAAATTTAAAATCGCTGTGATCCCAGCATCCACGATCGCATCGATCGCCATTTGCGAATAACGACTAGGAACGGTCGAAATCGCTACGGTGATCCCTTTTTCTGCTACGACTTCCGCCAATTGATCCATTCCATAGACATAACGCCCACTAATGGTCTGACCAATCATTTCTGGATCATTGTCAAAAACCGCGACCACGGAAAGATTTTCATTTCTGCGAAAATTGTTGTTGGCTAACGCTTTTCCTAAATTTCCATAACCAATCAAGGCGATTTTTTTCTCTTCATTGGTTTCTAAGATATAGCTCAATACCTCAATCAGATAAGGAACATCATAGCCATAGCCACTTCTGCCCAATTCTCCTAGATGAGAAAAATCTCGGCGGATCGTGGCTGAAGGAACTTGCGTGATTTCTGCAAACTCTTTTGATTTGATTCGCTGAATACCAGAGGCATCCAGTAATTTTAAGTGTCGTAAATAAGCTGGCAAACGTTTTGCCGTCGCTTTCGGAAGTTTTTTATCTCTTAATGCTTCCATCCTGTCCACCCTCCTTGTTAAATGATTCACATATTGAGTGTAGCATGTTCCATTTTCAATAGCAAGAAAATATTCACAAACTCTCTCACTCGATGAAAAACGACCACAAATGTTAAAAAACAGTTGTGGTCGTAGCCTTAAAATCGGGGTTTTATTATAAAAATTCAGCGAATTCCGTTGCTGCTTTTTCTTGATTTGCCGTGATTGCTTCCAGTTTCAACCCAGCCATCGCACGTTCCATCATCCCTTCGATATCGAGACGTTCTTCATATTGGTGGACCTTATCCAGTCTTGGGCGCGTCTTTGGTTGAGGAGGTGCAAAGATTGTGCAGCAATCCTCAAACGGCTGAACTGATAATTCAAAGGTATCAATGGCTTCGGCAACTTCAATGATTTCCAATTTGTCCATCGTTGCCACTGGGCGCACGATCGGCGTATTGGTTACTTCATTGATGGCGACCATGCTATGCAAAGTTTGTGAAGCCACTTGTCCTAATGATTCACCATTTAAGATGATCAAGCCATGACGAGCTTCCCGAATCGCATCCGTCAAACGCAGCATCATCCGACGGGTGATGGTCATCCAATAGCCTTGTGGCACACGATTTTTGATTTCTTCTTGGATTTCTGTAAACGGAACTTCGATAAACTGGATGCTTCCCACATAAGGCGCAAGCTTCTTCGTTAAATCTTTGGCTTTTTGCAACGCTTGTTCACTCGTATAAGGAGGACTTGCAAAATGGACCGCTTCGATCTCAACGCCGCGTTTCATGGCAAAGTAGCCTGCGACTGGCGAATCAATACCGCCAGAAAGCATCAACATTCCCTTTCCACTGGTGCCCACTGGCAGCCCAGCGGCTCCTTGGATCGTTTCATAAGACAAATAAGCGCCATCGATCCGTATTTCTACACGCAAATTGATGTCTGGTTTTTTCATTTGGACTTTGATATCAGGAAAACGGTCGATCACCGCATTCCCTAAGGTCAAATTCAACTGGTTGCTATCTTGCACAAACGAATGATCACTGCGCTTGGCTGTGATTTTGAAGGTCTCAACGCCCGTATAGATCTCTGCCATGACGTCTTGAACGGCTTTCTTTAATACTTCGATATCTTTTTCGATCCGAATGCTGGGGGAAAAGTTTTGAATCCCAAAGACTTTTTGCAGCTTAGGAATGATCTCTTGGCTGTTTTCACCGTTCAATAGCAAGTGCATGCGATCTCGCTCGGCATGAACTTTGACATGGGGATAATCTGCTAAGGTACGTTTGACGTTTGAAGCTAATTGCATAATAAAACTACGACGATTTTTGCCCTTTGTTGACAGTTCGCCATAACGAACCATGATTTCTGAATAATTCACGAGAAAACTCCTTTGATTTGGATTGATTTTATAGTGGTCTGTCGTGCTTAATTGATTTTCGAAAATTTTTGGTACAACTGGTGGAAGACGATCAGAAACTGCTCGACTTCTGCCATTGTATTGCTCTCATCTAAACTGATACGAACAGCCGATGTTGCTAACTGTTCTGGAACGTGCATCGCATGAAGCGTACTGCTGGCCATCTTTTTACGGGAGGAACAAGCGCTCGTCGTCGAAAGATAGATCTGCTTTTCTTCAAAGGCATGGACTAAGACTTCTCCTCGGATCCCTTTTAATGAAAAACAAAGTATGTGCGGCGCAAACCCTTCTGTGCCAGAAAAAAGCGTGACTTTCTCGTACCCAGCCAGTGCTTCTTGCAAATAGCCTTTTAATAATTGAACATGGTTCGGCTTTTCAGCCTTTTGTTCTGTCGCTAAACGTAGGGCTTTTGCCATAGCAACGATTGCTGGTACGTTTTCGGTACCGCTGCGCTGGTTTTGCTCTTGCCCACCGCCGGTCATCAATGGCGCCAGCTTACGACCTTGTTTCCAATAGATAAAGCCTGCGCCACGAGGTCCATGAAATTTATGCGCAGAGAACACGGCAAAATCGACCCGCTCATTGAACCATTGTTCTTGCGGCACCTTTGTGATGGCTTGGACGGCATCTACATGAAAATGGATCGATGGGTGGTCCGCTAGCACAGCTGCGATCTCATGGATCGGTTGGATCGACCCTACCTCATTATTGACCGCCATCACCGAAACCAAAATCGTTTCTTTGCGAATCATGTTTGCTAATTCAGACACGTTGACAAAGCCTTGGGCATCGACAGGCACAACACTGACCTCAAACCCTAACTCGGCTAATTGAGCCGCTGTTTCACTGACGGCAGGGTGTTCAATACTGGAAATAATCAGGTGATTCCCATAGGCTTTTTTCGCTAAAGCAGTCCCTTTGATGACCCAGTTGTCTCCTTCAGTTCCCCCACTGGTAAATGCGATCTCTTTGGAAGAAACGTTTAACAGATCGGCGATCTGCTGACGAGATTGCTGCAGCAGGCGATTGGCTTGATTTCCTAAATCATGCAGGCTTGAGGGATTGCCGATGATTCGCTGACTGACTTGGACATATGTATTTAAAGCTTGTGGATAAATAGCGGTTGTTGCACTGTTGTCAAAATAGATCAATGATAGGACCCTTTCTCTAAAAAAATTCTTTCCCATTATAACTGCTCTTGGGCTGAGTTTCAAGGTGACTCGCTGGCTTTGGCTTTTTTTAAAGGAAACTTTTCCTTCCTTCGTAAGCGGTACTCATGCAGCGAGCCATTCTTTCCATGAAAAAAGCCAGTCAGTTTTTCACTGCTGGCTTTCGTATTATACTAAGTCGCGGTTATTGAAGTAGAAGTTTTCGATCCGTTTGAAGGCACCTGGTTCTACTCGTTCCAACGCTGTGCCGATTTCATCTAGCGCATCTTGGTAGCGATATTCTTTACTGAACAAGTAAAGTGATTTGTCGATCGCTGCCTTGATATCTGGATGAGAATGACGATAGCGGTTGGCATATTGCATCATTTGCTCAGTCAATGCCGCAGCATCCACTAAGTCTTTCGTTTGTTCATCTAAAAGATCAAGATCTTCTTCACAGACAGAAACCAATTTATTGATTTCTTGCATGTTAATGCGAATCTTGTTCAATTCTTTGCCTAATTCTTCGACACGATCCGTTGCCACGAAGAAGAATTCTAAATACTCGCCTGGCAAACCAGGTAAGCGTTGTTTCTCAACAAACCGTTTCAAGTTGCGTAGACGGAATTCGAAGCTTTCCACTTTTTCTTGTGCAACTTTTTCGCCACGACGTAATTCCGCAAGAGAATCATCGATTTCAACTTGCTGGCTTTCCACATCATCCAAAATCTTGTAGGCATCTTTGTAGAAGCTTTGCACTTCTGAATAAGGAATCTCATGTTTTTCCAATTTCGGTAAGTACTCGTTGTTGCGGCGAGCCAATTCGTCCACTTCGGTTTGGAAGCCGCGGACGCGACCCAATTCATTATGATTCAAAGTATAGCTTTGCGCCGTATGATCCAACTCGATCAACAACTGACGGTTGTTCTTCGTTGCGTGGTCAATGTAGTCTTCGATGATCTGACGATTTTTCATGACATATTTCTTGGCATTGATCTCACGTTCCATCACCGTATACAAGGCATCGATATCACTTGCAGTATCACGGCTTGCCACTTCAACGGAAGCGACTTCTGTTTTCGCTAGATCGTTCATGGAGTTTTCAACCCGTTTTTTCACACGGTTGATTTCTTCTTGGAAGTTTGCTTCTGGGAACACATATTTTTGTTCTAATAATTTTTTATAACCTTCTTGGATTTCTTTCAACTGATCAGGGAAGGTACGATTTAATTCTTCGTACGCCGCTGGGATCCGTTTCATTAGGTCTTCCACTTCATAGGTGTGTTTTTCCGCTTGGTCTAACACTTCCCGTGCTTCCACAGGATCGCCTGAAGTATTTAAGGTAACAAATTGGGTGAACTCAATTTCAATGTTTTTGATTTGTTTTTGCAGCTCATTGTAAGCAGGACCGAATTCTTCGCCTTGATCCCGCAGCTTCTTCTTCAAGTCTTCGTAAACGTCCAGCGCTTTTTGGACTTCCAGGGAATTTCGTTCTTCACTTTCTCGTAATTCTTTCAAGCCTGCGCGAATCTCTTCCACTTGGCGTTCCATCTCGTCCATGGTCGCTTCGGCTTGGACGATCGCCCCTTTTGCTTTGAAAAAGCGGATGCGTTCGTTCAGCTCTTCCACTTCAAAGATTTGACTTTCAAGTTCAGCAAAAGATTTTGTGGAGATATCTGTCCATTGTTGGTTCCACTCACGGAAGGTGTTTTGACTTTGACCAACCAAGTGCATTCTTTTTACTTCATCGACTTCTTCGATCACCGGCAAGTCAAACAGATTTTCTTTGCGTTTTTCCAAGTCATTCAGCTTTTCTTGGTTTTTCTTCCGCATGAAAAAGCCAATTGCATACAAGACCGCTGCGATGATGATGATGGCAATGACAATTCCAAAGATGATATTAGTTCCCATTTTGTGGTTCCTCCAATTTTCAAATATACATGTTTCGTCTAAAACCTGCTGATCAGCAGATTGATTGATAAGTTCGTTGAGTATAAAAAGGACAGATAGTCCCTTTATAAAAAAGCATCTACGCTAGATTATAGCATAAAGAAAAAAATCAAGCATTAGATTGAGGCAAAAAAGATCGACTTTTTTCGCATCGAATAAAATAAATCACGGCTTTTCCAGCGATAATGAAAACAAATCGTGAAATTTACATCAACAAGTGACTTTTTTTCTGATTTTTCCGATTTTTTTCAAGAAACCGCTTGATTTCTCCCTATTGAAACTGTACTCTAGTAAAAAGCTTGAACAGGAGTAATGTCAAATGAAAGTAGCAAAATTCGGAGGCAGTTCCCTTGCCTCAGCCGAACAAGTCGAAAAAGTTGTTGCGATAATTGAAAGTGATCCTAAAAGACGGTTTGTTGTTGTTTCAGCGCCTGGTAAGCGTTCCAGCGACGATCAGAAAGTCACCGATCTGTTACTAGCTGTCTGTACCCGTCTGTGTGCCCAAGAAGAAATCACTGATTTAATAGAAGAAATCTATGCCCGCTATACAGCGATCGCCGCCCCCTTTGGTATCGAACAAGTCCATTTAGATCGCATCTGGCAATCATTGGCGGCTTTTCAAACACTGCCTACCCAAGACAATCCGCATCTTTATGATACAGTCTTGGCAAGCGGCGAAGACAACAACGCCAAATTGATCGCAGGGATTTTACAAAGCCGTGGGTTAGCTGCTCGCTACATGAATCCGCAAGAACTTGGGCTGCTGGTGACGGATGAACCTCAAAACGCCCGTATCTTGAACAAGTCGTACGCCAAGATTGCACAATGGCGCGACAGTCCTGAAATCTTAGTGATTCCTGGCTTCTTTGGCTACACAGAAGCGGGCGAGATCTGTACCTTCTCTCGAGGAGGATCAGATATTTCTGGTGCCATCGTGGCGGCTGGTCTGCAAGTAGAATTGTACGAAAACTTTACCGATGTCGATGGGATTTTTTCTGCTCATCCAGGCTATGTTCATCATCCAGAGTCCATCAAAGAAGTGACCTACCGAGAAATGCGAGAGCTGTCTTATGCAGGCTTTACTGTGTTGCACGATGAGGCCTTGATGCCTTCATACCATGCGAAAATTCCCGTGGTGATCAAAAACACCAATAATCCAAGTCATCCTGGTACCTTGATCACCAACCAGAGAGACAATTTGGATCAGCCCGTGATCGGCGTTGCCAGTGACGAAGGCTTTTGTATGATCTATATCCGCAAATACTTGATGAACCGCGAAGTTGGGTTCACGTTACGGGTCTTAGAGATTTTCCGTGAATTTGATTTAAATTATGAACACATGCCTTCAGGAATCGATGATCTCTCGATCATTATGCGCTCCAACCAGTTGAATCCAGTATTGGAAGAAGAACTGCTGCGCAAGATCGCCTACGAGATCGATCCCGATGAACTGCGAATGACCCACGATCTATCCATGGTCGTCGTCGTTGGTGAAGGAATGCGTCAACGAGTCGGGATCACTGCCGACAGTACCGCTGCCCTTGCGCGGAAAAATATCAACTTAGAGATGATCAACCAAGGGTCCTCTGAGGTCAGCATCATGTTCGGTATCCACAAAGAACAAGAAAAAGCCGCTGTCAGAACCCTTTACTACACTTTCTTTGATTAAACCAAACGTGCCAGTTGCACCACTCCTTTTGCTGATAAGCAATCAGAACGGGCAACTGGCACGTTTGGTTTTTATTCTGACGATTCTTGGGCTTGTTTTTGTGCCAATTGGCGGTTGATTTCTGCCTTGATTCGCGGTTCAGGAGCAAACCGTTCTTCCCAATCGCTCGGCTTCATGACTTTGTGGGTCTCAGGATCATAATGGGGCTGCCCATCTGGGAAAAGTTTTCCCATGTTGGCGTCATGAACGATAGCCAAGATCGGCGCTGGATCGACCCCTAACAGTGAAAACGAGCCATAGGTAAAATACAGCAGATCACAAAGCGCATCGACTTGTTCTACTAGAGAATCACTGACAGGCTGTTGTTTGGCAGCCAGCTTGGCTTGGGCTTGATCGATCGCTTGATGCAAATGCTCCAGACCTGCTTGAAAGGTCTCTTCGTCATTGTTGCTGGCAGCATAAAGGAACTCAACTAATTCTTCAATTTTAAAACCAGCACGAAACTGGGCTTTTTCCGCTGAAAAAGCTTGTGGATATGGCGGTCGCGTTGGATCAAAGGTTTTATGAAACTCTTCCGTCATTTCAAATGGACTCATTTTGCTCGCTTCTTTCTGCTTTTTCTCATGGTTTTGTTTTATGGTTCTGCGCTGTCTTCTACGTTGCTTCATAGATTGGCTACTTGCTTATTTTTTTCATTCCCTGGCTTGGGCATCCTCGGCAATAATGCCAAAATGGATCAAGGCTTTCTTGATGCCGTCATGATCGTTAGTATCCGTCACAAAGTCAGCACTGGCTTTAGTGATGGGCTGGGCATTGCCCATCGCAACCCCGATCCCCACGCCTTCTAACATTTCCACATCATTAAAATGATCCCCAAATGCCATCGCTTCTTCCATCGCGATCCCTTCATAGGCCAAAAACTCTTTGATGCCTTTGATTTTCGAACCATTTTTCGGCACGATGTCAACAGAATAGGCATTGGATCGCTTAAAATCACATTGCGGCAGCTTGGACCGTAATTTTTCGCGCTCTGATTCAGGGCTCAGCATAATGCACTGATAGATGGGCTCTCGTAAAATATCCAACGATTCATAGCGTTTGGCGTTGCGATTGGGACTAAAGCGCTGCAAGACTTTCTTTAAAAAACCGACGGGAAATTTTTTCGGTACATAGCGTAAGTAGCGCTGCATGACGGGTGATTGGCTTAAGCGGATCGTTAAGCTGCCAGCCACTTGCGTTTCTCCGCCAAACATGACTTGGCGGTAATTTTCATCTGCGTATTCTACGATCGCTTCCAGCGTTTGTTTTGGAAAAGGTTTAGCATAAATCAAGTTTTCCTTCGTGTAGACATATTGGCCGTTATAGGTGATAAACATGTCTAACGACAAGTAATCGATCACCTTCTCTAAGTCAACCGGACCACGTCCGGTGGCAATGCCGCAGAGGACGCCATTGGCTTGGGCTTGTTTGATGGCTTCACGGGTACTGGCAAGCGCCTTGCCGTTGCTGGCAATCAGCGTGCCATCAATATCAAAAAAGATTGCTTTTATCATATGACTCCTCAAAATAATTTCAACTGATTAGGATTTAATGCTTCGTAATCGATCTGCAGCGCATCGATCAATGCGCGGGCATTGTCAGCGGCATCACGACCGGCATTATTATTGAAGACCACTGCGACTTCTTTGGCATTGGCTTCGATGGCTTGGACCGCTTGTTTTAACTCCGTTAGTTCGGCTTGGTCATAGCGATACAAGGTCCGCAGATTTTTGGCATCTGGTCCTGTCGCTGTCCAGCCGCTGTCGTTGCGTCCATGAAAACGGCACAAGACAAACGCGGGATTGGTCACGGTTGGATCAAGGGGAATGGTGGTCGATAGCTTTTTTGGCTGATCAACAACTACTAAGGAAAACTGCTTTCGCTTCATATAATCGATCATTCCCGGATACAGTTTCGGCTGATACCAGCTGCTGTCTCTCAGCTCGATCGCCACTGGGTAGCCCGCAAACCATTCTCGCACTTGGTCTAAATAGGCGACATTTTCTTTTGTACATTTAAAGCTGTTGGGAAACTGCGCCAATAGGCAAAAGAGTTTGCCTGCTTCTACCATTGGCGCGATCGCTTCTTTATAAAGCTGCAGTGCTTCGGTCATGGTCAACTGATCTGGCAAATCCCCTTGGGTGGTCACACTTTGATGGACTTTCAACACAAAGCGGAAATTTTCGGGAATCTGGGTCAACCAGTTGCGCACGTCTTTTTCTTTTGGCAAAAAATGATAGGTGGTATCCAGCTCAACTAACGGAAAATAACGGGCATACTCAAATAATTTCGAGTTTTTTCTTTGCACGAGACTGCCATGTTCACTAAATGTGGTACAACCAATTCGAATCATTTTTTCCCATCGCTCCTTGTTTTCTTATTTTAATAGTATACAATAGTTTTGAGTTAAGAGTAAATAAATCATTGCAGGTGATGAAAAAATGAAACGAATTCTCGTGTTGCACACTGGCGGCACCATCGCCATGAAAGAAGACACCCTGACAGGCGGCGTCAGCCCTGATGTCAGCAATCCGCTGATGGATGCACCGATCCACATAGACGACGATGTTGAATTGATCGTCGAAGACATTTTTAATATTCCCAGTCCTCATATGACCCCAAAAGAAATGCTGCAGCTGAAAGAACGTATCCAGCTGGCGCATTTAAGCGGTGTCGATGGGGTCGTGATCACTCACGGAACCGATACGCTGGAAGAAACAGCCTTCTTTTTAGATACCACAATCGGCGGTCAGTTACCGATCGTGGTGACTGGCGCCATGCGCTCAAGTAATGAAATCGGCAGTGACGGACTTTATAACTTTGAAAGTGCGATTCGGGTGGCGAAATCACCTGATGCCTTAGGAAAAGGCGTCTTAGTCGTGATGAACGATGAGATCCATTCCGCACGTTATGTTACGAAGACCCACACCACCAATATTGCGACATTCCGCACCCCGACATTAGGTCCGATCGGCTTAGTCACAAAGCACCGTATCTTGTTCATGCAAGAGCTGTTAAATAACCGCCATTTGGATGTTGATCGTGTCGATGGTCTGTTTCCGATCGTCAAAGCCTATGCGGGAATGACTGGGGAATTGTTCGATGCTTTAGCCGACTCGCTGATCGATGGACTAGTGATCGAAGCTTTAGGCGCTGGCAATCTGCCGCCGCAGACCATAGAGCCTTTGAAAAAACTGATCGCTAGAAACATTCCAGTCGTCTTAGTTTCTCGCTGCTTCAACGGCGTTGCCGAGCCGGTCTATGACTACTTAGGCGGCGGGATCGAATTGCAAGCTCTTGGGGTGATTTTCTGCAATAGCATCAATAGCCAAAAAGCCCGCATCAAATTGCTGATAGCGAAAAACCGTGGGTTGACCATGGATGAACTGCCTGATTTCATGGAGAATTAACCAAACAAAAACCCTTTTGCCATTCCGCTAATGGAGGCAAAAGGGTTGTTTTATTTTTCTCGCCAAGTAAAGATGGCTTCGCAGTAAGTATCCTCACCGATCTTGATCTCGTGGATCGTTTGCAGCGGCACAGCCTCGCCGGCTTCATCGACTGTCTTCTCATTGATTTGAAAATGGCTTTCGATCAAATGGCCGTAAGCCACTTCCCGATCAAAACGGATCGTCACTTGTGTCACTTCATGTTTTGTTAAAAACTCATAGCCTAAGACGTCCATCAGCCAATTGAAATACATGGCATTGTTGACATGCTGATTGCTATCAATATCGTAGAAACGCACCCGATACGGCAAAAATTGTCCTTGCGTGATAGGGGTGATCTTCGGATAGCGTTTGATTCGCTTGATTTTTTCACTGCCAAAAGGCGCCACGATCTCATCTGGTACACTGCTGACTTTGCGCGTCTTCGGATCCATCAACGCAAAAACCGCCTCGATTTTGACCAGTTCCGTTCCGTCTTCTGCCAATAACCATAAGTAACGGTAGCAGAAAAATTTATTGTATTCTCTCGCCTGGGTCGCCACTTGAATCTGCTCCCCTACGCGCGGCAAACGAGTCACCGTTATGTGATAGCTGGTAATGATCCAGGTCAAGCCATAACTAGCGATGACTTCTGGTCCGCGGTTTAACGCCGCACTTTGTTCTTCTGATGTCTTGATGGCGATGCCTAGCATGGCTGGAAACGTCATCGTTTGGTTGACATCACATTCATAATACGCCACTTCATGCGTGGTTTGATACTTTGCTGCCATAGTTCTAATTGCCTCCTAAAAACGACTCAATATTTCATCGACACTTGGTCCATAGCTTTCGCCAAACTGATTCAAATGGACCAATAAATAATACAATTGATACACTGGCAGTCGCTCTTGCCAATCCTCATCTAATGGATAGACTTCTTGATAGCCTTCCAAAAATTCCTGACGAAAACCACCGAAGAGCTGGGACATCGCAATATCCATTTCTCGATCCCCATAAGCGACTGCTGGATCAAGAAACACTGGTTCTCCTTGCTGATCGAACAGCACATTCCCCCGCCAAAAATCACCGTGTAATAAAGCAGGTGTGACGCTGCGATCACGCCAATTCTCATGCAAAAATTCTTTCAAACGCAGATAAGCGGCTTCCCGTTTGGCATGCCAGCGATTACCCAGCTTCGCTAATTCGACTTGCACATCCAAACGGCAGACTGTATAAAAATCAAGCCAATCGGTGGTTTTCGGATTGACTTGCGGCAAAAAGCCGATGTAATTGTCTTCGTAAAACCCAAAAGACTCCTGCGTCTGCTGATGAAGCCGAGCCAAGCTTTGGCCTAAGCGTCGCTGCTGTCCTTCCCCACCATCGATCCATTCCATCAATAAAAATGCCCCCTCTTCGGTCTGACCGAGACGTTCGATTTTTGGCACTCGCACGAAAGGGGCTAATTCAGCTAAGCCGTTGATCTCTGCTTGAAAGAACACCGATGAAACATGAGGATGAGTTTTTAAAAAATAGCGATTTTCTGCTGTAGTGAAACGATACGTTTGATTGACATCCCCACCACTGATGGGCGTCAGCGAGCCGGTCATCCCGATTGCTGCGAACAATGCTTCCTCCATACGGATCTCCCTTTCTTTACTCAGTCAGTTGGGCATTCAAATACGCTTGCTCTTCTTTCGTCACCCCTAGTCCCTGCAGGAGATACTGATCAACCGAACCGAAGTGCTGATCGATCGCAGCCAAGCTTTCATCAAGAAAACTCTCTTTGGCACTCATCAAAACCGTGATCGCCGTTAACAGCTCTTGCGGCAAATGCTGGGTCATTGGGGCAAATTTTTCTTTTAGCATTGGGGCTAAATAGCGATTGGTCGCTAAATAATCTTCTTTGATCGTCGCTGGTGCCACCGCCAACACATGCAGCAATAAAAAGGCGCCAAAACCTGTGCGATCTTTGCCAGCGGTACAGTGGAACAAGGTTGCACCTTCGTCTTCCGCATTGGCGATCACATGATCAAAGAACTGCCGATATTGTTGGCGGGCATAGTCGCTTTCAACAAAGTGACGGTAGACTTTTTTCATCTGCTCTTCGGCATCTTCCCCATCTTCCAAGCGTTGCTTCAAGCTTTCTGGCGACAAGGAAACCATCGTTTCGTCTTCTTTAAAAATAGGTAAAAAAAGCTGCTTTGCTGTGGCGATCGGTCGATCAGGCTGTGCATTGGCTTCAGCGATGGAGCGAAAATCAATGACCTGATTGACCCCATAGTTTGCCAGTACTGCTTGATCTGAAGCAGTTAATTCATTGATCGCCGCACTGCGGATCAATTTTTTTCGTTTGATCGTCGTGCCGTTTGTCGTTTGATAGCCGCCAAGTTCTCTGACGTTTGCTGCTCGTTCTAGTTGAATCAATTGTGTCATTGCTTATCCCTCCCGCGATGTTCTAGTTAAAAGTATAGCAGAAACTTCGCTATTAAGGGCACTGAAACCTAGATTTTTCTATGAGCTGAGCTTTAACGGACAAAAAAAAGAAAGACCACACGCAGTCTTTCTTTGCTTTCGCTTGTTACAAAATGTTT
Organism: Enterococcus sp. B2E4; assembly: GCF_030499455.1. Lineage (NCBI taxonomy): Bacteria > Bacillati > Bacillota > Bacilli > Lactobacillales > Enterococcaceae > Enterococcus > Enterococcus sp. B2E4. The sequence goes on from NZ_JAUKPK010000003.1 coordinate 61,316, forward strand.
CTATTCGGCTTCGATCACGGCGGCAGAATCATCTAAGATCGAACGATCTAGTTCGTTGATACGACTGCTGGTCACCATTCCCGCAACCATACTGTCGCTGACATTAACGAGTGTCCGTGCCATATCGATCAATGGTTCAACAGAAATAACTAAGCCTACGATGGCGATCGGCAAGTTCATTGAGCCTAAGACGATCAATGAAGCAAAGGTTGCGCCACCGCCGACACCAGCAACACCGAATGAGCTGATCGTAACTACTGCAACTAGCAGCAGGATAAACTGCCAATCAAAGACATTGATCCCAACCGTTGGTGCAACGATTGTTGCCAACATCGCTGGATAAACACCCGCACAGCCGTTTTGACCAATCGATAACCCAAAGCTGCCCGCAAAGTTAGCCGTGGCTTCATCAACACCTAACGCTTTGGTTTGGGTTTCGATGTTCAATGGCAAGGCACCCGCACTTGAACGAGAAGTAAAAGCAAAGCTCAAGACTGGAAAAGCCTTTTTGAAATACGTTACTGGATTGACCCGAACAGCGATCAGCAATAATGAATGAACGAGTAAGACCAAAATCAAAGCCGCATAAGAGGCGATGATAAATTTGCCTAAGTTCAAGATGGCTTCAAAATCACTTGAAGCTAATACATTTGTCATCAATGCCAAAACGCCATAAGGTGTCAGGCGCAAAACTAACGTGACGATACGCATCACGATTTTATATAAGCTGTCCATCAAATTCGCAAAAGTTTCCGCTTCTTTTGGTGATTTACGTTTGACACCAAGAAAGGCGATCCCAACAAAGGCTGAGAAAATCACGACCCCGATCGTACTTGTCGAACGAGTACCCGCAAAGTCGGCGAAGACATTGCTTGGAATGAAGGAAACGATTTGTTGTGGGATCGATAGATCTTGGACTTGTGTCGAACGTTCCGCTAATTCTGCGATCCGCGCTGTTTCCGTTGCCCCTTCGGTAAAGCTGGCACCGTCAAGACCAAAGACCATGACCATCACAATTCCGATCAGGGCAGCGATCGCCGTTGTCCCTAGCAAAGTCGCAAGAACCGTAAAACTGATCTTCTTGATTTTTTCGCTTTCTTTCATCTTAGTGAAAGCACCAACGATCGAAACGAAGATCAAGGGCATGATCAGCATTTGCAAGAGAGCTACATAGCCGCTACCGACCATCGTGATCCAGTCAAGAGCTTGCGTGACAACGTCAGAGCCTGTCCCAAAAATCAGCTGCAGCACGCCACCAAAAACGATCCCGACGAACAACGCCGCAAAGACCCGCGTAGAAAACTTCACGTGACGTTTTTGCAATAAGTAGAACCCATAAATAAGGGCAGCAAAAAATAGAACAACAATAATAGTTAACAGATTTGTCATTTGAATCCTCCTTTTGTTCAATAAACATGACAAAGTCTGTCAGAGGAAGTAAAGGTTCCCAGTGACCATTCTTCAACAGTTCACTCTAATGAGACGTGTGGCATCATTAGTGACTATTCCATTTTAAAGAAGTTTGCTTCATCTTACAATAAATAAGTTCCCACTTTTCTGGGATGGTACCGCTTTTTTGTCAGAAAATAAAAAAAGAACCGTTGCCGCAACCCCACACTGTTAGGATTTCTACTTTCCTAACGGTTGGATTGCGGCAACTGGTTCGTTATTTTTTCATTTCGACTTTTTGAAAATTTTCAGAGAATATTCAGGCAATCATTAGAAATTGCTGTCTTACGCTAAAGCACCCATTGGGTCCCAAGGTGCTAAGACTGTTGGTTCTGCTTCAAAGGCAGCCAATTGTTCTGCTGTCAGGAACTCTTTGCGAACCACGATTTGATAGGTGTATTCATCCATCCACGCATCGCTCATAACGAAGAAGCCATTCGTTCCGACTTTTTCACCCCAGCTGTTTTCGACTTTCCATTTGGTTGATTCGCCGTCGATCAAGTCAACGCCAGTCAAGACCATCGCGTGGGTCATTAAGCTTTCGCCAAAATCTAAGCGTTCTGCTTTGGTCATCGTAAAGTCGATGTCAAATAGGTCGTTGATATCATACGCATCTAATGCCATGATCCCAGTATCTCTGGTAGAAGATTGACCGACATCACAACCGAACCACACGGACTCCCCTTGTTCCAATTGAGCGATCGCTAATTTTTTGAAGGTCGGCATATCGACGTTCAAGTATTTGACTTCTTTGCCGCCAACCACGTTGCCTAGCATTTCTACGGTATACGATTGATTGTAAGGCTTGTCGGCAGTTGGTGCGTTGATGATGCTGACATAATCGTCAAGGTCCACCCCGACATATTTTTCATAAAAGCTTTGCGGTGTTAAGTTGCGATCAATGTGATAGTTTTTGTCTTCATCACGGTATTCAAAATCAAAGGTTTCTGGCGGTGTGCCTAAAGAAGTCGCTAAGAAACGATAAATGTCTTCCAACATCGCTTCTTTGGCTGTTTGGATGTCTTCAGCTGTTTTGCCTTCAGCCACTAGCTGACGCAAAGCAACCGCATCTTTACGCAGTTTTTTGTTCAAGTAATTGTTTAGGTCACGAGAATTGGAAGAGTTGCTGCTTTCTGGCATGACCGTTTTTGGTACGACACCATATTTTTGGAAAATCGAAACGATCATGTCCCATTGCCCACCATCTTGTTGTGGTGTTTGCAATAAGAAAGCAACTTTGCGACTTGTTAAAGGCTCGTTAGCAGTTGCTAAAATATTTTCATAGAAATAGTTGGCTTTTTCATATTTGTCCCAAAAGAAGGTATGGTTTTGCGACAATTCAAATTCTTTTAAATTGAAATCATTCAGCATCTTATGACGGAATGTATTCAATGCGGCAAACATCCAGCAACGGCCTGATTGTTTTTGGTTTGAGACTTTCCCGGTTGTCACATCAACTGAAAAAACTGGCACATTGTTGACTTTTGCTGACACGTTTTCCGCAGAAGCGGTGATCCCATTTTTCACAACACTCCGTTGCAGTGCCGTTTGTTTATTATTGTCTTGATACGCTTGCGCAAAGGCAGCGGTGGTCTTTTTTGAAATTTCTGACATATTTCTTCATCCTTTCACTTTCCGTTCCTTCCATTTTACGCCTCTGCCTCTCAAATAACAACCGCTCCTAGAAAAATGAAAGGATCATCTTTCTAAGAGCGGTTGCTCGTATCAAGGATTTAAAGAGTGAGCATCAAAAGCAAAAAGCCAAGTAAAACAAAGGATAGTCCTCGTTCAAATCGTGCATAAAGGAAGCGGATCGGACGACTAGCTAGCAAGATCGTCAGTAAAACACTGGCTAACACCAACGTCACAAAGCCTAATACCGACAGGTTCAAGTCGGTGATCGCTAATGCCCGCAAGCCCTTGATGAAGATCCCCTGTAAAAGATAGACCAGCAGGGTGTTTTTGCCCCACTTCGTAAAAAAGAGGTGCTCTCTAGGCACGAGGCTCAGAAAGCCGATGATCCCCATCAGCCCGATCATGAAAAAGACCGCACGCAAGGGACCGCCGAACAACGGATAGCTCAAGTAATCGTCATAAGGCTTGGAACCAAAAACCATGTACTTGTTCATCCCATGAAAAAACGCGATAAAGGTGTAGATGATCGGTAAGAAAAGCAAACTGATAGTCCGAATCTTTGGTTTCAATAAAAAGCGCATCTCATTTTTGGGAAAATAAAACCCGATGATGAAAAACGGCAAAAAGACAAAGGTCCGCTGCAAGGTCAACACTTGATTTAAAAATGGCACGTAGCCAGCGAAGATACTCAAGCCGATACTCAGCAAGATCGCCTGCTTTTTGGACATTTTTTGAAAGACCAGCAAGGAGAGCTGCCAAAAGAACATGCTAAGCAAAAACCAAAGTGCCCATTGCGGATTCAACAGTTGGATTTTTAACGACTCCCGTAGACCGATCAACCAGTAATAGACGGTGTAAAACACCTGAAAGAAGACATAAGGCAGCAAGAACTTTTTCATCAGCTCACGAAGCTTGTGTCCCTTCGTCAACGGTTTGGCAAAGTACCCAGCCAGAAAAACAAAAGCTGGCATATGGAAAGTGAAGATAAAATAATATAGGTCATGATAAAACTTCTGATCGCCGATAAAAGGCTGTAGTAAGTGACTGAAGACGACCAAGATCATCAGTAAAAATTTTGCATTATCAAAGTAAGCCGTTCTTTGCGATTGGCTCATAAAAAGTTCCTCCTCTAAGTTGTATCTGTCAAAGGATACCTGATCCATGAAACAGAACTGTAACAAGCTATTTACTTTTTTCTAACGATTCTTGTTCATTTGATTACCAGTTGCTATTTTGTATACTTTGTATTAATATATATAATACAAAGGAGCTGTCTTCGATGATATTTGATATTCAAACCCAAAGCAACCAACCGATCTACCAGCAGTTGCGGGAACAGATCATTGTCGGTATCGCAAAAGGCGATTTATCCGCTGGCGAATTGCTACCATCCGTCCGTCAATTAGCCGAAGAGATCGGCATCAATACCATGACGATCTCAAAAGCCTACAATTCCCTCAAAGAAGAAGGCTTGTTGGTCACGGATCGCCGTAAAGGAACCGCCGTTGCCGCGCCACCACCGTTTACTTCTGGACAAGAAGCGGAGTATCGCCAAAACTTGCAGCTGCAGCTAGCAACCGCTCTCTTACACGGCAAAAGCAAGCAAGCGCTTTTAACGGATGTTCAACAACTGCTGGACCAATTTCCTGAAAGGAATGAATGCAAATGACCTATCTTTTTTTCATTATTGCTCTTGTCCTCTGTGGGACGAGCGCCTTTGGTTTACGCTTGATCAGTAAACCCCACAAAAATGTTTTACTCGAAAATACCCTTGCCCCTGAGCATCTGGATGATCCTAGCGTCCAGAGCTTGATCACAGAATTTCGCAAGCGTATCTTACAAATTGTTGGTACATTTAGTGTAGCAAGTCTCCTTTTTTTGTTCAATTTATCTGACTCCATCATCCTTACCCTGTTCTGGCTTTATATGGCCGCTTTGCTGGGGACAGCTTACCTGGTGCAAGTGCATTGCATTGGAAAAATGCGGCAATTGATCCTTGCCAAAGGATGGGAACTACCTATCGATCCGATTCGGATCGATACAAAACTCGTTCAAGCCAAAAATAAACGGATGCTGCCGTGGTATAGCCTCGTTCCTGCGGGGATTTTGTTGATGATCAGTTTGTACCAAGCATGGCAGTTGCCTGATCTTTCTACAGGATACTTGATGGGCGGCGTCTCCTTAGCAACTTTTGCGCTATTCGTCTATCTCTGGGTGATCATCAGCCGCTTACCGGTTCGCGGGATCAGCGGTGATTCAGCTATCGACCAGCACATCAATGATTTAACAAAGCGCTATTGGTCCTTATTGATCGCTGTCACTTGTACCATTACGCTACTCTTGTTGACTGTCCCGCTGGCATCCATGTCCGCTACTGGAGCATTCAGTACTATCCTCTTAGTGCTCTTTGTTGTTTTGGTTGTTTTCTTGATCGTCTTTACCTTCTTCTTGTTGCTAGATCTGCGTAAAAAACAAGATCAGCTCTTAGAACCAGCAGGACAACCGCGCTATTATGGTGAAGATGCTTACTGGCGATATGGTTTTTACATCAATCCTAATGATGCGCGACTGTTCGTTCCTGACCGTGTTGGGATGAATATCGGCATCAATCTAGGTAAACGTAGCGGACAAATCGTCTCAGGTATCACCGCTGTCTTCTTACTTGTATTAATGGTCGGTACCATCATTCCGATGTATCGTTTAGATTTCGCTCCTGATGCGATCACCGGTGAAGTGCAAGGACAAGAAGTCACCTTCGATGCACCAATGACTGGGAAAACAACGGTCTCTTTGGCAGATATAGAGACGGTGGAATTGATCGAAGCTTTGCCATCGCCTCGTGTTCGTACCATGGGTGTAGGAACCGCCAGTTACCAAATCGGTAAATTTACCGTTGCTGGTGATCCTGCCAGAATGTTCGTGGACATAAACTCGACACCTATTTTAAAAGTCACCACCAAAGATGGCCCCACCGTTTTTTACACAAATAAAAAAGCCGCCGAAACGACGGATTTATACGAAGAACTAGTACAGAAGATTTCCTCAGCGGAGTGAGTGTTCTGGAGAAAAAACTGGGCTACCCATTATCCCCAGGCTATCCACAACCAAAAAAAAACGACCTTCCGAAACGAAGGTCGTTTTTGATACTCCGGCAGTAGGACTCGAACCTACGACATCATGATTAACAGTC
>NZ_JAUKPK010000030.1:0-25741 GCF_030499455.1 Enterococcus sp. B2E4
TGAAAGAGAACCAGTTTTGATTTGGCCAGCGTTTGTTGCAACTGCACTTAAAATTTCCTTTTGTTCTTCTACTCAATGAATGCTGATAAATCAGCATTTTCAATCGAGAAATCATAAATACGTGGTCAGCTATCTACAATCTTTAGGTTGCATTTCTTATGTCTCTAGCATCTTATCAAACAATGTCTAGATTTTCCATTATATAATAGTAGAAACATGAAATTTATTGTTTCTACTTTGCAATACTAGAAATTTTACATAACAGATTATTATTCCTTATATTAGAGATTTGAACATTCCAAGTGACTAGTGGATAAATTTTCTCTTATCTTTAGGAATTAAATTGATTAATAAAACTGCTGTAGGATAATGCTTTTGCATATATTCCACAGCACCTAGCTCATGTGAATCCTCAGAAGCATACAATTCGTCCTTTAATTGCCCCATATCTATTATGATACTACTTAGAAAATCAACTGCATCCTTAAATTCTTTATTTTTGTGATAAGTATCATAAAAATCGGCAAGCTGTTTACAAGTAACTGCTTCGTCGATTGTAAATCTATTAAAGCTTTCTTAATAGTCATCTTACCTTTCCTTTCATTTTTATTGACAATTAGAATGCTTCCCTCTGAGCTTTTCTACTTAATAATTATGAAAGATTATCAGCCATTAACTCTGCTTGTGTAATCACTAAATCAATGGTTTCTAAATCTGTCTTAAATTTATTTTTTCTCAAAAAACGTTTGATTTCAACTCTCATTCGTGCTTTCTCAGAACTACGTTTTGTCCAATCAATTGTCATATTTTCTTCAATAGTTTTAGCAATACCTATTGCAATATCTTTTAGAACTTGCTCGTCTTCATCAGAACTTTTAGAGATAACATCATAAAAAGCTTTTTCCTCAACTGTCAAGCCTAATTCTTCGCCTTCTTCTTTCATTGTCTTCATATCTTTTGCCAATTCAATTAATTCACGAATGGCAATTTCAGAAGTAATTCCTCTAGTATTGTATTTATTTATGGACTTTTTCAATAGTTCAGAGTATTTTTCTGCTTGAACAACATTCGTTTTTTGAATAGACTTTATTTTTCCTGCTAATAAATTTTCAAGTAATTGAAGAGCAAGATTCTTTTGAGGCATTTCTTTAATTTCTTCTAAAAACTTATCAGATAAAATAGACAATTCAGCTTTTTCTAATCCTAGAGAATCGTAAATATCCACAATATCTTCCGTTACAACAGACTTAGAAATTAATTGCTTCAGTTCTTCATCGATTTGTTGAGGAGATTTTACTCCATCTACAAAGTTTAATTTAATTAAATATACTTTTACAGCTTTAAAAAAGGCAATTTCAGCATTGTATTGTTGAACTTCTTCCTCTGTCACACACAAAGCATACGCTCGAGTGATTTCCGTTACTAAATCTTTAAATCTCTTAACATATTCAACATCGTCTAATCCTAGAATATAGTTTGCAGCATTTGTAATAACTTGTAATTTTTTCGTATAATCTGTTGAATTGAAATCAGAATAATCGAATTTATCTAAAATCGTATTGGTAATCAAGTCATATTTTTCTTTGACTAAATTCACAGCGACTTGAGTATCAATACCTGCTTGTTTTTGGTCATTTGGTGTATATTCTTGTAAAGCATTTTTTAAGTTCGGTGCAATCCCAATATAATCGACAATCAATCCACCTGTTTTGTCTTTAAATACACGATTCACACGAGCGATTGCTTGCATTAAATTATGTCCTTGCATTGGTTTATCAATATACATCGTGTTCATAGACGGAACATCAAAACCTGTCAACCACATATCTCGAACAATGACAATTTGAAGTTCATCAGAATCATCTTTCATTCGCTTCCCTAATTTATCACGTCTTGTCTTATTCCCAATAAAAGGTTGCCAATAATCTGGGTCACTACTTGAACCTGTCATTACAATCTTAATTTTCCCTTTATCATCGTCATCAGAATGCCAATCAGGACGAAGTTTAATTATTTCTTGGTATAAATCAATCGCAATTCTTCTAGACATTGTAACAATCATTGATTTACCGAAAGAAGCCTCTTGTCTTGTTTCAAAGTGTTTCACAAAATCTTGAGCCAATTTTTCTAATCGAGGTTGCGAACCTGTGATAGCTTCTATCCGACTCCATTTTGCTTTCGTTTTTGAAGCGACATCATCTTCTTGACCTTCCACAATGTCTTCTACTAAATCGTCTATATCTAATCCATCAGGAAGTGATACAGGGATGATTCGGCTTTCATAATAGATTTTTACTGTAGCTCCATCTTCTACCGCTTGGGTCATATCATATACGTCTATATAATCCCCAAACACAGCTTTTGTAGACTTGTCTGCACTAGAAATAGGTGTTCCTGTAAAACCAATGTAGGAAGCATTGGGTAACGCATCTCGTAAGTATTTAGCATATCCATATTTGATTGAGCCATCTTTTGCATTAACATCAGCACTAAAACCATATTGAGAACGATGTGCTTCATCTGCCATTACAATAACGTTTCGTCTATCAGTCAATACATCCATCTGATTGCCTTCTTTAGGTGCAAACTTTTGCATGGTACTAAACACGATACCACCTGCATTGACAGCCAATAACTCTTTTAACTCATCCCCATCATTGGCTTGTTTTGGTGTTTGCCGTAATAAATCACTTGATTGACTAAACGTTAAAAACAATTGGTCATCTAAATCATTTCTATCAGTTAAAACTACAACAGTCGGATTGTTTAATTCTTGCACCAATTTCCCAGTATAAAAAACCATTGACAGGCTTTTACCTGAGCCTTGGGTGTGCCAAACAACCCCAATTTTATTATCTCCTTCAGTGCTAACCGCACGTTTTGCTTCTTCTACTGCACGATTCACTGCATGATATTGATGATACGCCGCTAAAATCTTAATCGTTTTATCCCCATCAGTTTTAAATAAGATAAAATGATGCAGTAAATCAAGTAGTACTTCTGGATTGCACATTCCTTTGATTAGCACTTCTAATTGACTACTAGCTGTTCCATGTTCCACTTTTCCATCAATCGTTCTCCAAACCATGAAACGTTCTTCATTGCTTGATAAAGTTCCTACTTTTGCTTGCACACCATCACTAGCAATCATAAATTCATTAAACGTAAGTAATGAAGGAACTTCTTGTTTATATGTCTGTAATTGATTATAAGCGTCTGAAATGCCTACGGATTCATCAGTCGCATTCTTTAATTCAAATAATACAATGGGCAATCCATTGACAAATAGAATAATATCCGTTCTTTTGCGTTGATTATCCTCTTCCACTATAAATTGATTGACTGCTAAAAAATCATTGTTTCTTGGTTCATTAAAATCAAATAATAAAATGCGTTTTGTAACATTGCGATTACCTTCTCGTGTAGGTATCTCAATACCATCTGTAATGTATCTATGGAAAGTTTGATTATTGACCGCCATATCGGGATGTTTATGGACAGTAATTGTCTTTATTGCATCGTCAATCACTGCCATTGATACATCAGGATTAATTGTTACAAGAGCTTCTTTCAAACGGTCTATCAAAACAACTTCTTTGTAATCTTTCCGTTTAGACATCCCGCTATTTTCTAATTTTTTGGCAGAAACGGAAGTATATCCCACTTCTTCTAACCAACGTAAAGCAACTAATTCTAACTCATTTTCATTAAAACGGTATTCTTCAGCCAAAAATTACACCTCCTCATCTTCTGGTAGTTCTATTTCACCTGATAGTAATTTAGGGAGTAAAGAATCTCGTAGATTTGAAAGTTCTAAATTTTCTATACCTTTTTCAGTTACCGTATTAATCGTAGGACTTAAAACTTTGCCAAACTTCTCTAACATATTGATTGAAGGAATAAGAACTTTAGCCTCATTTAAATGCTGTCTCTTAATATGTCCCATGGTTGTAGCCTTATCTTTTGCAATGCCTATAAATTTATTCATGTAAAACTTTGTCCATAGATAATAATACCATTTAGGAAATTTATTTGAAGTGACCTTAAATAGATGCTGATTTAATCCAGCGTCTCCTCCCGTCCAAATTTTAACTAATAAAGTTCCTGACCAAGAAAAAACAACATCACCATTCTCAATTTTAACTTCGTCACTGATGTCAATACTACATCTATCACTATTGGAATCAGTAAAACCTTGATTTAACTCTTTTATTTTAAGAACTGGTAAAGATTTTTCATCCTCATCTGGTCTAAATTTCTGCATTGCAAGTCCATTTTTATAATTAGCAATATCTGATAAACTAGTTGCGTCCCATCCTTCAGGAACTTCACCGAATTCACTATCAACCATCTTTCCACCGCTTGATTTATATGGATTTCCATTTTCATCAGGAAATTCAAATTCAACAAACCATCGCTTGAACAATGTAGATGCTAGTTCTTCAAGGTTAGAAATAATTTGATTGTTTAATTCTATTTTTGAATCTAGATTCCATAAAATCTCAGCAATCTTATCCTGATTTTTCTCATTAGGTATTCTCACTATCATTGTTTCTAACGATTTCTTATTAATTGAACTAAATACCGTTCCAGAAGAGTAACTTTCATATTTAAATTTATTGAATTTTAGAAGATAATATAAAAAACGGTTGTTTCTTGATTCTAATGCAGCCAACCCCCTGCCTATACATAATTCTGTTGGTGCAATATTAACATCTCCAACAGGTGCTCTTACACTAAAAATTATTGAGTTTTCAGACGCTAGTTTTGTAGTTTTAGTTGTATATTTTTCAATTTTTGGAAAAATATCTCCGAAAGTTTTGCTACCTTGTAAAAACGGAATTCCATTAAGTTCTTCATTATAAAATTGAGATTCAGGAGACTGTCCCATGGTAATTTTCGCGTAGTTTCCTAAATTTACATTTTTCCAATTAGATTCCATAGCCAATTCCTCCAAGTGCTTTTCGGATATCTTCTTCTAATTGGTGCGATTGGATAAATTGTTCTGATAACAATGTTGTTAATCGTTCCATCTTTTCTTCAAATGGCTCAGAATCTGCTACCTCATCTTCTAAACCTACATAACGACCCGGAGTCAAAATATAGTCCTGCTCTTTAACAGTTTCCAATGAAGCTGATGAACAAAATCCTGCTACATCAGTATATTTTTTGTCATTGGTTCCCTTCCATGCGTGATAAGCATCTGCCACTTTTTTAATATCTTCTTCACTAAACTCTTTTGTTGTTCTATCAGCCATAAACCCTTCATTTCTGGCATCAATAAATAAAATTTCACCTTGATGATTTCGTTCATTTTTCTTGGCTTTAGATTTTGTTACAAACCACAAACATACTGGAATCTGGGTGGAATAAAACATTTGGCTAGGTAAAGTCACAATACATTCCACCAAATCATTTTTGATTAAATTTTTTCTAATTTCAAATTCTTCTTTAGTAGATGTAGACATACTTCCATTAGCTAATACAAATCCTGCTGTTCCTTCTGGTGCTAATTTAGACACCATATGCTGAATCCATGCATAGTTCGCATTATTTTTTGGTGGTGTACCATATTTCCAACGAGAATCTTCTAGTAGCTTTTCTTGACCCCAGTCGCTGATATTAAAAGGAGGATTAGCTAAAATATAATCCGCTCTTAACCCTTTGTGTAAATCATTTTGAAATGTATCAGCATTATGGGTGCCGATATTTCCGTCAATTCCTCTGATTGCAAGATTCATTTTACAAAGTTGCCATGTTGTTGGATTAAATTCTTGTCCATAAACGGAAATATCGCCAATTTTCCCTTGATGCTTTTCTACAAACTTTTCTGATTGAATAAACATACCACCTGAACCACAACATGGGTCATAAATACGTCCTTTATAAGGTTCTAGCATTTCTACTAATAGCGAAACGACCGAACGTGGTGTGTAAAATTCCCCTCCCCCTTTTCCTTCCGCACTTGCAAACTTTCCAAGAAAATACTCATATGTTCTTCCTAATGTGTCAGTTTTACGGTTTTCTGAATCCCCTACTTTAATGTTAGTAATTAAATCAACCGTTTCTCCTAGACGAGTTTTATCTAATTGGGGCCTTGAATAATTCTTTGGGAGTACTAATTTCAATGATGAATTCTCTTTTTCTATAGCAATCATCGCTTCATCAATTGTTTCACCAATTTTTGGTGTTTTGGCATCACGATTGATTTTTTCCCACCTTGCTTCAGCAGGTACCCAAAAAATATTATCAGCCAAATATTCATCTTTATCTTCAGGGTCAGCGTACTCATCTTTTGATAATTCTTCATATTTTTCTTCAAAACTATCTGAAACATATTTCAAGAAAATCAAGCCCAAAACAACATTTTTATATTCAGATGCATCCATACTTCCTCTTAATTTATCTGCAGCTGCCCACAATTTATCTTCAATTTTAAGTTCTGCTGAAACCATAATTTTATTCCTCCTAATTGACATACATACTTTCATATTATAACAGTTTTCTTGATAATTTTGGACAGCAAAAAAACCTAGTCAAAACAGACTAGGTTTATCATCTCTAAATTTTTGTGACATGTAGTAATGCAAAGCTATTGCTCTAGAAGTATCTTCTGTATAAGTTGAAAAATCATAGTTTTCTTTTAACTCATCCATCAACAATTGTAGTTTTTCATTATGTTGCTTCTGATAATATTTCTTATTCATTAACTGATGGAAATCTTGTTCTATTTCTCTATAATTACGTTTTTTAGTCACAGTACACTCACCTTACTTAACAAATAGATTATAGCGTTTAATATCTAAAAATCAACTTTTCAGATTGAATATTGACGCTATTGGTATTATAGGAATCAAATCCTACCGGTACCGGACCTTATCATATGAAAAAACTATAGTCAATAAAATTAAAAAATACTTTGTTAGAGAGTAACATTTTGAAAATAACCATTAAAAACTATCATTTTTTGAGTTCATTTTATTTGTTTACAACAGTACTCTGATATTTGATGTTCAAAAGTCTTGTTCTCAAACTCGAACTTTCATTTGAGAGGTGTTTTGCTTACATACATGATAAAGCGGTGGGTCTTTAAATTATTTCTGATTTCTAGGAATAAAAGGCAATAATTCTTCAAATTTTTCGAGCTCGAAAATCATAGCTTTTTTGTCAGGTATTAAATCTCCTTTCAATTGATACCTCATCTCTTCTTTCCATTTATCTCCCATTAGTGACCGAAGAATATTTCTTATTGCACCATATTGCATCTTGATACTTCCTTTTTGTTGACTTGCAGGCTTTGAGAATGGAACTGATTTTAAAGAATTTGCTTTACATGCTTGAATAGCAAATACTTTATTTTCTCTATCTAAAAGTGGTTTTACGTGACTTGTATAACCTAAGGCTTCTGCGATTGATTTATCAAACGTCAAAGAATTTTTATTGATAGTCAACAAGTAGCTACCAGTCGTTTCTACACTAATTACTTCAAAATTATACTCATCAAAATTTATTTTGCTCATTATTGGTGTTCTCCTTTCGACAATACTTCAGCGACTTCCTCTTTTGTCCATTTCGTATCAATCACAATAAATCCTTTAAATACACCTGATTTAATAGTAGAAACAAAATTCCTAGGTTTTTCAATATTTTTGCCAGTTTTCTTTTTGAACCCTTTTCTTGGATTTAACAATAATTCTTGCACCAAATTCCATTCATCTTCAGAAACAATAGCAGGCAATCCATTTCTCAATAAATACTGAGGTTTCTCACCACGATTTATTTTTTTCTTGTGTGAAAAACAATCTACCGTGAAAGTCTTTTGCATGATAACTAAGCCAAAATACTTCTCATTTCTTAACACACGATAAATTGTTGAAGATTTCCACTTATTGCCTGCTACAGTTGGTATATTTGCTTCATTCAAAAGACTTGCTATATCAACAGCCCGAACTCCTTCAAGAAAATTTTTATAGATGAAACGAACTATTTCAGCTTCTGATTCCTCTAAAACAACCTTTCCAAATCTATCCTTAGTAAATCCTAGGAAGTTATGCGTGGGAATTATAGGTAATCCTTTTTTAAATCTTTCAATAATAGACCACGTAATAGCTTCACTCTTCTGTTCACTTTCAGCTTGTGCTACTACACTCAACATCAATAACGATGTTTCACTCGTAGTATCTAAAGTATTTATATTCAAATCTTCAATAAATACTCCCACAGGATTAGATAACGCTTTCAATTCTCTGTAAATCGAAATAAAATCTAATACATTTCGTGAGAAGCGACTGATACTTTTCACAATAATCAAATCAATCTTGTTCAATCGGCAATCATTCAACATACAATTGAATTGTTCTCTTTTTTTTATAGTGGTTCCAGAAGCTCCTCTATCTGCATAAATACCTACAAATTCCCATTCCGGATTTAAAAGTATCTTTTCCGTATATGATTGGATTTGTAATTCGAAACTCCCTGACTGGGTTTCATCATATGTGCTTACTCGGCAATAAGCAGCCACTCTTTTCTTCTGTATCGATAAATCAGAAACTTTTGCTGGAATAATCTCTACTTCAAGCTTATTACTAAACGCTTCTTGTATCTTCTTCTGTTGCTTAGTTAACTTCTGCTCCTCTCTAAAATCATTTTTCTTCACGATTCTCACTCCTAAATTGAAAAACCTTCAATTTAATTATACAAAGATTTTTATCAACTTTCTATAAATAGACAACAATTACCAATCGAATTAAATTAATTCTTTTATACCTTATGAATAAATCTAAAGAATGAGCCTATTTATTTTGTTTCTTTTAAAAGTTCCTTAATTACATTACTTCCAAGAGTTCTTGTATTCAATTCGTTTCCGTTAATATTCGTTGTGTCCACTCCTATCTGTCGAGCTATCATTCTGAGAACTGGTTTTACTATTTCCACTTCTTCAAAGTATTCAAATAATTTGATAGAACCATTTTCTAGTTTTTGAACAGTAAATTGTTTATATTTAACTTCTATAATAGTTTCATTTTCTGATTTATGTATTTTTGATTTTTTTAGAATTTTACTTTGAGAAATCACCTTGTCTTTCCCACTTTTTGTTGGTATCATAAGCTTTTTCGCCTCTTCAATTACAGCATCATAAATAATTTCAATATTTAAATTTTCGGTATCCACATATACAATTATCACTCTATCAACACTATCTAATGTAGAAGCATTGAAATTAAAATGATGCGTTCCTTTTTCACTAGTGGTTGTTTTAACACTTATACAGTCCCCATTATTAGCAATTACATCATAACCTGGCTGATTTGTTTTTGTAGCCATTTTTCCATTCGTCATTATTGCTGTATAAATTTCACCTATACGTCCTGTAATAAATTTCAATTCTCCGCTATTCGTTCCCCATTTACTTTCTTGCTCAAGCCATTTTAGAAGTTTAGAGAGCGAATGAATCATCTCTTTTTGTGTCAGTGCCATTATACTGCTCCTTAATATTCTTTATTATATCGACTATATTTCTATAATTCATCAAAAGGTATTTTTTGACTTACCTCCATTATAAATTATAAAAGTAATTTTAGAATAGGTACCATTTTATTACTACAAATATAGTGAAAATTTTTCTCGTAAAATTAATCAAAATACACTTAGAAAATGACCTTCAAAAAAGACAGTAAATTCAAGGGTTTTCTACTTGTTGACAATAATACAAACTTACTGTAACATCAACGATATTTCAATGAATTTCTGAAAAAACATCTCTCAGATGCAACGAAGAAATTTTTATGGGTAATTCTACACTTAAAGCTATCTGGGAGGTGTTTTTTATATAAACTATTTATATCTGCTTAAATAATCGTTGATAAATCAACGTTTTAAATAACAAGAAAAAACTTACTTCCTAGCTTTAGGGTCAATTCTATATTACCTAAGCTGTTGGCTTAATTTTCATATCTCTTGTTCAATAAGTATACAAAAAAGACAAGCAGAATAAATCTACTTGCCCAAAAGGAAAGAGAACAGTGGACTAGACTGTTCTCTTAATTTAAAATGACATTTTTATCATTCGCATCTCTAAGAATAACATAACATCCTTTTTCTATAATTGCAAATTTGTAGACCATTTTTTAACCTGCAGGTGTAGGTTTATAATTCAAGCTTGCTTCTGCAGTATCTGTGGCATTCTTGAAAATATCTGCTAATTTAGGTTGTAATGTATCACGGAATAAAATATAAGCGATTAATACAAAAATACCAAAAATTACCACCGCTACGATTACAAAAAGTCCTTGTGAAGCTCCATCTGTCATGAAAAATGACCTCCTTTAATATAAAATTTTATACAAGAATAATGAATATTCATGTTATATTTTTTATAGTATCATCGTCATTTTTAAATTGCAATTTTAACTGTCGCATCAACACTTCACATCTAACTTTACTTATTTATATAAATCCAATTATTTGTTATATTTAATAAAAAAGTAAAGGTATTTTATTCCTTTCAACAAACGTATATTAATCAATTTCTTACAGAAGCTCATCTGATATAAGAAAAGAAAATCACTTTGAGGACATTATGAATATCATACCCACCAAACAAGCATTGCCTCTATTTTCAAACCTATTGAAATTAAAAAGTATTTTCTAAATGCTGGTAGATTGGAAATTTCTTCAAATTATAATCGTTCAATTATCAGTATCAACAATAACTTGATTCAATATTGTCAATTCTTTACTGAAGCTATTGATTTTCAAACAAATCTGCAACCGACTATTTTGAAAGCCTTAGCAAATACTCCTTATCGTAGCCAAATATCAGAATATTTTATCAGAACTGAAATTGTTGCAACCGAATTAAAGAAATTAATCTAAATTGGCAATTCATAATTATTATTTTTTTATCTCAAATTTTATGATAAAAACCACTTAAAAAATGACCCTTAAAAGAGCCTTATTTATCAAGGGTTTCATACTTGTTGACAAAAATACAAGATTACTGTAACATCAACAATATTTCAATGAATTTCTGAAAAAACACCTTTCAGATGCAACGAAGAAAAAAATGTGGGGAATTACTCACTAACTTTTATCTGAGAGGTATTTTTTAATATATATTTTCCCAAAAAACATATTAAACGTTGATATATCAACGTTTTAAACTAATTACTAAAATCTAAAATTCCTACAAGTAAAATCCATAGGTAACTCAAAGTTCCTGCGATTTAAATACTAGCCTCAGGAGCCCTTATAGAAATTTTCAATTCCCAAGCATCTTCTTAAATACCAAAATCAATTTTAAGCCGCCTATAATGCGTTCTAAGCGATTTTATATTTTTATGTATAATTTATCAAAAGTAATTTTAAAAGCTCTAACAAATAAAAACAGACTATTTAAAATTCACTATACGTTATTTAAATACCCAAGCAATTTAAAGAAAACAATATATATCATTAATGATATATTCTTGATATATAGATGGTTCTAGGTGATTTTCCAAAAAAGACATAATTCAAATAAAACAAAAATGAATTATCACTCTTTTGTTATATTTAAAAATTCTAGGCAGCAAACTTTCGCTATTTTACTAAACCTATAATTCTCTGTTTAATACGGTGGTAAAACCACCGATTTATCAATGCTTAATAGTAAAAATTCAAAAAAATGAAAATAAAGTTGCTCAAAAGTCGCTTTCTTCTAGGTAAAAATTGCAGTTCGTTTTAGCGGTATATAATATTATAGAAAAAAATAGAATTTTTTTGAAAAAGACCTTTAAAAACATCCCCTTTTTCTAGGAGAAAATCGAGATTTATTTTAGGGGTATAGAATAGAATATACTAATATATACCCCTAAAATGAATTGATAAAAACCTATTGATTTTATTGACTTTTATTAACCTCTTTTTCCCAAAAATGAAAAAATAGATGAAATTTAAGAGAAGATTATTCCTAATTCTCTCTATTAAGTAAGCAAGATTATATCTTGCTGTCACTAAAAAATAGAAATACTTATATATCAACATTTTACAGCTATTTTAATCACACTATTATCAAACGTAAATAAAATTTTGCGAAAAGATATGTGTGAAAGCAGATAGTTTCCCCTTAGTTTTATTGATTTTTATTATCCTACCATTTTTATCAGTGTTTCTAGAGATAAACTATAAATATTTTCTTATCTCGCACTTTTTCTCTTTTTAAGTTACTATTATGTTAACAAAAAACAAATAGAGAGTTGGAACATATAATGAATACTCACAAGATGCAATTTGGATGGATTATCGAAGCTCCTAAGTATTTGTCGATACTAACAAACAGAGATGGCTTAGTTGCTATTGTTTCGGAATATGCTACTTTTGGCGACAATCAATCATTATTAATTACGTTATCAGAAACATCTGCTGAAGTGGCAATAACTCCTCACTATATTTCATCTTTAAAGATTTCAACAGACAAAAAGATTAAAATAGCTACCTCGCCATTTTACGAACAACAAATGGTTGAAATTAAAAAAATGAATTCTGATGGTCAAATCACAGATTAATACTTCTCAAATCTTATTGACCATTAAAATCATTAGTAATTTCTTTGCTAAAAATTTAAAATCAATTTTATGCTGCTTAAATTGCGTTCTAAGCGATTATAAATTTTTAAGTATAATTCATCGAAAATCATTTTCAAGACACTAAGGGCTGAAGGCAGACTGCTCAAAACAAATCTAACGTTATTTAAACGATTGAATATTTAATACAGAATAAAATATATCATTAAAGGTATATTATTGGTTTGATGATGTTTAAGGCAGATTCTCTAAAAATATATTTAAACTAGGATTCGTGATTAATTATCACTAATTCGTTATATTTAAAAAACTAGAGAATAACTTTTGGCTATATTGCTAAACATAAGCACATATATTAAGTAAGCAAGATACAATCTTACTGGAACTCAAAATACAAACACTGATATATCAACGTTTTATAGCTATTTTTATCACACAATTATCAAGTGTAAATAAGTTTTTGCGTAAAGATATGTGTGAAAACAAGTAAATTACCCTAGAATCTATTGTCTTTTTTTGACCTTCCCATTATACACATCTAGAGGGAATATAAAAAGTGCGTATTGATTTTAGAAAAAACACGTAGTTTTCTATTGATTTTATTGGCTTTTATAAGCCTCCTCATTATACACATCTAGAGGGAATATCCTATATAGATGTGTATAATGATTTCTATCAATTATGCCAGTATTTTCTAGGGAAAACTATACGTATTTTTCTTGTTCAATACGCAATTTTGAATTGATATAAAAAGAGATAATATTCTTAATATATAGAAATAACCCTTTACTATCAATGATTTCTAATAGAAAAAGACAGATAGAAACACTACCTGTCTAATATGCTAATTCACTTTATATATAACATTCTTAGATGAATACTTTTCCTTGATTCCTAACTGATTATACAATTCTTTAGTTAGTCTACACGTATTTAAACCATATTTATTGTATATATCCGCTCTTAGTTTCTTAAATCTTTCTGCAGTGTCACGAACCTTTAATCTTCTTGCTTTAGCTAACTTAGAAATAACATCCTTTTCGTAAACATATCCTTTTTCTTCTATCTCGTTCATGATAATTCTAACTGAAGCTTTTTCCAATTTCTCACTTGCTTGGCTTAAATTACTGTCTGCTTTACTCATCTTTATTTTTTTCTGTTCAACAAGTGGTTTATAAGATTGTGGAAAATCCTGATAAGCCTTTTCTTCTCCAAAAAGTCTATATACCAATTCATAACTTAAACTACCGACTGTTACTTTATTTTCTCTTAAAACCTTGGCGATTCCTTCACTAACTGCTGTGTTTTCATCCGTCAAGTTTGTTGGTTCGTAGATGTTACTCGTTCTTAGCTTAGTGCAATCTTTCTTTTGTTCCAGTATCAAACCATTAAATATATCCTTAGGAATTTCTGCTTCTGGTTTCTTTTTAACAATCTCAGTAACAATCATATGATAAAGAATTTTTCTTGTCCTATCTAAGCTTACTTTCTTTTGGTTCGTTACTCTAGCTAATTGCTTTGCCAGATTTTTAATGCTGTAATAATTTAAATATCTTAGTTCACCATTATCATCCATATAAACATAATCATACATAAAGTCTAAAACAATAGGAATTTCAACTTGATATTTACTAAAATATTGATAGAGTTCAGGATACGTTTGTTTTAATTCTCCTGATTGTAGTTCTCGCTTAAATTTTTGAGCATTAAATTTACTTTGACCTAGTTGTGAAGTATTTGTTACAGTCGAACCAGTAAGTTCTACTAATAAATTAACTACTTCGATTGAAGATATTTTTAAATAACGCTCCAGTAAAGAGATAATATTCCCACAATACTTATTGCTGGCAGAAAAACATTTATATAGATAAATCCCATGTTCTTCAGCATAAAACACACTTGCACTAGGGTTCTCTTCCTCATGAAAAATATCATAAAACGGATTGTCATCGGATAATTCAAGAAACTCCCTCATATCCAATGATTTAAAGTAGTTCATTGCATTATAATCATCAGGAAATTCTTGTTTATAATTATCTCCTAGTTTATTTTTAACAATATCCAATCTACCTAATTTCAACAACTCATAATTTGGCATAGATTCATCAATTATTTCACCGCTGATAATTTCCGCAATCTCAGTAGATTCTGTATTATTAATTTCTAATAGTCCACTAACAGCTAGCCTGTTATCCCAATCAATCACTTCATAACCACTATTACTCCCAAAAAACATTCTACTTGTTTGACCAATGCTTGTGTCTGCTTGTGGGTATTTTTTAAGTAAAGATTGATATATCTGTTCTATCTCATGATTCTCTGTTACTAATTTATCCAATTGAAAAACAACTCTAAATTTATCAACCTCAGAGAACAAGTCACTAAATGTTCGATAAATAAAACAAGCATTTTCTTGCATAAATGTGTCCTGTTCTAAATCTTCAATCGTATATAACTTATTCTCATCTTTATTATCAAAATCCAACATGACTAGTTCTTGTCCGATAATTTTCGTCATTTTTGACAATTTATTTTCTGATAATTCAGCTAATACGGTCGTTTTCCCATTCACAGCTATTTCTTCTGCAAATTCTTGAATAGTGATTTCTCTTAGATTGTTCATAATCGTATTAGAAATCTTCTTTACTTTGTATTGGTCTGGTTTTACTTTATTCAGAATATTACTTAGATATACTTTCATACTCTCTGTCCTCCAACATTAGTAATCTACCGTATTTTAAAACGATTACTTTCTCTAATAATACTGTTTTTTCTTCTGTCAATCCACGTTTTCCTTTTCGAAAATTATGTAGATTTTGATTGTGAATACCAATGGCTTTAGAAAAAGCGGTCATTTTTACCCCATAGATTTTGTCCAATATATGTAGCCAAGCCTTTACTTTTTCTTGTTTCTCAGTCAATTCCTCTGCTGTTAATTTTTTTGAAATCATTTAATTTATCCTCCGAAATTATTTTATTAATCAATTTAGGTCCGGACTATATCATCAATTATCAACTGAAGTCAAGAATGGATATCATTTTCGGACAACAAAAAATAATTAGTGTATTTTTATTAAAAGAATTCTCTTATTTTATTACTTCTTTCTTAGATTCATCAAAACTATTAAAAACACTGATATATCAATGTTTATTATATTTTCCATCTTAAATCCAACCTAAAAAACACCTCTCAGCTTCATTCTAGTGAGTAATTCCCCATAAAAAAAGTTTCGCTTAATCTGAGAGATGTTTTTTCGAAAATAGACGTAAAAATCGTTGATATAACAGTAATCTTGTATTCCTGTCAACAATCATAAAACCCTTGATAAATAAGGCTTTTTTAAGGGTCATTTTTTAAGTGGTTTTTATATAATATTTTGAGATAAATTTGGTCAAATATATTTTTTATTATTACGTGGTATCTAGGACTCCTGTATTAAAAACTTTGCAAACAAAAAAAGAAGGCTTATTCCAGCCTTCCTTTTTAAATTAAGCTATAAAGAAAAAATATTATTTTCCAGTACCCTTTTTTATTTTTTTCTATAAAGAACGAATGCACTCAAAACAATTGCTAATCCGGCACTTGTCATTAATGCACTTTTCATTATTTCTGACCCAGTTTTTGGCAATGTTTTATCTTTATTAGTATTCTTGTCTTTAGAAGATTCTTTTTCTGATTCAGAACCTTTATCAGTATTAGCATTTGTATCTTTATCGGTATCGGCATCCGTGTCGGTATCTGTATCCGTATCGGTTTCTGTATCGGTTTCTGTATCCGTATCGGTGTCCGTATCCGTGTCTGTATCGGTGTCTGTATCGGTATCGGTATCGGTATCGGTATCAGTGTCAGCGTCTGTATCCGTGTCTGTGTCCGTATCAGTATCAGTGTCTGTATCAGTATCAGTATCCGTGTCTGTATCTGTATTCGTGTCTGTATCTGTATCCGTGTCTGTATCCGTATCCGTGTCTGTATCCGTATCGATAACTTCACGAGTCAAAGTTTCAGTTGACGATTTGTTCCCCTCAGAGTCCATTGTGTAATACTCAACAGAATCCCCTTCAGTGATTTCTCTCGATAAATCTACTGTTAAATCAACAATTGTTGCTCGTTCGTTTGATACAGCTTGTTTTTGAGCTAAAATTTCACCATCTTTTACTATAACCAAGAATAAAGTTTGCTCAACTTTAGCTGAAATTTTACTACCGTTAGATTCTTCAACAAATTGAACATCTGAAGCAGGAGTAACTTCCACTGCTTGTTCTTCATTTTTAGCATAAACAAAGTAGTAATCCGAAATTCCTTCTTCTTCAAGGGTAATTATCCAAGTTGAATCTCCTAGTAACATATAGCCTTCTATATCTTTTGCATTTATAGATACTTCTTCACCTAATGTCGCTTCATGTAATGTTGAATCTGCAATTGGATTGTTTTCCAAATCAACATAATTCATACGAATGGTGCCTGTTTTTGCCTCTGGAGATACTTCCTTTTTCACATAATAGAATACATGTGTCATAGAATCTCCAGTTACATAGACATCTTCACTTGCAGGTGATACTAACTCATATCCTTCAACTGTATCAGCAGTTAGTGTATGCATAGTATCTGCGTCTAGTTCTTGAACAGTAGACCATAGTGTTTCTCCACTATCTCTATCCATTCCCATAATAGTTACTGCAGTTTTAGCAGTTACAGGCATAAATGTAGTCCATGTTTTTTCAGACTCTACTTGTGTATCAGGGTTAATAGATACAACATAAATTTGTTCACCTTTAGCTAATTTTCGAACCAAGTCAAACGATGCCTGACCTTCAGTTTCCATATACATAGCACCGTCATCTAAACGGTTACCGCTTGCATCGTAGACAGAAGTTGAAGTATTTGCTCCTACCCAAGCAGTAACAAAATCACCTCTATCATTAAATGTAATATTACTTGGTGCTTGTGGTTTATCTGGTGTTGGTGTAGGGTCTTCTCCATCTGAAAAAGTAACTGCAACGGTTACTGTGCCTGATAAGATATCACCTGAACCAGTATCAGATAAATCGATTGTTGCGTATTGTGTAGTTCCTGCAACGACAGGAATAGTTGCCATTGGAGCTGCCATATAGTCGTTTCCATACTGTGCTTCTCCTGCTGCAACTGTTAAAACACCATCTTGTTGGGAATAAATACCAATTTTAGCATTACCAATAGTTACAGTTTTAGCATCCATTAAATTACCATGATTCCATTTATCAGTATTATCATTCCATGTGAAATTAGCTGATTCATTGGCATATTGAACGATTTTATCTCCATCCAATTCATTTAACCCATTTGTAGCCGCTAAGACGGTTGGTGCAATCAGAACAGTTGCCAAAGTTGCTACAACTGCCGATTTTCTGAACACCTTGCTTTGTATCTTTTTCTTTCTTTTTTGCATTCGATTCATTCTTCTTCTCCTTCAAAATTATTTATCTGAAATTCTCGCTCCATTCGCTCCACATGTTTTTGGGTTAAAATAAGCAACAATTCATCACTGAATAAAAGATTACTTTGTTCATTCTCTGATAGTTCTTGAAATTCTTTGTATAACGCATTAGCCATTCCATTAATCACTTTTTTAGGAATTGTTACATTCGCTTTTACGTAAGTTCTCTTCACTTTGTTAATTACATATTTCTTTATTGCCAACTGATTCGTTGTTATCATCTACTTTCCAAATTTTGTCACAACAAAAACAAATCCTACTACCAATATAAAGAATAATAACAAGTGATTCATAAAAAATTTAAAGAGCAAAATCAAAATACCAATGACTATAGCCAATACGATTAAAATACTAGCTAGTTTTACGAGGCATCCTTCTTTTTCTGGTTCCGGTTCAGTTACATCTTGTATGATTATTTTTATCCCATCTTTTAAAGCCATAAAATCAATCCTTTTAATAAATTTGTAAAAGGTAATAAATCAAGGTTTTTTCTGCACAAAAATAAGACCATCGAATCAACTTCAAAAATGTTGATACAATCGTCTTCTTTATGTAAATTATTTTTATAATTTAATATCGGTAAAAAACCTTGATTTATTGCCGGTAACACCTTGCTTCCCTCTTCTATGTTACCTTCAGTCTAAAGATTAATCAAGGATTATTTTCTCGATAAACCTTCATTTTTCGCTATATTATAGATAGTCTTAACACTTACATTACATTTTTTAGCAATTTCATCTAGAGAAAGTTCTTTATTCATATACATTTTTAAGATTTTCTTTTTTACGTTATTTTTAATTGGTGGTCTCCCTAATCGTTTCTCTGAATTTGCCAACGCTTCCTTCGTTCGAATGCTTATGTTCTCCGCCTCAAATTCAGCAATAGCAGCCAACACCGTGTAAAATAGTCTTCCAGTCGCTGATGAAGTATCGATTGACTCCTGAACACTTTTTAGATGAATTCCTTTCGCATTTAATTCTGACATTAAATTTACTAATTGTTTTGAAGAACGACTCAGTCTTGATAAATTGTATATCAAAAGGGTATCTCCTTCATTCAATGTGGATAAAGCTCTAGCTAATTCTCTTCTTTCTTCTTTTCTGCCACTCACTTGTTCTGAATATATCTTCTCTGGTTCAAATCGTTCTAGAGCTTTTCTTTGAACTTCTAATCCCAAATCTTGTGAAGATGTCGATGTTCGAATATAGCCGATAATTTTATTTTCCATATTATACTCCTCCTTTCATTGCTCTTAGTTTAGTTGATAATCTCTATTTACGATAAAAAAACACCCTAACTTCACAAAAGTCAGGGCAATTGAAAAACATTTAAATGGATAGAGGGGATTCAAATGGTTCTCGTCAAGGTAACTTAATTATCACACGAAATATAACAATTGTCTAGAAAATTATACCCTCCTTTACTTTTCTATTATTCACCAAAAAAACCAACCTCATATCACGACAAATATTATTATGAAGGCATTTTAACCATCACTAAAGATTTAATTTCTTTTTATCAGATGTTATAATATGAGACGTATAAAATAATAATTATGGAGGTTTTTTTATGACAAATGGAGCGAGTCAAGGACTCTTTGTAGTCATCGCAATTATAATATTTGGCATTTTTGTTCTAATTAGCTATTCTCTTTTTCAAGATACTTTACAGCCAAGCTTGGCAAAAATATTTACGAGCAACTTAGAGCAAGTTGAAACAATATTTACAGATAATGATTCATTGGATGTTTCTGCTGAGAACGAAGATTCTAAATATATATATGCAAAAATAAGAGAGGAAAACGAATCGAAAAATGAAACTGCTATTTGGGTTCGTGCAGAAAAAATGACTGATGGGAATTTACGGATTGATAGTTCAAGCACTACTAATAGTAATTATCAAGCTGGTGGGTCTGCTGATATGAAAGGAAACTTAATTTTGCCAGATACCATTAATGGTAAAAAAATAATCGGAATTGGGCCTGAAAATGTACTTACAGCAGGGACCGTAAATACTACTTTTTCAAATGCACAGTTCACTGGTGAGATACGATTACCAAATCATCTTGAATACATTAGTCATATGGTCTTTTATAACTCAACGTTTAGCGGGCAATTAAATCTGCCTAAAAATCTAAGAGTTATTGGTGGCAGAGCATTTATGTATTCAACCTTTGAAGGTCGCTTACAAATCCCAGATACCTTAACTGAAATTGGTACATATACCTTTGACAAATCAATGTTTAACGGAGAATTAGTATTACCACAAAACTTAAAAGTTATAGCAACAGGTGCATTTAGAAGTTCATATTTTGACGGCACATTGAACGTAACTAATATAACTGCTATTCAAAATAGTGCTTTTCGTGATTCTAGAATTGAACATGTTATTAGAGGAGAGAATGAAATGAGTGATGGTTCAGTTATTAGCAATCCCAAGGGAATCCATCCACGAGCGATTAAACTAGCTAATGGCGATTGGTATAATGGTTCAAATACTTAATTAGAGAACACTACTAACACCTCAAATAAATGATAGTTCTTCTTACAATCTAATGTAGATATTTATTTAAAATACTACATAGAGAGGATTCATAATGATTATAAACAAGGCAATAAAATTATCACATCTACAATGACAGTTGTTCAAAAAATCAATCCTCACTATAGTTTTTATTATTATCTAGAAACAAGAATATCTATACATAAAAAAGAACGCAGATAAGCGTTCTTTTTTATGTAGCATTACTCCCCTGAAAAATAGTAGAACTATCCCCCCACAATAAAAGGTTATTTCCTGCTTCCACAGTTTTAGGAAGTAGAAGATTGTTACTTACTACATTTTCATTAGAATCATTCTGATTTCCAGAGTTACTACTATTGTTTTCACCTGAATTGCTATTTTCTAAGCCTTCATCGCTATCCGTTGAATTAGTACTTTCTTCCAAATAGAGAGGAAATCCTATCATAAGCATAAAAAGACCCATAAGTATTGCTAACCTCGTATTCTTTCTCATTAAATTACCTTTTTTTATTCCTATAACATCTTACCTCTACTTAGTTTTTTCTAATATAGTGTTTATATTATTAACTATTTTTTCACTTAAACATTAATAAAATCCCTATTAAAAAATTATATATCCCCTCATAGTTACTCACCTCGTAATTCCTATATCATTCATGCCATCGTAATAATTTCTAAATCTCAGTTTACCAAATACGAACAATGACGATATCGTAATAATTCTTTTCACTAACACCTTCAACAAAATTTAAATGCATAAGATTATACTATTTGCTGTAATTTTTTAACGGGTTGTCAACAAAGTAATGTATGATACCCAAATTTCCAATCCCATTTTTAAGATGTTATAATTAAGACATAAAGTAAGGTAAACTTGGATAATTACGAGATGGATACTTAAGAGAAATTTCTCTGTTTTTTCTCTTAATTTTCTCACCCTACATTATCCCTACATCTTCAATTTTTACACCCTACACAAACCCTACATCAACCCTATATAAAGTGCTTTTTCGATTTTATGGATGACAACTTTTAGATAACTTTCATGATAACTTTTTGAAAATTCGGTGATTTTTGATGAAATTTTTAAAATTTTGAATGGAAACCTCCGTGAATTTTTCAAAACAGCAGCTACCTAAAAAATTTTCTGAAATTTGAACAAGGGATTCCCTACTATGTTAGGGTCATAAAATTGGAGTATTTCAACCTTTCCTAGCTGTGCAAAAATGGATGCTTTTGAGAATGAAAATTACTGAAAAATTATGTAAAAAAATTATTGGAGGGAGTGAATTTGAAAAAATATATTGTCAACAAAAGAGCGATTGATGGTGATGAATTATTACAACTAATTATGGAATCTAATGGGATTTATGAATCAACCTTAGAAAAACTACTACAATGCAACAGAATCAGCTTAGAAGCTCGTTTAAGCACGTTAGAGAAGCATAAATGGGTTTCTAAAAAGAAGTTATCTAAACACTTCTATTATTCTAAGAAGTTCGATTTAGACAATTTAAATCAACTAGATTTGCAAGCTGATGCCTTACAAAAAATGTTAACATTAGGCTTTAGAACCAATAAACTTTCAATAGCTACGAATCAACAAAAACAAGTGAGTGCTACTTTTTACAGTTCTGTAAGAAATATCTATAATCATAAAAATTTCAGTCAGAAGCCACAAGCTTTCCAATTGTTTAATCAATGTTTGTCTAATCAGAACAAAGAGTTGCTCTTAGATTTTATAAATCACCATCATGTTAAGATACCTGTTCAATTCTCTAGTATTCGTGATGATAATCAACTGTTTTATACCCCCTCTTTAGATAATTTAGATATTGTTGCAATTCCTGATATGCAACATTTACCTACAATCAAAGAAAAGTTGAAAGATTTTAGTATTTATCGAGTGAAAAATAATACTGAATTTATCCGAGATGATATTTTAATTTATATACAAAGCAAAGATAGTTTCTATTACTATATAAAAAAAGAACAACAATGGCATTTGATTAAAATAAATAATCTTTTTGAACTACTTTTCTATTTAACTAACTTTTTCAAGACCACTAAAAAAATTATTTTTTCAAATGACATAGATAATTATGAAGGATTAAATAATTTATATAAAAAAAGCACTGAGAATAGAAAACAATATAATACCATTGCGAAAAAGAATGCAAAAAAAGAAGCACAGTCTTAGTTGATTGTGCTTTTATATTCATTATTGAAACGGATTAAACTCATCCAAACTTGATTGAAGCTCTTCTTCTTCAATTCCTATGTATCTTAGAGTTACACTCTGGCTACTATGGTTTAAAATTTTCATCAATGCCGTTAAATCCTTTGTTTTCTGATAATAGGTATAACCAAAGGTTTTTCTCAATGTATGAGTTCCTATATAGTCTAAATCAAGGAAATTAGCCGTTTTTTGCATAATCTTATAGAACTGATGTGCAGCTAAATGTTTCGCATTATTCCTAGGTGATGGAAATAACCACTCACTTTCCCCATCATGTTCTTCGTCTAGGTATTTAATTATTTGATTCGTTAATTGCATCAGATTAAGTGTTCTTTTCTTTCCTGTCTTTTTCTCAATAATATTTGCTTTTAATTTCCCTTTTACATCTTCCACTTTTAGATTCAATATATCTGAAATTCTTAGTCCAGTAAAAACCCCAAACATAAATATTGTATAATCTCTTTGTCCATGTTTGTTTCTCAACAGTTCGTTTGAGAAATTTATTAATACTTCCCTAGATTTAATTGGTTTGACATTAATATTTCCTTGTGGCATATTCCTCCCTCCATAATGAATGATTTATGGATACTTTCTATCTCTCATAATATAAATCTATCCATCTTTACTAAATCACAGTCTCAACTATTGATAGATTAAGGTTTACGATGGATAGAAATTGAAAAAGTATCCATATTTTTATTATATCTACAGATGTAAACTGAAGCAAATTTATAGAACAAAAATAAATCCCTTATGCTAAAAAGCACAAGGGATAAAAAATCTTTTACACTTCAATCGTGTAAGGGTCCCATCAACAAAAATTGATGCACCGAAAAATATTATTAATTATATGTAATTAATATTAATTACATATTGAATTATACGTCCGAATACTCCTTTTGTCAAGTACCAAACTTACAGATTCTCTTTACTTATACTAATTAATTCTTTTAATCTAGAATTTTCTTCTTGTAAAACTTTGATTTCCTCG
Source organism: Enterococcus sp. B2E4 (assembly GCF_030499455.1). Taxonomy (NCBI): domain Bacteria; kingdom Bacillati; phylum Bacillota; class Bacilli; order Lactobacillales; family Enterococcaceae; genus Enterococcus; species Enterococcus sp. B2E4. Next base: position 23,791 of record NZ_JAUKPK010000030.1, read on the forward strand.
TTCAATTCCTCAACATCTTCCTCAGCCTTTTGTTGAATTTTCTCCATTTTATTTTCCATCTGATTCAATAAGACCGGAGTAAGATACTGAGCTATTTTTAAAGATATTTCGTCTAGTTTTGCCCCATCAGATACCAGTCCGTGCCTTCTCAAAATTCTACTACGGCTTATGTATCTTAGTTGGTCTATTCTGATAGTAGAATTATACAATAGATTACCTTGATTACTAATTTTCTTTTCTATTTGTACCAATAACGGATTATTTACATCTTGATAGTATCTATCAGCTGAGGTTATAGGAGCAACTACCAATCCTTTAATTCCTGCTTGCAATACTATAGCATTATGGTCAAAAGTTAATTCTTCACCAAACCCTCCGAAAAAATCAACAAAAACTATTTGTCCTCTTTGAAATTTTTGTCGCTGAACTCCCGTTAAATTAGGTAGACCTTGATGATTAATATAGTTTGAATATCCATAACACCATTTTATTCCATCTTTCATCTTCATGTTTTCTACTTGCTTGGTCAATTTATAATGTCTGAACGAGATATCGCTCATTAATTTTTTATCAGAACCTACTTTTAATTGAGATTGGTGTTGATTTGAAGCTACATGTTTATAATACTGTCTATCCATAAATACACTCACAGCCTTTCGATAACTTATTTTCTGATTTTAGCTTTACTTATTTAGCATAGTCTTTTTTAATAGTAATCTACTAAAAATTTCCAATCATCACTTTTAAATTAATTATACTCAAATAATAACGGTAATACTACATCTTCAAAAAAATAATTCACATTATGCTACTCAAAGGACTTGTCTTTACCGCCTTATCTACTAGTTGTTCATCCGTGATACTACTGATATAAATTTTCGTTGTATCTAGTTTGGAATGCCCCAACATCTTACTTATTGTAAAAATATCTTGACCCATCTGTAAATTCTTTACAGTCCAATAATGCCTCAGCGTATGGGGACTACACCTAATAGTTTCCCTAACCCCTGCCCTCTTACCAGTTTCTTTCAATATCAATTCAATATTAGTCACCGTCTTAATTTTTCTTCCCGTTTTCCCTAAAATAAGCTGTTCATCTAATTTCCTTGTTTTTCCATGATAATTTCTAAGTGTATAAAAATGTCTATCTCGAATCCTTCTATATCGAGTAATAAAATAATTCAGTTCAGATGATATAGGGACTACTCGCCATTTATTTCCCTTTCCTAATATTCTGATATAGTTTTCAGCTAAATCTGTATCCTTTAAATTTAATAGTTCAGATACACGGATACCTGTATCTGCTAAAAGAGCAATAATACACTTATTTCTTGCTCCTAAATAAGTATCGAATTTCCACACATTTAACATATCCTTTACTTCTCTATCATTGAATGTAATTAATAATGGCTTTGTTTCCTTTAATAACCTTATAGTTTCCAGAGGACTAACTTTGACTACTTTCTCAGATACTAAATAGTTCCAGAAAGATTTGTGAGTTTTTAAAATAGTATTTATATAACTACTTTTTAATTGGCAATCTAACAAATAACTGATGAACAACTTATAGTGAATTTTTGAAACATCTTCAATTAAAATCGGTGAACCAATTTCTTTTTTGTAATAATCTACAAATTTCCGATGGTGTTGTCCATAAGATTCAATCGTTCTTTTTGAATAATTCTCCAATTTCAATTCTAACAAGTATTCCTTTACTAACCGTTCATAGTGCATAAAAAATGCCCCTCTCATGTCATTAGTTGACATAAGAAAGGCACTTAGCAATAATACTAGAACATAAAAGTAGAAACACTTTTCACACTAATTTTATCATCTCTGAAAAATTGGTATAGTTACTTTTACATTACCAGATTATTTATTTTTTAAGTTGTAGAAAGCTTGCAAGCCTTTGTATTCAGCAACTTCACCAAGTTGGTCTTCGATACGTAGC
>NZ_JAUKPK010000031.1:0-25278 GCF_030499455.1 Enterococcus sp. B2E4
TGAAAGAGAACCAGTTTTGATTTGGCCAGCGTTTGTTGCAACTGCGATATCAGAGATTGTTGAATCTTCTGTTTCACCTGAACGGTGAGAAACGACTGCAGTGTAACCAGCTTCTTTCGCCATTTCGATAGCATTGAATGTTTCAGTCAATGTACCGATTTGGTTAACTTTGATCAGGATTGAGTTACCGATACCGTTTTTGATTCCTTTTTCAAGGATTTCAGTATTTGTAACGAACAAGTCATCCCCTACTAATTGAACTTTGTCGCCTAAGCGTTCAGTTAATAGTTTCCAACCATCCCAATCGTTTTCATCCATACCGTCTTCGATAGTGATGATTGGGTATTTGTTAACTAATTCTTCTAAGTAGTCAACTTGTTCAGCAGCAGTACGTTTTACGCCGTTTTCGCCTTCAAATTTAGAGTAGTCGTAAACACCGTTTTCGTAGAATTCTGATGATGCACAGTCAAATCCTAGGTATACGTCTTTACCTGGTTCTAAACCAGCAGCTTTGATTGCTTCTAAGATTGTTTCAACACCGTCTTCAGTTCCTTCAAAACGAGGAGCGAAACCACCTTCGTCACCTACTGAAGTTTCTAAACCACGTTTAGACAAGATTGATTTCAAAGCGTGGAATACTTCAGTACCCCAACGTAAGCCTTCTTTGAATGTAGGTGCGCCTACAGGCAAGATCATAAATTCTTGGAAAGCGATTGGTGCGTCAGAGTGAGAACCACCGTTGACGATGTTCATCATAGGAGTTGGCAATACTTTTGTATTGAATCCGCCTAAGTAGTGGTATAAAGGTACTTCTAGGTAATCAGCAGCTGCACGAGCAACAGCGATAGAAACACCAAGAATCGCGTTTGCGCCTAATTTGCCTTTGTTAGGAGTTCCGTCTAAAGCGATCATTGCTTTATCGATAGCCATTTGGTCACGTACATCGTAGCCGATGATAGCTTCTGCAATGATGTTATTTACATTGTCAACTGCTTTCGTTACACCTTTACCGCCATAACGAGCTTTGTCGCCATCACGTAATTCAACTGCTTCGTGTTCACCTGTTGAAGCTCCTGAAGGAACCATTCCGCGGCCGAAAGCACCTGATTCTGTGTAGACTTCTACTTCGATAGTTGGGTTACCACGTGAGTCTAAGACTTCGCGTGCGTAAACATCAGTAATAATTGACATGTTTTGTCTCTCCTTTTAGTTTGTTTTATCTTAAGGGGAAAGCCCCTTGCGAACAACTTAATTGTAGTGAAAAAATCACGATTCTGCAAATGTTATTTTCATGAAAATGAAATTATTTTACAGCATCTAATAATGCTAGGAATGAATCAGCTTGCAAGCTTGCGCCGCCAACTAATGCTCCGTCAACATTTTCTTTTGCCATGTATTCAGCAATGTTTTCAGGTTTTACAGAACCGCCGTATTGGATACGCACGCTATCTGAAACTTCTTTGCCGTATAATTTTTCAACGGTTTTGCGGACAACGCCACAAATTTCGTCTGCGATGTTTGCATCCGCTGATTTACCAGTACCGATCGCCCAGATTGGTTCGTACGCAATCACAAGATTACTTACTTGACCGTCTGTTAAACCGTCTAAGCCAGCAGTGATTTGTCCTTCGATCCACTCCGCTGTTTTGCCAGCTTCATAGGTTTCTAAAGATTCACCACAGCATAAGATTGGGATCATGCCGTTTGAAAAGATTGCTTTGGCTTTTTTGTTGATGTCTTCATCTGTCTCATGGAAGTATTCACGACGTTCTGAATGACCAATGATGACATAGTCAACACCTAGATCTGCTAAAGCTGCTGGTGAAGTTTCACCAGTAAAGGCACCTTCATTTTCCCAGTAGCTGTTTTGAGCAGCAATTTTTAATTCTGTTCCTTCAGCAGCATTCACTAATGTTTCTAAGAATAGAGCTGGCGAACCGATCACAGAGTCAACTGTATCGTTGCTAGGAATTTTTGTTTTGACTGCTTCAGCAAATTCTTTTGCTTCTTTCGCAGTTTTGTTCATTTTCCAGTTTCCGGCAATAATTGGTTTGCGCATGTTCTGGCACTCCTTTTCGTTATCAAGCGTGCAAAGGAGATCCTTTGCACGGCTTGTCATTGATTATTTATCGTTGATCGCAGCTAGGCCAGGAAGTGTTTTTCCTTCTAGCAATTCAAGGCTGGCACCGCCACCTGTTGAGATGTGGGTAAATTTGTCAGCAAAACCTAATTGTTCTGCTGCAGCTGCAGAGTCACCGCCACCGATGATCGTTGTTGCATCTTCAAGGTTGGCAATTGCTTCACAAACACCGATCGTACCGTTTGCGAAGTTAGACATTTCAAACACACCCATAGGTCCGTTCCAAACGACTGTTTTTGCGCCTTTTAATGTTTCAGCAAACAAAGCGATAGTTTCAGGTCCGATATCTAAGCCCATTTGTCCTTCAGGAACATCACCAGTATGTTCTTCTGTTGGGACATCATTTGAAAATTCAGCAGCAGTGATTGAATCAACTGGTAATACTAATTTATCGCCAGCTTTTTCGATCAATTCTTTTGCTAATTCTACTTTGTCTGCTTCCACAAGAGAATTACCGATTTCCATACCTTTTGCTTTGTAGAACGTATACGTCATTCCGCCGCCGATCAAGATTTTGTCTGCTTTAGGAATCAAGTTTTCGATTACGCCGATTTTGTCAGATACTTTTGCTCCACCAAGAATCGCGATCATTGGACGTTTTGGTTCTTCGACTGCTTCACCGATGAATTTGATTTCTTTTTCCATTAAGAAACCAGCAACTGTTGGGATACCTGTTGAAGCGATCCCTACGTTTGAAGCGTGTGCGCGGTGTGCGGTACCGAAGGCATCATTTACAAAAACATCGCCTAAAGAAGCCCAGTATTTACCTAGTTCAGGATCGTTTTTGCTTTCTTTTTTGCCATCAATGTCTTCGAAACGAGTGTTTTCAAAAACAACGACATCGCCATCTTGCATGTTGTTGATCGCTGCTTCTAATTTTTCGCCGCGGGTTTCATTCACGAAAGTTACTTCTTTGCCTAACAATTCGCCTAGACGTTTCGCAACTGGCGCTAAAGATTTTCCAGCTTTATCTGCTTCTTCTTTCACACGACCTAAGTGTGAGAAAAGAATTGCTTTTCCGCCGTTTTCGATCACGTAATTGATTGTTGGTAATGCTGCTTTGATCCGTGTATCGTCTCCGATCACTCCATCTTTCAATGGAACGTTGAAGTCCACACGTACAAGAACTTTTTTATCTTTCAAATCGATATCTTGAACTGTCATTTTCGCCATGAACAGATTCCTCCTAGCATAATTGTTAAAAAAAGCGGAGAAGCGCGATGCTTCCCCGCTTTCTCTTGCGATGGTTTAAATTAAAGTCGTTCGCAACTCTTATAGGTTAGCGAAGTATTCTAAAGTACGTACTAATTGTGCAGTGTATGACATTTCATTGTCGTACCAAGCAACAGTTTTAACTAATTGTTTGTCGCCAACAGTCATAACTTTTGTTTGAGTTGCATCAAATAATGAACCGTAAGTCATACCAACGATATCAGAAGAAACGATTTCGTCTGTGTTGTAACCGTAAGATTCGTTTGAAGCTTCTTTCATTGCTGCATTGATTTCATCAACAGTTACTTCTTTGTCAAGAACAGTAACTAATTCAGTTAATGAACCAGTTGCAACAGGAACACGTTGAGCAGCACCATCTAATTTGCCGTTCAATTCTGGGATTACTAAGCCGATCGCTTTAGCAGCACCAGTTGAGTTAGGCACGATGTTTGCAGCAGCAGCACGGGCACGGCGGAAGTCACCTTTAGGGTGTGGTCCGTCTAGAGTCATTTGGTCACCTGTGTAAGCGTGGATTGTAGTCATTAATCCTTCAACTACACCAAATTTGTCGTTCAATGTTTTCGCCATAGGAGCTAAACAGTTTGTTGTACATGAAGCACCAGAGATAACTGTTTCTTCACCTGTTAAAGTTTCATGGTTTGTGTTGTAAACGATTGTTGGAACATCGTTTCCACCAGGAGCTGAGATAACTACACGTTTTGCACCAGCTGTTAAATGTTTTTCAGCAGCTGCTTTAGAAGTGAAGAATCCAGTACATTCTAACACGATTTCAACACCTAGTTCGCCCCAAGGCAATTCTTCAGGGTTGCGGTTAGCTAAAACTTTGATTTCGTTTCCGTTCACATTGAATGAACCTTCGTGAACTTCAACTGTACCGTTGAAACGTCCTTGTGTTGTATCATATTTTAACAAGTGAGCTAACATTTTAGCATCTGTTAAGTCATTGATAGCCACAACTTCGATTCCTTCTACTTCTTGGATACGACGAAATGCTAAGCGTCCGATACGTCCAAATCCATTAATACCTACTTTAACTGTCATTTAAGATTTCCTCCTTATGAAAATCATAAAAATATTTATTTTAAAGGGTTGCCCCTTTTAAAATCTCATTTGCGCAAGCTTCATCGGTGATGAGCCAGGTTTGTTTTGGTGCATTTTTCATGTATGCATTGACCGCTTTGGCTTTTGATTGTCCGCCAGCGACCGCAAAAATGATTGGGACTTTTTGCAAATCTTTTAATTGAAGTCCGATGCGAGGAACTTTGTAGACGACCTCGCCAGCTTCGTTAAAGAAATACCCAAAGGATTCTGCAACTGCATTTTTTTGTTTTAACATCAGAATTTCTTGTTCTGACATTTTTCGTCGAGCCGCCATATGCAACGCCCGTCCAATACTATGAATAACACAATTCGCTTGACTTATCAAGTTTAAGACATCAACGATGGCGGGTTCTTTCAAGAGAAACTCGTAGGTGTTCATGCTTAATTGTTCTGGTACAAACAAGGAGCGATAATCGCCGTTTGTCTGCATCGCCATTACTGAGCTGACTGAGTTTGCTTGCACGTTGACTGATTCTCCGATACCGCCACGGGCTGGAACAAACAAGTTATGACGTTTGGCGGTTTCCAAATTGCCCAATTCCTCGGCAACTTTCGCCATTGTCGTCCCTCCCATCACTGCGATGGTGTTTTTGCCTTCTGGCAATAAGAGATCCAACGATTCATTCAGCAACTGGCCAAATTCAGCAATCACTTTCGGTTGTCGATCACCATCGCCGCTCGCAATCAAACAACGTTCGATGCCAAAGGTCTCTGATAATCGTTTTTCGATTTGGTGCATTCCGAACAGCTGATCCATCAGTGCACCGATCTTCGTGTACACTTCTTCTCCATAGGCGGTCAATTGCATGCCGCTTTTTGAAGAGTCGATCAGTTTTAGCTTTTTAAGGATATCTGTTTCCGTCCTCAACACGCGTTCCGTCATTGATAAACTTTCCGAAAGTGTCCGGCGGCCAACGGGCTGCATCCAATAAATATTTCTTAAGATACGGTAACGTTCCTGGAGTACAGCGAGAATATCCGGGGTGATTGCCTCAATCAATTTTAATTCATCGAGCATTTTATATCCTCCCGTTGGACAATTTTCGTCCTACAATGACTTAAAATGACCCATCGATTGCAAAAAAAATTTAAATCTGTTTCCTACACCAATAATAGTAGCACTTATCGCCTTGATACGCAACTATTTCAGTCACAAAATCTTGCTTTTCATAAAATCGTCATAAATTGAAAATGAGGAAAGGATCGATAAAAAAAGGAAAGGCTTTGCTGCCTTTCCTACTCGTTAATAGTATGTTTTGCTTTACTCGAATCGTTTCCGCTTGGAAGAACCAGGGATATTCATGGCTTCACGATACTTTGCCACCGTTCGTCTGGAAATATCGATGCCCTGGGCTTTGAGGGCATCTGTCAACTTCTGATCTGACAATGGTTTATTTTTGTTTTCTTCATCGATCAGTGCTTTTAGCTGCTGTTTGATCGATGCCGTCGTCAGGTCATCACCGCTTTCTTGTGTCGAAACTTTCTGTCCAAAAAATAGTTTTAATTCAAACACCCCAAAGGAGGTTTCCAAGTATTTCCCGTTGACCGCTCGGCTGACCGTTGATTCATGAATCCCTAATTCTTCGGCAACTTCTCTTAAAACCAATGGCTTTAATGGGCGATCTGGTTGAGTGAAAAACTCCTTTTGCCGTGCAACGATCTGCACCCCGACACGATAGATGGTATCCCCTCGTTGCAGCAAGGTCTTTTTCAGCCACTCGAACTCTTGGGCTTTATTGTCTAAATAACTTAATACCTCTGGATCACCGCTTTGCTTCAATTGATCAAAATATTGCTGCTGAAAGCGAACCTCTGGCAAGGCGCGTTTGTTTGATTTCACGATCGGCTGTCCTTTTTCAACCGTCACTCTCAGGTCAGGAACGATGTAAAGCCCATCGGTTGACCCAAACGCAGCCCCTGGTGTGGGGGTCAATGTTTGAACATAATCAAAGACCTTTTGGATCTCAGTTAATGGAATCTGCAGCGCTTTGCTGATTTTGTCCCACTTGCGCTCTGCCATTTCCGTAAAAAATTCTTCTAAAATGAGATAGGCCATTGGCGGCGCATAGTCATCTCTTTCCGTTTGCAGCATCAAACACTCTCTTAGATCACGAGCACCGACGCCTGCTGGATCTAGCTGCTGGATCAAGGTCAAGGCATCGAGCATTTGGATTGGGGTCCCACCAACAAGTTTTCCAGCTTCTTCCAGATCAATCGTCAAAAAGCCGTTTAAATCAATGTACTCGACTAAAAATAAAACGATCGTCCGCAAGAAAGTATCTCGGTAGTTTAAATGCACTTGATCAATGAGGTATTCGAATAAAGACGTATGCTGATCAGGGATCTGGCTTAAATAATCCATCAATTGTTCTGATGAGCCATTGCTTTTGTTTGGTGTGATGGGCGAATCATATTCCCCCAGATCAATCAATGGATTTTCTAATGCTTGGTTATCTATGAAGGACAATAATTCGTCTGCAGAAAATTGCAGCACTTGGATCGATTGCTGTAATTTCTGCGTCATAGCAAGCTTTTGCGTCTGTTTTTGTTGTTGTGAAAATTGCTGTTGAAATTTCATCATTCTACCTCTTGTTTTTTTCACTGAAATTGGTTAAACTAATATTTGTGCTTCGCGCCTTTAGTGTAGTGGATATCACGTAAGATTCCGGTTCTTGAGACGGGGGTTCGATTCCCTCAAGGCGCGTTTTTTCTTTTCGTTACAAGTATACTCGATTCAAATCAATAATTCAAAAGCACTTAGGGACCGCTGATGCGGTTCCTTTTTTTATTTGTATCTATGTAAGAAGACGAACTCGTCCTTCAACGATTAAAAGCTGCTTGCAGCCATAAGGCGAAAAAAAGAAGAGGATTACTCCTCTTCTTCCTCTTCATCCGCAAAATCATCTTCATCATCGTCATCGATAATGGTTAGATCTTCCTCAATGCTGTCAGGTAATTCTTCTTCATCATCGGTGCTATTATCGGCGCCGATTTCTTGCAAGTCTGAATTGTATGCCGAGATTTCTTCATCCTCGTCATCATCATCATCAAAGAGATCATCTTCTTCGTCATCTGACAAATCAGTATCCTCAGGATCATCATCGTTATAATCGATTGCGTCTTCATCATCGTTGATAAAGGCATTGACTTTTTTACGTTTGCGACGACGTGGTGTGTCTTCATCCTCGTCTTCGATGCCATGGTTGACTTCTTCATCGATCGAATCAATGGCGTACCATGAACGTAAGCCCCAACGATTGTCGCCTAAAGAAATAAAACTACCGTCGATATTCAAGTCTGTATAAAACTGCGCCAATGAATCACGAATCTCGCTGTCTGAAGTTTCAAGATAGTTTTGAATTTGGTTGACCAAATCAGAAAAATCCATCACGTCACCGCGCTGCTCTAAAATCGCATGGGCAACTTCAATCATCGACAATTCGTTTTTATTTACACCTTCAAATACATTAATTTCCAAACGGGACACGTCCTTTCACAGTCTACTCCTAATCATACAAAATTACGTCTCAAATTGCAATTTTTTCTTTCAATTTCCCTTTGATCAAGCGGTAAATTCTAAAGATAGTTTGTATTCACCGACTTTGTCAGCAGCCATGAACAAGTCATAATCGATATCGATCTTTCCCGAGTATGGACGGTCTTTCAAGCTAACGTGCAGGTGATTGGTGAAGGTGTGGAACATCATCAAACCATACGGGGTTTGGTAGCTCGTCTCTAACCGTTCCTTATAAGAAAATTTCAAACGCATGCGCATTTCCCCTGAGCGAATCAATTGAATCAATCCGTCTGGCATGATTTTCATCGTGACGGGAACGTCGGTACCGTCTGGCTGGATCTCTTTGTAACGGATATATAAGGTATCACCGATCTTGACTGCTTGTCCTTGCAGATCAAACAGAAAATTCTCTGTTTCCCCTGCTTGACGTACATTGGTTGTTAAATGAATCGAGATTGGGATTCCTTTTGATAATTCTTGCATGTACGTGTGCCTCCTTTGAAGATTTCAGTTTCATTCTTGCTTTTTTTCATTCGTTTGTCAATCATTTCAGTTGATTCTCCTTGGTCTATTTCTTCATTGAAAATAAAAAAGCGAAAACAAAAGCAAGTTTTCATTCTTTTCTCCAAGTAATTTTCCAAGAATCGTATATAATAAGGATAACAGGTATTTTTAAAGGAGTTTAACCGATTTGACTATCTATGTAATGGATCAAACTTTACCACGTATCCACAATCCTTATGAGCCGTTTGCTTTTACCGATGTTGCCACCGAAGCTGCTGGCAAACTGGAACAAGTTTATTGTCATTTTTGGCAGTTGTCCGATACGATGATTTTAGGAATGAAAGATACCCGGCTGCCTTTTTTGATAGATGGTCTGCAGGTTTTGAAAGAAGCTGGCTATGCCTCGATCATCCGCAACTCAGGCGGGCTTGGGGTCATCAATGATGCCGGTATTTTGAATGTCTCCCTCATTTTCCCTAAACATTTGGCTGCCACTACGGATGCAGCCTATGAAATGATGGCGACATTGCTACAAGCAGCCTTTCCTGAGCGGACAATTTTGGCTTATGAAATTGCTGACTCGTACTGCCCAGGCACCTATGACCTGAGTATTGACGGAAAAAAAATTGCTGGCACAGCACAACGACGGATCAAAGACGGCGTGGCTGTCATGATGTATCTGAGCATCAATGGCGACCAACCAGCCCGCGGCTCTCTCGTTCGTCGTTTTTACCAAGCAGGTTTAAAAGAGCGCTTTGGTACGGATGGCTATCCAGCCGTCAATCCTGCGAGCATGACCACTTTAGAAGCGGCTCTCGGCCGTAAGTTTACCACACAAGAGGTGATTGACCGTTTGCAAAAAGCCCTGCTTTTCTTGATCACAGACCAATCCCTATATCCGCTTGAGTCACTGGATCAATGGCTTTCAGAAAATGACCTTAGCGAACAAATGCAGCAACGCTTAGCTGGCATGGAAAAGCGAAATCACCCAATAAAGGAGTTTAGCGATGAGCCTACCATATAAATATCAAACCTTAGCGATAGAAAAAGTGTTTCGTGACCCTGTTCATAACTATGTCCATGTGCAGCACCAAGTGATTTTAGACTTGATCAATTCCAAAGAAGTGCAGCGTTTGCGACGAATCAAACAACTAGGGACTGCTTCTTTCACCTTTCACGGAGCAGAACACAGCCGCTTTTCTCACTCCTTGGGGGTTTATGAAATCAGCCGCCGCATTTGCGATATTTTCCAACGCAATTATTCGATTGAAAAAGTTGGACCGACCGGCTGGGATGATAAGGAGCGTTTAGTGACCTTGTGTGCAGCATTGCTTCATGATGTGGGCCATGGTCCATACTCCCACACCTTTGAGCATATTTTTCATACGGATCATGAAGCCATCACAGTGGCGATCATCACTTCTCCTGAAACGGAAGTTCATCAGATATTGAACCGAGTGGAAGCTGGATTTCCTGAGAAAGTGGCAAGTGTCATCACTAAAACCTATCCAAATCCCCAAGTCGTTCAAATGATTTCCAGTCAAATCGATGCTGATCGGATGGACTACTTGCTGCGCGATGCTTATTTTACCGGCACTGAATATGGCACGTTTGATCTGACCAGAATTTTACGAGTGATTCGTCCGTACGAAGGCGGTATTGCTTTTTCTATGAATGGCATGCACGCTGTGGAGGACTACATCGTCAGTCGTTACCAAATGTATGTGCAAGTTTATTTCCATGCGAGTTCTCGAGGGATGGAAGTGATCTTAGCCCATTTGCTGGACCGTGCTGCAGAACTTTATCAGGTGGATCAGGAAATGTTTCAAAGCCATTCGCAACTGCTTCTCCCGTTTTTAAAACAAGAATTCACTTTAGATGAATACTTGAAACTCGACGATGGCGTGTTGAATACCTACTTTACCCAATGGACGGAAGAGAATGATCCGATCCTCAGCGATTTAGCCAAGCGGTTCTTAAATCGTAAACCGCTAAAATCCGCTCGCTTTGACGATGAGACACAGTTGCCGATGATTGAAGAAATGCAGGGACTGGTGGAAAAAGTCGGCTTCAATCCCCGCTACTATACTGCCATCAATTCAAGCTTCGATCTGCCTTATGATTTTTATCGACCAACTTCTGGTAAGCATCGGACACAGATCGAATTACAGGAAAAAGATGGTTCCCTTGTAGAATTATCCCAAGCCAGTCAACTTGTTGCAGCCTTAGCGGGACAGACCCAAGGTGACCAGCGCTTTTATTTCCCAAAAGAAATGATTGACCCCAACATCCAAAATCACTATGATTTATTTGGAGAGACGTATCAAGAGTTTGCCAAGCACATTCGCAATGGTGCTTTGATCAAACCAAGCCACTAGGAGGAACTTATGAGTATCAAACTGATCGCCATCGATATCGATGGTACCCTGCTGAACAACGACCGCAAGATCACTCCAGCAGTTTACAAAGCATTAAAAGACGCAGAAGCACAAGGCGTGCGCATCGTTTTGTGTACGGGACGCCCCTTAACTGGTGTCCAAGATTTATTGAAGGAACTAGACTTATTTACGGACAATGATTTCGTGATTACCTACAATGGCTCTTTGGTTCAAAAAACCAAAAATCAAGAGATCATCTCTGAATTCGGCTTGTCCCAAGATGACTATCTCTTTGTTGAGATGACTGCGAGAAAATTAGGGGTTCACCTTCATGTAGAAACTGAGGATACCATGTATACCGCTAACCGCGATATCAGTCCTTACACGATTTATGAAGCCTTCTTAGTCAACATGCCATTGAAATATCGGACACCAGAAGAAATGACTGCTGACTTGAATATCATCAAAATGATGATGATCGATGATCCCGCAATACTGGATCAGATCATCCCACAATTGCCGAGCAGTTTGACCGACAACTACAATGTGGTTAAAAGTGCTCCATACTTCTTGGAAGTCCTAAATAAACAAGCCCATAAAGGAGCTGCTGTCAAAAAATTGGCGGAGCACTTAGGCATCAAACAAGAAGAAGTCATGGCGATCGGCGATAATGAAAATGATTTAACCATGGTGGAATATGCTGGTATCGGTGTGGCGATGGCCAATGCTACTGAAAACGTGAAAAATGCCGCAGATGTCCTAACTGCTTCAAATGAAGAAGACGGTGTAGCAGAAGTGATCAACAAGTATGTTTTAACAAATAACTAAGTGTAAAAAAAGTCAGGTTTCCTTTTTATCGGAAACCTGACTTTTTTATTTTGCCAACCACTGTTCAACTGCCCATTTATGGCTGCCGCGTTTCAATCGTTGGATCGCTTCTTCTGGCGTGTGCCAAGACAATTGATTGGTTTCTTCTGTCGGTTCGCAAACTTTTTTCCACTGTGTCATTAAATAGAAATAGCCCGGGTGATGGTAAAATGTATCGCGATGGCGCGAATAGAAGTATTCAACTGCCTCCCCTAGATACTCAGCGATCTCCCCTTCAAATCCAAGTTCTTCAATCAATTCTCGTTGGATCGCTTCTTCTTTGCTCTCATTTGGCTCAATTTCACCACCGGGCAAAAAGTATGCGCCGTTGGGTGCTTGCACCAAGATCACTTCATTTTTTTCGTTTGGAAGAACGACATACGCCCCATATCTTGATTTGTATGGTTTCCCCGCTTCTTTTTCCCCGAACACAATTTCCTTTTCTGGCATGATTCCCTCCACCAACACTTTCTTTCCATTTTACCTTATGCCAATAGTCTGGACAAGCTGGAAATAACGCTCGGTTGTCTTTTATTCGTTACAAAAAGAGAAAATATGTTATCATACAACTATCAAGATCGAAAGGATGATTTACCCATGAAAATGGCTCACACATGTGTCCGCGTCAAAGACTTAACGGCTTCTCTAGATTTTTATCAAACTGCCTTTGGTTTTGAAGAATCTCGCCGTCGTGATTTTCCTGAACATAAATTTACTTTGGTTTACTTAACTTTGCCTGGTGATGATTACGAGCTAGAGTTGACGTATAACTATGACCATCCTGGCTATGAGTTAGGCGACGGCTATGGCCATATCGCCATCAGTACCGATGATCTAGAAGCGCTTCATGAGAAGCACCAAGCGGCTGGATTTGATGTCACTGACCTGAAAGGACTCCCAGGAACTTCTCCTTCTTACTATTTTGTGAAAGATCCTGATGGCTACAAAATCGAAGTTATTCGCGAAAAATAAAGCGAAGGTGATCGAAAAAAGGACCTCGTGTCCTTTTTTCTTTTTCGATTCATTTACTAGTAGAAAGGTTTGATCAAATGAAGCCCATTATCGGCATCGCTGCTAATGAACGACCAATGATTGAAGAAGCAGAACATTGGTTGTCCTATACACCCAAAAATTTTGTGACCCATATCCAACAAGCCCAAGGCATCCCCCTATTATTACCAATGGGTGTCGTGGAAGATGCTGCGACTTACATCAGCAAAATCGATAAACTCTTGTTAGCCGGTGGTCACGATGTCTCCCCTGTTCACTATGGCGAAGATCCTCATCCCTTGATTCAAGGCATTCATCCTGATCGTGATGTCTTTGAATTGGCATTGATCAAAGAAGCAGTGGCTCAAAACAAACCGATCTTTGGAATCTGCCGTGGCATGCAGTTACTCAATGTCGCATTTGGTGGGAGTTTGTACCAAGATCTCTCTTTGATCGATCACCCAACGATCAAACACGTGCAATTGCCGACGTTCTTTCAATTCCCTACACATGGGGTAAAAATCAAGGAAGACAGTCGTTTGGCTGCTCTTTTAGGCACAACCTATCACGTCAATTCTTTTCATCACCAAGCAGTCAAAACCGTTGCGGATGATTTCAACGTGATTGCCACCGCTCCTGATGGTGTCGTTGAAGCCATTGAATCCACCGCCTATGGCGCACCGATCTTAGGCATTCAGTGGCATCCTGAGCTAGCCGCTCACAAGCTGCCTTCTGAGCAATCGATCTTCAACTTTTTTGTGCAGGAATTCTAAAGGCTTGCCCCTTGTTTTCTAGATTTTAGCGAATAAAAAACGCCCGATCACGAAAAGGATCGGGCGTTTTGCTTATTTTTCGTTTTTCATTAACACTAATGATTGTTTCAACGTTGCTAAAATGCCATTGTCGTTATAGATCAAGACATTTGATTTGTACATTTTTGCAGAAACCAGCATCAGGACGATCGTGGTAACAGCAAGAATTCCTACTGAAATCAATGCACCGCCGATACCCACTGTATCATTAGCAAGCCGTACTGGCATAATGAAGGAAGATAAAAATGGTACATAGGAAGTTACTCGTAAGACCACGTTATGAGGATCCATACCGCCTAGCACGATTCCAAGCATATACCCGCCCAATGAAAGATACGTCACTGGAATGATGGCCTTCGCCGTATCTTCTGCTTTGTTCACTAACGACCCGCAAAGGGCTGATAAGACCGAGTAGATCAAAATTCCTAAGAAGACGAAAACGATCGCAAACACCAGGAAGGGACCAAAAATGCCATCTGTCGAAAAGTTTGCCAACAAGTCTTTTACCATTGGGTTATCCTTGATCCAGAAATAGCTCCCACCAAAAATCGCAACATAAGCAACTAGCTGGGTCGCTGCAACCATGATTACACCAGTCAATTTGGCATAGTAATGAATTTGCGCCCGTGTACTAGACAAAATGACTTCCATGATGCGTGTGCCTTTTTCAGAGGCAATCTCTTGTGCAATGATCTGTGCGTAAGTAATGATAAAGAAAAAGAGGATGATTGTTGCGATCATACTTACTAGTGATTGCATCGCGGTATTGTCTTCCCCATAAGTCATTTCGCCATCTTCACCGAAGGAAACTTTTTGACGATCAAGCGGTGCGACTTCACTAAGGACTGCCACTTGCTCAGCAGTCAAGCCAAGCTCACTAGCTCTATAGGAAGACTGCAAACCCGTCAATAACTGTTGGATCGTCAGCTCTAAAGCTTGCCCCATCGAGGACTCGCTTAATAATTCCCCTTGCAGCGTATCCCCAGAAGCAGTAATAAGTAACAAAGCATCAGCATCTTTGTCTGCCATCTGTTGCTGCCCTTGTTCTTCGCTGTCAACAATTTCAAATTCAAAATCATCGCCGCTTTGGTCCACAAAGGTCTGCGCAATGGCTGGTTCATTCGCATAAACGGCAATTTTGTCGACACTGTTCATACCATCAGCAAAATAACCAATGAGATAAAATGCCCCCGTTGCAATAAATGGCACGAGAATCATAATCAAAAACGAAATTGATTTGATATTTTTTTTATAAACATCTAATGCGATTACCCAAAACTTACTCATTTATTTTTCCCGCCTTCCGCTTAAAGATTTCTTCTAACGTTGGCGGTTGTTGATTGAACATAGGGATATAACCATCCGCCGTTGCTAAATCAAATAAGGTTTTTCCTACTGCAGGATCAGCAATCGTAATATCATAGCTGCCATCTTCTCTGGCAAGAACTTCCTCGACACCTGCCACTGCCAAGAGTTGTTCTTTCGTCAAGTTGGATTCTAAATAGACTTTCGTCCGCCCAAAGGATTCACGAATTTCATGAACTTTTCCGTTTAAGACGGTTTGACCATCCCGCAGCATAATCAAGTGATCGCAGATTTTTTCCACATTATCCATATTATGACTGGAGAAAATGACACATGAGCCATTTTTTTTCAGTTCAATGATCCCATTTTTCAACAGTTCTGCATTGACGGGGTCTAACCCACTAAATGGTTCATCTAAAATCACCAATTTTGGTTCATGGATCAACGTTGAAATCAGCTGAACTTTTTGCTGATTTCCCTTTGATAGCGATTTGACTTTATCGGTTTTCTTGCCTTTGACTTTAAATTTGTCCATCCAATAGTCGATTTTTGGTACGATGTCTTCTTTCTTCTTGCCTCGTAACCGCGCGAAATAGATCAATTGATCTTCAATCGTTACTTTTGGAAACAAGCCGCGTTCTTCTGGCAGATAGCCGATAATATTGTATTCTTTTTCACTAATTTTATGGCCATCCCACAATACTTCCCCTTGATCGGCTTTCAAGAAATCCAAGATCAATCGGAATGTCGTCGTTTTACCAGCACCATTTTGACCAATCAAGCCCATGATCTGTCCATCATTGATGGTAAAGGACAATTGATCGACTGCTGTATAATCGCCAAATGTTTTTACTAATTGTTTTGCTTCTAACACATGCTCACCTTCCCTATCTAATAAAATATATCACTAAAGAAAAAGCCGATAACGGCGCCAATGATCGCTCCGACAAACATCAAGATGACGGTATCGCGGATCACTCGTTGACGCTTCGCCAGTTTCTCTGGTTCATTGTAATAACTTGCTCGATTTTTATATAAGAATTTCATCAGGATCGTGGTCAATCCTACCCCAATCGGGATAAACACCAGCCCCGTAATCAATCCTAGTCCAAAGGACCAAAATGGATTTGTGCGAATATTGAAATAACGGATCAGAAAATAAATTGCTGCTAATATCACTAAACTGATCACCGAAAGTAGAATCGATTTTTTCATTAAATACCGTGTTTCATTATCGATCCGTTCTTGATAGCTTTCTTGGTCACTGAAAATCGCTGGTGTGTCAGGAGACGCTTTAAAATAAAAATAGCGATCTTTATAATTGCTGATATAAGTCCAGCCTCCTGCTTGATACATCGCTAAGTAATCAACGATCTCAGAGGGCTCTCCTTCGAAAAAGTCTACTGCATATTTGATCGTTTCTGGGTCTCCTTTGATAAACTTCAAAAACCCTAACCGATTCATCTTCACAAAGTGCCACCCTAACGACGCTTGTTTTTGCAGACGAACCATTTCCTTTTCTGGGTAATAGGCTACACCAAGTGAAAGAAGGTATTTCTTATTGATGCCCATCTTGCTCTCCCCCTAACGCTTCGAAAACCTGTTCTCCGATTTGATAAAATAATTTGCGCCGTTGAATATCTTTCTCCAGAACTTGTCTTCCTTCTGGTGTAATCTGATAGATTTTTTTTCGGTCAACGCTTTCCTCTAAATCGATCCACCCCTTTTTCGTCAGCTTCTTTAAAATCGTATACATTGTTGCGGGACCAATCTCAAACGTCCCTTGGCTTAGCTCATGGATCTGTTTCATGATGAGATACCCATGTTTCGGCTTTAAAAGCGCTAATAAAATCAAATAGGTTGAATCTGTCAATGCCTCATCCATTTGATTCCTCCGTCCCACTAGCTATATCACTTAATGATATATTATCGAATGATATAACCAGCGTCAATCTTTTTTTTCTGATCTGCTAACATTGTTGGAGAATGACTGTTTTCTTAATGTTCATTCTCACTTTTCTCGTTAGCAATTGAGTGAACCCCAACAGCAGTGCATGGAACAAAGAGTAGAAGTTAGAAACGTCAAAGGCATTCTTCAAAGACTTTGTCCCCAAAATAAAAAAAGCAATAGCCACTTTCGGCTATTGCTTCAAAAACGTTTCTTCTATTACATATGTTCCGCAACTAAAGCTTTCAATTGATCTTTTGTATGCACCCCAATTGCTTTATCAACGACTTGGCCGTCTTTTTTCAACAACAAAGTTGGAATAGACATGATCCCGAATGAAGCTGGTGTTTCAGGATTTTCATCCACATCCATTTTCACGATCTTCAATTCGTCTTCCTCATATTCATTCGCTAATTGTTCCAAGATCGGCGCTTGCATCCGACATGGACCACACCAAGTTGCCCAAAAATCAATAAGGACTAAGCCTTTATCGGTTTCTTCTGAAAAAGTTTTATCAGTAATTTCTTTTGCCATCGTACTTCCCCTCCATTTTTAAAACTAAAAAAAGTATACCACGTATCGGAAGTTTTTTAAAATCGTCTGCTTACAAAAGGTAAGGGTTCTTAAAGGTTAGTTAAACTTCACAATGGTCGCCCCATTGCCCCCTTGATTTGCTGGCGCAAATTCAAAACTTTTCACCGAGCGATGATTTTTTAGGTAGTCAGTGATCCCTTGACGCAATGCGCCGGTTCCTTTTCCGTGGACGATCGTCACTTGCGGATAGCCTGCCAAAATCGCTGCATCTAAATACTGATCCACTTCATTGAGGGCTTCTTCGTACCGCTTGCCGCGTAAATCCAACTGATTGACCACTGGACTGCTGTCAGCAGAACGAATCGTATTGACGATACGCTGTGTAGGCTCCTTCACTGGCGCTGCTGGTTGGAGATCTGTTTCTGGCAAATTCATTTTCAAAATACCGATTTGGACTTGCCATTGATTTTTGCCTGCTTTTTTCAATAAGACCCCGCGCTGCCCATAAGATGTTACAAGCACTTCGTCTCCTTCTTTCAGCGTCTTGGCTGCTTTGGCTTTTTGCAGAACCTTGTTTTTTTGCAGATGTTCTTCTTGTTGCAGTCCTGATAACTTGGTGCGCGCGTCGATCAGCTCGTGTTCTTTGACCTTCGTTTGACCGCCGGCTAACTGCATTTTACGAATATCGGCAATGATTTTTTCAGATTCTTCTTTGGCTTCTTCAACGATCTGATTGGCTTTTTGCCGAGCTTTCGCCAATTCTTTTTCACGTTCTTCAAAGAAATAACTATAGGCTGCTTCTAGCTCTTGGTGCAAGCGGGCCGCTTCTTTTACATGATGACGGACTTCAAGATACTCGGTTTCCGTCATTTTTCTTCGATTTTCTAAATCAGCGATCATTTCATTCAGGTCTTGGCTTTCTCCATCCATGATCTCTTTGGCTTGATCAATGATCGTATCTGGCAAGCCAAGTCTTTTCGAAATCTCAAACGCATTGCTTCGTCCTGGAACCCCGATCAACAAGCGATAGGTCGGACTTAAGGTATCAACATCAAATTCCATAGAGGCATTGATCGTATTGGATCGGTTATAGCCATAAACCTTCAATTCAGGATAATGGGTCGTCGCCATGACATAAGCCGACTTAGCCCCAAGTTCGTCCAAAATCGCAATCGCTAGTGCCGCCCCTTCTTGAGGATCGGTTCCTGCGCCTAATTCATCAAAGAGAACTAAGCTTGTCTCGTCGACTTTTTTCAACACTTCAACGATCGTTGTCATATGAGAAGAAAAGGTCGATAGACTTTGCTCAATGGATTGTTCATCCCCAATGTCCGCAAAAATCTCATTGAAGACACCCATTTGGCTTTCTTCTTCTGCCAGAATTGGTAAACCAGCTTGGCCCATGATCTGCAATAGCCCTAATGTTTTTAAGGTGATGGTTTTCCCACCGGTATTCGGCCCAGTAATGACAACGGCTTGATACTCTTTTCCAATCGTAATATCGTTAGGAACGACTTTTTCTTGATCGATCAATGGATGACGTGCTTGCTTAAAAAAGACATGGTTGTCTTGATTGATCGCTGGTACGATTGCCTTCATCTCTTTTCCAAAACGAGCCTTGGCATTCATGAAATCCATGATCCCGATCACATACGCATTATGGAGGATCTCTCTTTGATATGGGGCTAACTCTGCTGACAATTCTGCTAGAATACGTGTAATTTCATCCCGTTCCGCAATTTGATGCTGGCGCAAACGGTTATTTTGTTCCACTACTTGTTTCGGTTCGATAAACAAGGTTTGACCAGAGGAACTTTGGTCGTGGACTACCCCGCCGAAAACACCTCGGTACTCTTGTTTGACTGGAATCACATAACGCTCATTTCGCATGGTTACGATCGTATCACTTAGATACTTTGCATTGCCACCTCGGACGATGCCATCCAATGTCTCGCGAATCGTCCGTTCTGCTCGTCGGATCGATTGGCGAATTCCACGTAGTGCTGGAGAGGCATCATCTGTGACTCGGCCATCCTCATCGATAGCTTCTTTCAAGCGTCGATTCAAGGTTGGCAAAGACACCAACTGTTCTTCCCAGTGATACAAGCGGGAAAATTCAATCTCGCTTTCAGACAAATCAGCAAAAAAGCGTTTCAATTCCTGCGTAGTTGATAAGACACGGGCAACTTGTGCCAACTCAATGCCGTTTAAATCGGCGCCAATTTCGATCCGTTTCATTTGGGGACGAATATTCTCAATCTTTGGTACAGGGATTCCGCCTCTTAAACGTTGGATCTTGATCGCGTCTTCTGTTTCTGCTAGCCAAGAGGAAATGACTTGCGCATCACTTGATGGCGCAAGCTTTGCTAAGGCTTCTTTTCCTTGGGCTGTTACAATATACTGACCGATTTGACTCTTTACTTGTTCAAATCCTAAAACATCAAGGATCTTAGTATTCATTCTTTTCTCACCTGCTTTGTTTTAACTTTTTGTTCCTAAGAAAAAGGCAGAATGGCTCTGCAACCATCTGCCTGCTTTTTACCCAATCACATCTGTGATCCACAATCGATAGAAGTAATCTGAGAGAATCGGCGACCGATCAACGATGAAATTCGCAGTTCCGCTCGTTTCAAACAGATTTTGAATCGTGGCAAACGGGATCATTGAGAGAATCATGAAAAACATGTACAAATTGATATACATCAAGATAACATTCAAAACACCCGCAACTGCCCAGTCATAACCACCTAAAAAACGTAGGCGTTTGTAACGCAAACTGTCTGCAAAAATCACCACTAGTTTTGTGATCAGCCATCCAGCAAAGAGCACCATCACAAAAGCGATGGCTGCATAATAGGCTTTGTCTAAATCTAAAGCCAGTTCCATATCGTAGTATTTTAACTTTGAGTCCGCCGTTACTGACATATAAGGAACATAGAGCTCAATTTTCTTCGCAATTTCTTGGTAATTTGCTACTGCAAAGAAAAAAGAGATCAAATAGCCCAAAACTGAGACCAATTGTAAACTGGTTCCGCGCCGTGCGCCGCCGTAAAAGGCTGCCAACAACAAAACCAAGACAAATAATCCAATCATTTAGGTATCCTTTCTACGCCGCACTACCCATGGGCTGTCTTTTCTTGAATTTTTCGTTTCCTTTGTTCATTTAAGATCTGTTGTGCTTCCACATGATTATGGATCTCCACATCACTGCGACCTGTCTCATCGAGAACTTTTCGTGCTTCGGATTCAATCGCTTCGATCCGCTTAATGCGATTCTCAAGCTCCGTTGCTTTAATGGCTTGTCCTCGCAGCTCGTCCACCTTTTTTTGTAGGACCAAAAGCTGCTCTTGTTTTTTCAGCTGGTCGGAAACAGCGTTGATCGCTAATAAGATCGACGCTTGTTCTTGATCGGTTTGTGGCGATAATTGCATGATCTCAAGCAGTTGGTCATTGACCAATCTTGTCACCATATCCATGTGTTCTTTGCTTTCGCGTCCAATAATCGTGTAACTTTGATTCGCGATAACTGCTTTATAACGTTTCTTTTGCTCCGTCATAGGAATATTTCCTCCCATTGCTTACATTCTGCTCTATTCTATCACTTATTGAACATGTGTCGCAAACTCTTAACTATTATACGTGATTTTCTTATGAATTTCCATGCCAATCGTTTGTTTGCTGATCGTCTTAGTAAAAAAGAATAAGAAGTATGGTAAAATCTTAAAGTATCCTTTTGTCTACCTAAAAAAAGACAAAAAATCAGGAGGAATCAAATGAGTACGATCGTTATCAAAGTACCAACTTCAACTATCCAAAAGATGCAGCAATTTTACCAACGAGATTTGCTAGCTAAGAAAGTTCCTTATACAGTGTTTGTCGCCAAAAAAGGGCCAACGACGATCACTGCTTATACGTCAGGAAAAGTCATGTTCCAAGGAGCGACTGCTGAAAAAGAAGCTTCCTTATGGGGCGATACGGCAAGTGCTGTACCAGATAAGAAAAAAGCGACTGTTTCATCCACTGCGTTGCCAGCAGGATTTAGCGAAAAAAGCGTCGTCGGCAGTGACGAGGTCGGTAATGGCAGTTATTTCGGTCCTTTGGTGGTCTGTGCCGTCTATGCAAAAAAAGAGCAATTACCACAGCTGAAAGCTTTAGGAGTCAAGGACTCAAAAATGCTGACAGATCCAGAGATCCGTAAGATGGCGCCGAAAATCAAAGAATTGGTTCCTTACCAATTGCTCACCGTCACGCCCAGCAAATACAACGAGATCCAACCAAAATACAACACAGTCCGAATGAAAGTTGCTTTGCATAATCAAGCCATTCGTTTGCTTTTGCAAAAGATTGCTCCTGAGACACCAGATGCCATTTTGATCGATCAGTTCACGAGCGAAAAAAATTATCGCACCTATTTAAAGTCGGAACAAGTAGCGGTCACTGAAAAGCTCTATTTTGCGACGAAAGGTGAACAATATCATTTAGCAGTAGCGGCAGCCTCTATTTTATGTCGTACAGTCTTTTTGGATGAATTAGATGCAGCCTCTAAAGAAGTCGGTTTGCGCTTGCCTTCTGGCGCCCACGCAGCTGCTGATCAAGTTGCAGCAAAATTACTGCAGCAAGGTGGCATAGCACTATTAGGCCAATATGCCAAACTGCATTTTGCGAATACCGAAAAAGCACAGAAACTCGCCAAGCTGTGAGTTCTCGTATTTTCAAAAAAACTGCCGCTACTTCTGAATAAAGGAAGCAGCGGTAGTTTTTGTCCTCAGTACCAGTTGAATGCTGGGAATCAAAGCCCTAAGCCAGCTGCTTCGATTCCCATCGTGATCAACCCAGCCAAATAATTTTCTGAAAACCGATCGGAAAAGTGTAATTTTGGCAAGACGCCATATTGAAACACTGCTGCCAGCTGCTTTTCCAAAAAGGAGCGCGGCACGAGCGCCTGCCATTCAGAGGGCAAAAACAAAATGACTTGATGCGGGTCCGTCACTGCCACGATCGCTTGAAGAGTGGCAGTCACTTGTTCTGGGATCGCCTCTGTTGCCAAAGGGTAAGAAGCCGTGTAGAGATGCGGCAAATGCTTGATTTCGCCACTTAAATGGTTGGCTCCTTTAAAGAGCTGTTGGTCGATGACCAGTCCCGCACCTGGCGGATAATTTTTCGGAAAATAAATGCCAGCCACGATTTTTTTCTCTTCTTTGAAATGAAATACCGCAGCATTCACGTCATTCTCAATAAGCGTTTTTACAGCGATCTCCTTTTCAATCAATTCCCCTAGCGCCATGTCCTTAAATGCTGGAGCATCCATGATCTTCAGTCTTCCAGCAATTTCCACACCAGGAATTCCCACGACTGCCAAGCTGATTTTCGGGTATTCCTGTTTTATCTGACGAATCACTTGCAAGAACTGCGGCAATCGGCCCTCTGCTGACTGCTCATGATGCAAAATGTTCCCGACGAGATCGACGACTGAAAAACGAATCACGATCTGCTGGTCTTCTTCGATAAACTGAATGATCAACAACAGTGTCCGTTGCGCATTGTACTGGTAAGCCGCAGCTTGACGTCCTCCCGTTCGTTGCGGTTGATCCGTCGTCAAAAGCAACTGCTTTTCAATCAATTCAGGAAGCAGCTTGTTGATCGTTACCACGCTTAATTGAGAGGCATCTGCCAGTTGGCGCTTGGTCATAGGCGCTTGCTGCTGTTTTAGCAAATCCAGCAATACTGCCTGATTATGTAATTTAATGGTCGTTGGCTGATAAGCTTTCATTTTTCTCCCCCTCAACGCTCCTATTTTAACAGATAAAAAGCTGGGAATATACCTTTATTAATTTTGTTAACAAAGGTATAATAGAAGCAACTTATTAAACAAAGTTTACTAAGTTCAAAAAAAAACGATCTATATTGCTTATTAAAGGAGTTGTCGATAATGAAAATTGAACACATCGCACTATATGTCAATGATTTGGAAAAAATGAGGACATTTTATGAAACCTACTTTCAGGCGGTCAGCAACACAAAATACCATAATCCGAAAACAGGCTTTCAGTCCTATTTTTTGACCTTTGATTCTGGAAGTCGGTTAGAATTAACGACCAAGAAATTTTTAAGCCCTCGTATCAGCGAAAGCTTAGGCTACACTCACCTTGCGATTGCAGTTGGTGATCAAGCTGACGTCGCTCGATACGCTCAACGGTTTGTTGAAGATGGCTACCCTCTTTTAAATGGTCCTCGTACAACAGGCGATGGCTATTATGAAGCAGTTGTCCAAGACCCTGAAGGCAATTTGATTGAATTAACCACCGACGATTTACCGTCTTAGAAAGGATTTTGCAATGAAAGAAGACTTTGATTATCAAGCGATGTTGGCTGGTCAATTGTATCAAGCTGCTGGCATTCTCCCTGAGAATGGTTCAGCGGAGGGAAAAAAACGTGCCCAGGAAATCAACCACTTACCAGTCGATGACCGAGAACGAATCATCGCCAAAGAAAAAGCACTCTTTAGCAAATTTGGGCAACATTGCTTTGTCCAACCACCCCTTTATGTTGATTATGGTCGCCATGTTGAGATTGGTGATCACTTTTATGCCAATATGGATTGCATTTTTTTAGATGTCAATAAGATTCTGATTGGTGATCATGTGATGGTGGGACCACGGGTCAGCTTCTATACCGCCGGTCATCCAATCGATTCTGTGGTCCGCAGTCAAGATTTGGAATTTGGCCTACCGATCACCGTCGAAGATTACGTTTGGATCGGGGGCAATAGTACGATTTTACCAGGTGTCACGATCGGCAAACATGCCATCGTCGCTGCTGGTTCCGTCGTCACAAAAGATGTGCCGCCGAATACGATCGTCGGCGGCAATCCAGCCCGTGTGATCCGTGAGATTCAGCCGGCTGACAAAGAACATTGGGAAACTGCCGCCCAGCTCTATCATCAAAAACGAGCAGACTGGCAGAAGCAGCAAAAATAACGAAACAAAAGGAGACGCCATGATTTTTACAGACTATCACGTCCATAGTGATTACAGCGATGATTCTTGGTATTTGATGGAAGATGTAGTCAAAGACGCCATTAAACTAGGCTTAGCAGAAATCTGCTTTACCGATCATGTGGATTATGGAGTCAAAGAAGACTGGCAAGCGACGGATACGTACCTCGTCGGGGCCAATAAAGTTGTAAAAAATGTCTACTACGACTTGTATTTTAACGAACTGGCACGCTTAAAGGAAACATACAGTGACCAAATCAAGCTAAAAACTGGGCTGGAATTTGGGATACAAATGCACACGATCCCACAATTTACCCGTCTTTATCATTCGCATCCCTTTGACTTCATTTTACTTTCCGTTCATCAGGTAGACGATCAAGAATTTTGGACTGGAGAATTTCAAAAAGGACGCAGCCAACAGGAATGCTACGAGCGCTATTATGATGAAATGTATCAGCTAGTCACGACATATAAAGAGTATTCCGTCTTAGCCCATATGGATTTGATTCGTCGTTATTTAGATAAAGAGAAGGACGCTTTTGAACAAACGAAAGAACAAATAGCAGAGATCTTGAAAGTCGTGATCAAAAATGGCAAAGGCATTGAACTGAATACCTCTTCCCACCGTTACGGAATCAACGGGTATACGCCATCGATCGAGATCCTCAAGCTTTATCGTGACTTGGGGGGAAGCGTGATAACCATCGGCAGCGACAGTCATAAACCAGAGCACCTCGGGTTTCAAATCAAAGAGGGACAAGATCTTTTACGGTCATTAGGATTTACTAAGCTCTGTACGTTTGAACAGATGCAGCCGATTTTTCATCGTTTTGCTTAACCTGCACAAAAGCTCCGTCTTTTGCAAAAATCATCCCCTCGTCTTTCGTCATGAATCTAAGTATTTTAAACAGTAAATATCCACCCGTGAAACGGGTGGCTTTTTAACAGCCCTAG
>NZ_JAUKPK010000032.1:0-21627 GCF_030499455.1 Enterococcus sp. B2E4
AGATTTGATTTTACACAACTCATCAGTCCTTATTGACAAAGAGCCGGCTTTTTTAAATATTCAATACTTTGTCTAAGAAGTCTTTGGTACGCTCATGCTTAGGATTGGTAAAGATTTGCTCAGGTGTACCGTCTTCCAAGAAGTTCCCGCCGTCAATAAACATCACACGGTTTGCTACTTCTTTGGCAAAACCCATCTCGTGAGTTACGATCACCATGGTCATTCCTTGTTTTGCCAAATCCTTCATAACATTGAGTACATCGCCAACCATTTCTGGATCGAGTGCGGAGGTTGGTTCATCGAACAACATCACATCGGGATTCATTGCTAAAGCTCTAGCGATCGCCACCCGTTGTTTTTGTCCTCCAGACAGATTGTCAGGGTACATGTCTTTTTTATCTGCCAAACCGACCGTTTCTAATAAACGAATTGCGTTCTTTTCCGCTTCTTGCCGAGAAGCATTTTTTAGATCCATCGGTGCTAAAATGATATTTTCTAAAACCGACAAGTGAGGGAAGAGATTGAAATGCTGAAACACCATGCCGATATGTTGACGAACAGCATTGATATTGGTGTTTTTATCCATCAGATGTGCGCCGTCAACGATAATATCGCCGCTGGTTGGTTCTTCTAAGCGGTTCAAACAGCGCAAGAACGTCGATTTCCCGGATCCTGAAGGACCGATCACACAAACGACTTCTCCTTCAGCGATTGAAACATTGATATTGTTCAATACGGTATTGTCGCCGTATTTTTTTACAAGATTTTCAACTAAGATTTTTTCTTTCATGCTATTTCACCTTCTTTTCTAAAACTTTTGCAAGTTTCGTTAAAGCTGTGATCACGACTAAGTAAATAATCGCGATGATCAAGTAAACATAGGTACTTTGCGTAGTCCGAGCAACGATGATTTTCCCAGTTTGCAATAATTCTACGACTCCGATAACCGAGATGATCGTTGTATCTTTCAACGAGATAACGAATTGGTTAACGAAAGATGGAATCATGATTTTGATCGCTTGCGGTAAAATGATTTTCTGCATTGTCCGAGTGTAGGTCATCCCCAAACTACGAGAGGCTTCCATCTGACCTTTTGGCACCGCATTGATCCCGCCACGGACGATCTCAGCGATATAGGCACTGGCATTTAAAGTCAATGTAATGACCCCGGCTGCAAAGTCGGGAATCGTGATACCAATGGCATCGGAAAGGCCGAAGAAGATGAAGAAAGCCAATACCATCATAGGAATACCACGAATGATATCAACATAGATCCCTGCAAAAACCCGCAATGCTTTGATTGGAGCAACACTAAATAGTCCAAAAATGATGCCGATCACTAATGCTAAGGCAAAAGAAATCAATGCTAGTAAAAGGGTATTCCATAAACCTTTTAATAAGACGTTATAGTTGTTGCTGATCAAACCAGTGATCGTTGATTCATCCACTCGTTTTTCTGTGGCAGAGCCATCTTCAATGTATTTATTGATGATTTGATCGTACTCGCCAGTCCGTTTCATTTCTTTCAATGCTTCATTGAACATTTGGATCAGTTCAGGATTTTGGCCTTTTTTCACCGCAAAACCGTACTGACCGCCAGATTCTTTTTCAATCGGTGTCACTAGTTTTTGACCTTGGCTGATGGCATAACCGATCACTGGATAATCATCCATCATGGCATCGATTTGTCCGCCGTTAACAGCCGCATATAATTGATCGGCCGCATCATAATATTTGATCGAATAACCATATTTTTCTTCGTTGGCGATCAAGAAGTCTGCACTTTCTGTTCCCACTTTCGCACCAACGGTTTTTCCTTCTAGATCTTCATAGGAATTGATGGAATCATTGCCTTCTTTTACAGCGATCTGAATGCCGCTTTCAAAGTAAGAGTCAGAGAAGTCATAGGATTGACGACGCTCATCAGTGATCGTCATCCCAGCGATCATCCCATCTGCTTGGTTACCATCCAAGGCTTGCAAAGCTCCTGAAAAACCGATGAAATTGAATTCAATGTTGAACCCTTGCAATTCTGCCGCCCGATTCATTAAATCAACATCGATCCCTACATACTCATTGTCTTCATTTTGGAATTCAAAGGGAGCGAAGGCGGAGTCACTGGCAATTCGGTAAACATCTTTCTTTGGTTCGACTTTCACCATTTCACTGGTGTCTGCATCTGAATCAGACGTTGTGATGTAAGTATTGACGATTTCGTCGTATTTGCCAGAAGCTTTCATGTTGGCTAAACCAGCATTGAATTTTTCAAGTAGTTCTTGATTTTGGCCTTTTCTGACAGCGAATCCGTAAGAAGCACCTTTTTCAGGTTCGCCGACAAGTTTCATCGGTTCGCCGTTGTTGATGGCATAGCCAAGCACTGGATAATCATCAAAAGCGGCTGCCACAGTACCATTGCGTACAGCGCCATACAACCCAGTAGCGTCATCATAAAGTTTGATGTCGTAGCCATATTGGTCTTTATTTTCTTCTAGAAAGCGGGCACTTTCGGTACCAACCTTTGCACCGACCGTTTCGCCCTCAAGATCTTCGTAGCTAGTAATGCTGTCATTGTCATCAGCTACCGCCATTTGAATCCCACTATCAAAATAAGGATCTGAGAAATCAAAGTTCTCTTTGCGCTCTTCTGTGATACTCATTCCTGCAATCATTCCGTCCAACTGATTGGACAAAACACCTTGGATGGAAGGATCAAAACCGAGTGGACGTAAATCAACTGCAAAACCTTGATCTTCAGCGATCGCGTTTAATAAATCTATATCGATCCCTACATATTCATTATTTTCATTCTTGAATTCGAAAGGAGCAAATGTTAAATCTGTTCCTATCTTATACGTAGTTTCCTCCGCACTTGCTGACTTTACTGATAGCGTAAAAATGCTGATAATCAGCGCGATTAAAGCGAAGGACATGTGTTTTCTTTTCAAGAAAATTCCCCCTTTAGATATAACGTATTTATAGATTATATGGATTTTTTCTTCAACACACAAGTCTTTCTCTTTAAAAATATGACAAAATTGCTTAAACCTCACATCAGATGTTAGAAAATCAAACATGTTAAGTTATGCTTAATCGCATGAAACTTTCATAGCAAATGATGGCGAAAGTATGTTCGCTATGATATACTTATTTATGGAAAAGCGGCAGCGAGTTTTTCTTTTTTTGTTGTCGTTTAGAATAATCGAGGGGGAATGAAGATGATCGAAAGAACAACTTCCCATGAATTTGACTTAGTATCAAAATATCAACCAGCTGGGGATCAACCAGAAGCGATCCATCAATTGGTTGACGGGGTGGTCGGTGGAAAAAAAGCACAGATTTTGTTGGGAGCCACTGGGACCGGTAAGACTTATACGATTTCTAATCTAATCAAGGAAGTCAATAAACCGACATTGATCATTGCCCATAATAAAACACTGGCTGGACAATTATATGGCGAGTTCAAGGACTTTTTCCCAAATAATGCGGTCGAGTACTTTGTCAGTTACTATGATTACTATCAACCAGAAGCGTATGTTCCTTCCAGTGATACATACATCGAAAAAGACTCCAGTGTCAACGATGAAATCGATAAGCTGCGTCACTCGGCCACAAGTTCTTTATTAGAGAGAAACGATGTGATCGTTGTGGCTTCTGTCTCTTGTATTTTCGGTTTAGGTTCGCCGATCGAGTATGCCAGACAGGTTGTTTCTTTACGAGTAGGGATGGAAAAGTCTCGCGATCAACTATTAAAAGAATTGATCGAGATCCAATTTGAACGAAACGACATCGATTTTCAACGGGGACGTTTTCGCGTACGTGGCGATGTTGTGGAGATTTTCCCAGCTTCTCGTGATGAGCGAGCGTTACGCATTGAGTTTTTTGGCGATGAAATCGATCGGATTCGTGAAGTCGATGCCTTGACGGGCGAGATCATGAGTGACACCGAACATGTGTCGATCTTTCCAGCAACTCACTTTGTGACCAATGAAGACCATATGGAACATGCGATTGCTTCGATCCAAAGTGAACTCGATGAACGACTGAAAGTTTTGCGAGCAGAAAATAAGCTGTTGGAAGCACAGCGTTTAGAGCAGCGAACCAACTATGATATTGAAATGATGCGAGAAATGGGGTATACCTCGGGGATCGAAAACTACTCTCGCCACATGGATGGACGAAAAGAAGGTGAACCGCCTTATACGTTATTAGATTTCTTTCCTGATGACTTTCTGATCGTTATTGATGAATCCCACGTGACCATGCCGCAAGTTCGTGGGATGTATAATGGTGACCGTGCTAGAAAACAAATGTTAGTGGATTATGGTTTCCGTTTGCCTTCTGCATTGGATAACCGTCCGCTACGCTTGGAAGAATTTGAGAAGCATGTCAACCAAATCGTCTATGTTTCAGCAACACCTGGACCATATGAATACGATCAAACCGATACCGTCATTCAACAAATCATTCGTCCGACTGGTCTGTTAGATCCGGTGATCGAAGTACGACCGATTATGGGTCAAATTGACGACCTTGTAGGAGAAATCAATGAGCGAGTCGAGCGAAATGAACGGGTCTTTGTCACGACCTTGACGAAAAAAATGTCTGAAGATTTGACGGATTACTTTAAAGAATTAGGGATCAAAGTCAAATACCTGCACAGTGACATCAAAACATTGGAACGAACAGAGATCATTCGCGACCTGCGTCTCGGTGAATTTGATGTACTGGTCGGAATCAACTTATTGCGAGAAGGGTTAGACGTCCCAGAAGTTTCCCTGGTTGCGATCCTTGATGCCGATAAGGAAGGCTTCTTGCGCAGCGAGCGTTCATTAGTCCAAACCATCGGACGAGCAGCTCGTAACTCAGAAGGAAAAGTAATCATGTACGCCGATAAAATGACCGATTCGATGCAGCGAGCGATCGACGAAACAGCGCGACGCCGAAGTATTCAAGAAGCCTATAACGAAGAACATGGAATCGTACCGAAAACCATCATCAAAGAGATTCGCGATCTGATCGCAATCACGAAAGTGGCGGAAGAAACTGGCGAATACACCACGACTTCTTATGAAGAGCTGAGTCGTGAAGAAAAAGCAACCTTGTTGTTGAAATTAGAAAAAGAAATGAAAGATGCTGCGAAAGCACTGGATTTTGAAACGGCTGCCACCTTGAGAGATACTATTCTTGAGCTAAAAGCTGCTGATTAGAAGGAGAAACAATATGGCAAATGATAAAATCGTGATCCATGGGGCACGGGCCCATAATTTAAAAAATATCGATGTGACGATTCCCAGAGACCAGCTCGTTGTTGTAACTGGTCTTTCGGGTTCAGGGAAAAGCTCCTTAGCATTTGATACGTTGTATGCCGAAGGACAGCGCCGATATGTCGAAAGTCTATCGGCGTATGCCCGTCAGTTTTTAGGGCAAATGGATAAACCCGACGTAGATAGCATTGATGGACTTAGTCCAGCGATTTCTATCGATCAAAAAACCACCAGCAAGAACCCGCGATCAACAGTGGGGACGGTTACTGAAATCAATGATTATCTGCGGCTTCTTTACGCCAGAATCGGTCACCCAATCTGTCCCAATGATCATATTGAGATTACTAGTCAGTCGGTTGAGCAGATGGTGGATGAAGTTTTGGCATTACCAGAACGCACTAAGATCCAATTGTTGGCACCTATCGTTTATCAAAAGAAAGGGCAGCACAAAAAAGTCTTCGAACGTATCCAAAGAGAAGGTTATGTTCGGATGCGGGTGGATGGCGAAGTCTATGATGTCTCCGAAGCGCCTGAATTAGAAAAAAATAAAAAGCATGATATTGCCATCATCATTGACCGAATCGTTGTAAAGGAAGGCATCCGTTCTCGTCTGTTTGATTCCTTTGAAGCGGCATTACGTTTAGCTGATGGCTATGCGGTAGTCGATGTGATTGGTCAAGAAGAGATGCTTTTCAGTGAACATTATTCTTGTCCGTATTGTGGCTTTACAGTTGGTGAATTAGAACCGCGGCTCTTTTCATTCAATGCGCCTTTTGGTGCTTGTCCAGACTGTGATGGTCTTGGTGTGAAGCTAGAAGTCGATGTCGACCTAGTGATTCCCGATCAAAGCAAAACGTTGCGTGAAGGCGCACTATTACCTTGGAACCCAATCAGTTCACAGTACTATCCGCAAATGCTGGAACAAGCCTGTCAAGAGTTCAATATCGATATGGACACACCCTTTGAAGAGCTGCCAGAAGAACACAAAGACATTATTTTGAATGGTTCGAATGGCGAAATTTTCCATTTCCATTATGAGAATGATTTCGGTGGCGTGCGTGATGTTGAGGTAGCTTTTGAAGGAATCTTACCAAATATTAAACGCCGTTATCATGAAACTAACTCTGATTTCACCCGTGATCAAATGCGTTTGTATATGACGGAATTGACTTGTAAAACTTGTCATGGCTATCGTTTGAACCCTCAAGCGCTGTGCGTGCAAGTCAACGGAAAACACATTGGTGAAATGAGCGAGATGGCAATCAACAATGCGTTGAACTTTGTCGAAGAATTGAAACTATCGGAACAAGAGCAAATGATCGCACGTCCGATCGTGAAAGAAGTCGATGATCGTTTAAGCTTCTTGAAAAATGTCGGATTGGACTATTTGACCCTGAGTCGTGCATCAGGCACACTCTCTGGTGGGGAAGCGCAACGGATTCGTTTGGCAACACAAATCGGCTCCAATTTGTCTGGGGTGCTTTACATTCTTGATGAGCCATCGATCGGTCTTCACCAACGGGATAACGATCGCTTACTAGATTCATTGCGGAAAATGCGTGATCTTGGGAATACCCTGATCGTCGTTGAGCATGACGAAGACACGATGCGGGCAGCGGACTACTTGATCGATGTCGGTCCAGGTGCAGGACACGCAGGTGGCGAGATCGTCACTGCAGGCACTCCTGATGAAGTCGCAGCCAATGCGTCTTCCTTAACAGGTCAGTACTTATCAGGAAAACGACAAATCCCGACACCAACGGAACGCCGCAAAGGCAATGGTGAAAAGATTCGTGTGACCGGTGCTTCTGAGAATAACTTGAAAAACATTTCGGTCGATTTTCCATTAGGAAAGTTCGTCGCCGTTACTGGGGTCTCTGGCTCTGGTAAATCGACATTAGTCAACGAAATTTTGAAAAAAGCCTTGGCGCAAAAAATCAATCGGAATTCGAACAAGCCTGGTCGCTTTAAAACCATTACTGGTTATGAAGCGATTGAGAAATTGATCGATATCGATCAAAGCCCTATCGGTCGGACGCCTCGAAGCAATCCAGCAACGTATACCAGTGTCTTTGATGACATTCGCGATTTATTTGCTAAAACCAATGAGGCGAAAGTCCGTGGTTACAAAAAAGGCCGCTTTAGTTTTAATGTAAAAGGTGGACGCTGTGAAGCATGTAAAGGGGACGGAATCATCAAGATCGAGATGCACTTCTTACCTGATGTCTACGTACCTTGTGAGGTTTGTCATGGCAAACGTTATAACTCAGAAACGTTAGAAGTTCATTACAAAGGAAAAAATATTTCGGAAATCTTAGATATGACCGTGGAAGATGCAGTGGAATTTTTCCAACATATTCCTAAAATCCATCGAAAATTGCAAACGATCGTCGATGTCGGTCTAGGTTATGTCACGATGGGACAACCAGCGACTACTTTGTCTGGTGGGGAAGCGCAACGGATGAAGCTTGCCAGTGAACTGCACAAAAATTCCAATGGCAAGAGTTTTTATATCTTAGATGAACCAACGACTGGTCTGCATACGGATGATATTGCCCGTTTGTTGAAAGTTTTGGAACGATTTGTCGACGCTGGCAATACCGTTTTAGTGATCGAACACAACTTGGATGTCATCAAATCAGCGGACCATGTGATTGATCTAGGTCCAGAAGGTGGCGAAGGCGGTGGAACGATCATTGCAACTGGTACACCAGAAGAAATTGCTGCGGTTTCTGAAAGCTACACCGGTCATTATTTGAAAAAAGTCCTTTAAGCAAGGAAAAGAGCACTCACTTTTTTACTTGTCTGTCAATAGGTTTCGCTAAAGTTTAAGGAAGCGTGAAATATCTGCAAATTTCATGATAAGGGCTTGAAATCAAAATTTTATTTGATAGAATAGCAATAGGTATACGTATATTCGCATTGAATAAACTGCCTATAAGTTCTATCCGTTCAAAGTGGGAGAAAGCAATCAAAGATAGATACTTTGATTGCTTTTTTCTTTGTGGTATTATAATTCTATTGTAATTAAACGAAACGAGAGAGGTCGTTTTTCGTATTCAAAAGAGAGAGTGATTTTTGATGAGTCAGGAAAATTTTCTTCCCATATTATTAGGAAGCGATATGAATGTTTATGGTATGGCCAGAGCATTCCACGAAGCATATGGCATTCAATCAGTTGCTTATGCTGGTGCGGAACTTGCGCCAACCCGCTTTAGTAAAATTGTTACAATCAATCAAGTGGAAGGTTTTGACCATGATCCAGGATTCACTGAGACGTTGATCAAGTTAGGAAAAAATACTTACAACGATCCTGCCATGAAATATTTATTGATTCCTTGCGGCGATGGCTATGCAGAACTGTTAGCGAAGCATAAAGAAGAATTGAAGCCTTATTATACCTTTATTGCCAATGACTATTCCCTATTAAAACGGTTGATCAATAAAGTCAGTTTTTACGAAGTTTGCGAGGAATATGGCTTGCCTTATCCTAAGACCTTCATTTTAACACCTGAACTGTTGACGGAAGGAACGTTCAAAGGAGAGCTGCCTTTTGATTTTCCTGTGGCTTTGAAACCAGCAAATAGTGTCGCGTGGCTGTCAGTTGATTTTGAAGGGCGCAAAAAAGCCTTCATTATTGACAATCGAACAGAATTTGAAGAAATCGTTTCTCGCATTTATCAAGCGGGTTATCAATATGAAATGATCGTCCAAGATTTTATTCCTGGCGATGACAGCAACATGCGGGTCTTAAATGCCTATGTTGATGAGAATCACGAAGTTCGCGTGATGGGTTTAGGTCATCCTTTATTAGAGGATCCAACGCCTGGAGCTGTTGGGAATTATGTCGTGATCATTCCAGATGAAAATGATCAAATCTATCAAATGATCCGTAAGTTTTTAAAAGAGATCGAATATGTTGGATTTGCCAATTTTGATTTGAAATATG
Source organism: Enterococcus sp. B2E4 (assembly GCF_030499455.1). Lineage (NCBI taxonomy): Bacteria > Bacillati > Bacillota > Bacilli > Lactobacillales > Enterococcaceae > Enterococcus > Enterococcus sp. B2E4. Next base: position 9,214 of record NZ_JAUKPK010000032.1, read on the forward strand.
ATGCGCGAGACGGGCAATATAAATTATTTGAAATCAACTTGCGTCAAGGAAGAAGCAGTTTCTTTATTACCTTAAGCGGATTGAATCTGGCGAAGTTCATCACAGAGGATTTAGTCTTCGAAAAACCATACACAGAAACGGTTTATGGCAAAGCTGATGCGCCTGAAGCGAAATTATGGCTAGGGGTACCAAAAAATATTTTCTTGACTTATGCAAAAGAAAATCCTGCGAAAGAACGAGCAAAAAAATTATTAGCAGAAAATCGCTGGGGAACGACTGTCTTTTACAAAGAAGACTTATCTCTAAAGCGCTGGATTCTATTAAAGAGAATGTTCCATCTGTACAACAAACGATTCAAAACGTATTTCCATACGAAAGAAGGCTAGAAGATGGAGAATTTTTTTAGTATTTTAGGCGGCATGGGAACGTTAGCGACGGAAAGTTTTGTCCGCATTTTAAACCGACGGACACAGACCCATAAAGACCAAGATTACTTGAACTATGTTTTATTCAATCATGCGACAGTCCCAGATCGGACAGCATATATTTTAGACAACACGTTAGAAAACCCTGTTCCATATTTAATGGACGACATCGAAAAACAAAATTTGTTAAAGCCAAATTTTATTGTGTTGACTTGTAATACCGCCCATTATTTTTTTGATGAGCTGCAAGCTGCCACTGAGATCGAGATTTTGCATATGCCTCGTGAGGCTGCGAAAGTCGTTTTTGAAAAAGGCGTCACTGGAAAAGTGGCCTTTCTTGGGACAGAAGGCAGTGTCAAAGCTGGCATCTATGAGAAAGAATTGCGGAAGTTCGGACTTGACGTCTATCTTCCAGAGCCGACGATCCAAAAAAAGGTCAATACATTGATCTATGATCGAATCAAAGAAAATGATCATTTGGATCAAGAACTTTACTTTGAGATACTGGAAGAAGTCACCGAACGTATCGGCTGTGAAAGCGTAGTGCTTGGATGTACCGAGTTGTCCTTGATGGATGAATTTGTGACTGATAATCCATATCCAGTCGTCGATGCCCAATCGATTTTAGTTGATCGGACGATCGAAAAAGCATTGGCAAATCGCCAAGCAATCTAAAGCTGATAGCGACGTTAGCGGCATTTTTTGAGCTAACGTCTTTTTTTATGCCAGTGTTCCAATGATACGCCCGGCATGATATAATAGAGTTGTTTCAGAAAGGAGTTTTACCTATGACTGAAGTGGATCATTTAGAATTGGTCATTATCACTGGGATGAGCGGAGCCGGCAAAACGGTCGCGATCCAGAGTTTTGAAGATATGGGGTACTTTTGTATCGATAATATGCCCCCAAGCTTGATCCCTAAATTTTGGGAACTGATCAAAGAATCAGGAAAAGTGACAAAAATTGCCTTAGTTGTCGATCTGCGTTCAAGATCGTTTTTTGAAGAAATCCAAAGTATGCTGATCGATATTGAAAACACGAATTTTATCGACACACGGATGCTCTTTTTAGATGCATCGGACAATGAATTGGTGTCAAGATACAAAGAAACGAGAAGAGCACATCCATTAGCGATGGATGGCTTAGTTACGGAAGGGATTCGCAAAGAGCGAGCGATCTTAAACGATTTGAAGACGCGTGCCAGTATTGTTATCGACACAACGACCCTGACCCCACGGCAACTGAGAGAAAAAATCAATCAAGAATTTCGTGCTTCTCATGAAACAGGGTTTCGTATTGAAATACTTTCGTTTGGCTTCAAGTATGGCTTGCCGATCGATGCTGATATTGTGATGGATGTTCGTTTCTTACCGAATCCCCATTACATTCCAGAGTTGCGTCCTTTAACGGGTAAAGATGAACCCGTGTATGAGTACGTCATGTCTTTTCCAGAAACGGAAGAATTCTATCAGCAATTTAGTACACTGTTGCAAACGATCATGCCAGGCTATGTCAAGGAAGGCAAAAGCAGCTTGACGGTGGCTATCGGCTGTACTGGGGGCCAACACCGTTCCGTTGCATTATCTGAGCGCATCGGTGCGGTTTTGGCAGAAGACTATCGCGTCAATATTACTCATCGCGACAAAGATAAGCGTAAAGAGACGGTGAATCGTTCATGAAAATGAAAACGTACCGGATCAGAAAGCCGAAGATCGTTGTGGTAGGTGGCGGAACTGGGTTACCAGTCATCCTGAAGAGCTTGCGGAATCAGGGTGTCGACATCACAGCGATCGTTACGGTCGCTGATGATGGCGGTAGCAGCGGCGAGATTCGCAATTTGGTTTCCTCTATCTCGCCACCAGGGGATCTGCGCAATGTTTTGGCGGCTCTATCTGATATGCCGCAACTGTATAATGATATTTTTCAATACCGTTTTAAAGCCGAAGACAAATTTTTAGCCAATCATGCCCTGGGGAACTTGATTATTGCGGCGATTGCTGAAATGCGCAGCAGTACCTATGAAGCCATTCAAATTTTGTCAAAAATCATGCATATCGATGGACGAGTTTATCCTTCGTCAGATCTGCCATTGGTGTTACACGCTGTTTTTAAAGACGGCACCGAAGCGGTAGGAGAGTCCAAGATCGCGGTTGATCGCAAAACGATCGATCGGGTCTTTGTTCGTAATCAAGAAAATAATGATGAGCCGAAAGCAGCTCGTAAAGTTGTTTCTTCAATTATGGAGGCAGATATGATCGTCTTGGGTCCTGGTAGTCTCTTTACTAGTATTTTGCCCAATCTCATGATTAGCGAGATCGGCCAAGCAATGTTGGAAACACAAGCTGAAACGGTTTATATTTGTAATATCATGACCCAAAAAGGTGAAACTGAACACTTTAGTGATGCCGACCATGTGCGGGTCCTGCATAAGCATTTAGGCAAACCCTTTATTGATACGGTGTTAGTCAACACCGAGAAAGTTCCAGAAGGGTATATGGACCCAGAGATTTATGATGAATATCTTGTACAAGTGAAACACGATTTCCAAGGACTGCGAGAAGAAGCCAGCCGTGTCATTTCAGCTGACTTTCTGGAGCTTAGAGATGGCGGAGTTTTTCATGACGGAGATAAAGTGATTGAAGAACTTCTACGTATCGTTTACGGGGCCAAAATCTAAGAAAGGAGGGATTTTTTTATGTCCTTTGCAGCAGAAGTAAAAAAAGAATTGACCGCATTAGAAGTTCATCGCGAACATGCCAAGGCAGAATTGGCCGCTTTGATTCGGATGAATGGGTCATTGAGTATCAATAACCAACAATTTGTTTTAAACGTTCAAACAGAAAACGCGGCGATTGCCAGACGCATCTATTCGTTACTAAAAGATCATTACGACGTGCGCAGCGAATTGCTGGTCCGTCGTAAAATGAAATTAAAAAAGAACAACGTTTACATCGTTCGTTTGAAGCAAGATACACAGCGCGTGCTTTTGGACTTAGATATCATGGACGGGCTGATGTTTCAAAGCCATGTTTCTGATGAGATCATGGGCAATACTCAAAAAATGCGTTCCTATTTACGAGGCGCTTTCATGGCATCTGGGTCCATCAACAATCCAGAAACCAGCCGCTATCATTTAGAGATCTATTCCATCTACGAGGAGCATAACCAAGATATTTGCGATATGCTAAACGCATATGGATTGAATGCCCGTGCATTAGAACGCAGAAATGGGTATATCTCTTACTTGAAAGGCGCTGAGAAAATCGCTGATTTTTTGACACTGATCGGTGCCACCAATTCCATGCTGAAATTCGAGGACGTGCGGATCGTGCGTGATATGCGTAACTCAGTCAACCGTTTGGTGAATTGCGAAACCGCCAATATGAACAAAACGATCGACGCTGCTTCGAAGCAGATCGACAATATCGAATTTATTCAAGATCGAGTTGGCTTGCAAGCTTTACCTGAAAAGCTGCAAGAAATCGCCGAATTACGTTTGGAACATCCCGAGGTCAGCTTGAAAGAGCTAGGAGAAATGATTCCATCAGGAGCGATCTCGAAATCAGGAATCAATCATCGCATTCGTAAAATCAATGAATTTGCCGATCATTTGCGTGAACAAGTCAGTTAATCTAAGTAGTGAATGAAATCAAAAAAGCAGGAGCTTGCATTTGACATGGATTTTAGTGTCAAATCAGCTCCTGTTTTTTTGTTAGAGGTTATTCATTGATCAATGCAGTTAATTCCTCAGCAGAGATCGATTCATCAAAAATGTGCCCATCTAAGATAATCGTTGGCACAAATTGAATGTTGGCGTTTTTCGCTTCTTCCACAATTTCTCCTGCGATCGCAGGATGGTTTTGTTCAGATAGCCCTAAGGTATTTTTCGCATATTCTGCCACTTCAGGTAAAGATAAATGCCCCCATTCGTCTTGTGTTTGATAAATTTTTGTGATCTCAGCGATCGTTGCCTGAGGATCTGTACTGGAAACAAAGCGGTGCATCACATTGCCGCGTTGCAATGATTCTTTTTCTTTGTCGAATAATTTGATGACACGGCGTAGTTTCCCAGCTGCGACAGCTTCACTTAAGATCGGTAACGATTCTTCAAACCATTGCCGACAATAAGGACAGCGCAAATTCATAAATTCGACGATCGGTTTAGCGGAAGGGTCTCCGATATGTATCCCTGTTACCGCATTTGTTTCCTGTGCTTTGATGATTGAAATATCCATTAAGATTCCTCCTTTTTCTTTTAGTTTACCGAAGTTTCTACTGAAAGAAAAGCCTCAGGTCTTTTGATTTAAGTCTGTGAAAAGAGGAGGAGAATGAGCTGAATACTATGTATTTCGTTTCACGAAATTAAGAAAAATCCCCTGACTGTGCTTTTATATTCCTTGATTTTCAGCTATAATGAATTGTGTTTTATTGTGCAAAATGATGATTAAAGGAAGTTATATAGATGAGAAAAAGAAAAACAATGGATGGCAATACGGCAGCAGCCTATATTTCCTATGCCTTTACGGAACTTGCGGCGATCTATCCGATAACCCCTAGTTCAACCATGGCTGAATTAGTGGATCAGTGGTCTGCTCAAGGAAAGCATAATCTTTTTGGCCAGCCGGTGAAAGTGGTTGAAATGCAATCTGAAGCAGGGGCGGCCGGTGTGGTTCACGGCTCATTAAAAACGGGCGCCTTAACGACGACCTATACGGCATCCCAGGGACTTTTATTAATGGTACCAAATATGTACAAGATTGCTGGGGAAATGCTGCCAGGCGTCTTTCATGTCGCCAGCCGAGCAGTGACCACCAATGCTTTGAATATTTTTGGAGATCATACCGATGTAATGGCCACCCGACAAACAGGCTTTGCTATTTTAGCGGAAAGCAGTGTCCAAGAAGTAATGGATTTAGCGCCAGTCGCTCATTTAGCAGCTATCGAAGCCAATATCCCATTTTTAAATTTTTTTGATGGGTTTCGAACCAGTCATGAGATTCAAAAAATAGAGGTCTTAGATTATGAGGAATTGGCACAGTTGGTCAATCATGAAAAATTGACTGCCTTTCGACAACAAGCCATGAACCCGAATCACCCGACGACGAGTGGAACGAATCAAAATCCTGATATCCATTTTCAACAGCGGGAAACGATCAATCAGCATTATCAAACATTGCCTGAGATCGTTCGTTTTTACATGAAAAAAATCAATGCTTTAAGAGGAACCAACTATGATTTAGTGGATTATTATGGTGCTTCGGACGCCGAAGAAGTGATCGTTTCGATGGGGTCCTCAACGCAAACGATCCAGCAAACGGTGGCTCATTTATGCGCTTCAGGCCGCAAGGTGGGGGTCCTGTCGATCCATTTGTATCGACCATTCCCACTAGAAGTCTTCTTAGAAAAACTGCCTGCTACCGTTAAAAGTATCGCTGTATTGGATCGCAGCAAAGAACCTGGTGCCAATGGCGAGTCTTTGCTTTTGGATGTGCAAAGTGCCATGTATGATGCAGCGATTCGGCCGACGATCATTGGTGGACGCTATGGTCTTGGGTCAAAAGATGTGACACCTGATCAAATCGTTGCCGTTTATGACGAATTGCTCAAGCCAAAAGCGAGCCAAAAGAAACGCTTCACCATTGGGATCACGGATGATGTGACGCAATTGTCGTTGCCATCAAAGGGCACGCTAGATCTAACTGATCCATCCACCTTCCAAGCGAAATTCTGGGGATTCGGCTCTGACGGGACCGTCGGGGCAAATAAGTCAGCAATCAAAATCATCGGTGACCATACCGAAAAATATGTACAAGGCTATTTCCATTATGATTCGAAAAAATCTGGTGGCCTAACGATTTCCCATCTGCGATTTGGGGATACCCCCATTCGTTCTACCTATCTGATCGAACACGCGGATTTCGTTGCGTGTCATACGCCTGCGTATTTGCATACGTATGATTTGCTGAAAGGACTCAAAAAAGGCGGAACCTTTTTATTAAATACGACCTGGTCACAAGAGCAAATCTTAAAAAATCTACCGAAGAAAATGAAACGTTATCTTGCTGAAAACGAGATCCGTTTTTATACCATCAATGCCATGCAGTTGGCAATGGAAGTCGGCTTAGGTGGGCGGATCAATACCGCGATGGAAACAGCCTTCTTTTACTTGGCAAACATCATTCCGACCGAGGAAATCTTGCCGATTTTAAAAGAAGAGGCGCTGAAAAGTTATCGGCGCAAATCGATGGCGATCGTTGAAAAGAACCAAGCAGCCATCGATCGCACCATCGAATTATTACAAGAAATCCCTGTTCCAAGCAAGTGGGCAACGATCGAAGTGCCGAAGAGGACATCCACTGCTACAACACAATTTGTGCGGGAAATCGTGGAACCCATCAACCGTCAAGAAGGCAACCAACTAAGCGTGGGAACCCTCGTACGAAATCAAATGACTGAAGGGGTGATCCCTGTCGGGACAACAGCGGTTGAGAAGCGGGGCATCGCTGTTGAAGTGCCCGAGTGGCTATCAGATCGCTGTACCATGTGCAATGAGTGTGCCTTTGTCTGTCCTCATGCGGCGATCCGTCCGTTTTTGGCAGATGAAGATGAATTAACCGAAGCACCTGAAGGCTTTATCGTCAGAGAGATGCGTGGCGCGAATGGGCAAAAATATCGAATTCAAGTTTCCGTTGAAGATTGTACAGGTTGCGGCCTTTGTGTGGAAGCATGTCCCGCCAAAGGGAAAGCTTTGACGATGCGTCCTTACGAAGAACAAAAAGAACAAGCTTTAAATTGGGCTTTTGCGATGACTTTACGTCAAAAAGAAAATCCAGCAAAACCAGGAACTGTTTTGGGCTCTCAATTCAATAAACCTTTGTTGGAGTTCTCTGGTGCTTGTGCGGGCTGTGGGGAAACCCCCTATGTGAAACTATTGACCCAAATGTTTGGTGATCGCATGATGATCGCCAATGCGACCGGCTGCTCTTCGATTTGGGGTGGAACCTCACCAGTATCCCCTTATACAACCAATCACTTAGGACAAGGGCCAGCTTGGTCAAACTCGTTGTTTGAAGACAATGCCGAATATGGCTATGGCATGTTCTTAGCCAACCAAACCCGACGGGAGAAATTAGCAGCCCAGCTGCAGTCGTTGAAAGCCAATGTATCAGAAGAATTGCAGGCTTTGATTGATGATTGGGACCTTCATCGAGAAGAAAGTGCTGGGACGCAGCAACGAGCAGCAAAATTGATCGCCGCCTTAGAAGCTGAAGCTGCCACAACACCTCAGCTGAACAAAATCTTGCAGGAGAAAGATTTGTTTGTTAAGCCAAGCCAATGGATGATAGGCGGTGACGGCTGGGCATATGATATTGGGTTTGGCGGTATCGATCATGTTCTCGCTTCTGGTGCAGACGTCAATATTCTCGTGTTAGATAATGAAGTCTATTCTAATACAGGGGGGCAAGTCTCTAAAGCGACACCGACTTCGGCCATTGCTAAATTCGCTGCAAGTGGCAAGTTTGTTTCCAAAAAAGATTTAGGAATGATGGCGATGACCTACGGACATGTCTATGTCGCACAAATCGCATCTGGTGCCAATCAAATGCAAACGATCAAAGCCTTTGAAGAAGCCGAGCGGTTCCCAGGACCGTCAATCATCATTGCCTATACGCCATGTATCACCCACGGTCTTGCAGGTGGAATGCGTCAATCCTTGAAAGAAGCACAAGAAGCAGTTGCATCGGGGTATTGGAGCCTCTACCGCTATAACCCGCTGTTGGCAGAAAAAGGGAAACAGCCAATGACACTCGACTTCAAAAAGCCAGCATTTGATCAAATGCCTGCCTTTATGCAGACACAAGTTCGATTTGCATCCTTGCAGTCTGCCAATCCGAATGCGGCGCAAGCATTGTTTGAAAAAACCGTTTTAGATGCGAAAACTCGTTTCTACAACTATGCCCGCTTAGCAGGTCAAGAAGAAAAAATACGAGCAAAGCTTGAAAAAAAGGTAAGTACTGATGCAGAACAACCAACGGCAGTAAAAACGGAGCGTGTACGAAGAGAAAAACAGCCGTTAAGCGAAGAACAGCTCGCTGAAAGAGCAGCACGGCGTGCAGCGCGCGCAAAGCGCCGTCAGCAAGAGTAATCGCTCGCTGAGGAATGACCCTGAAAAACGGTTTGACCCGTTTTTTAGGGTCATTTGTTGTTTTTCCTAAGAAATGAGTGCAAGAAGCTCTTTTAGATGTAATCTTCTAAGACCTTTGACAAACAATGATTTCAGGATAATGGTAAACTAAGTAAAAGAGCTGTTTATTTTTTCAAAACTTTTTCATAAATTTGTTTTTTTTCAAATCTTTGAAGAGGTCCTATGTTATACTATTATCTGAAGTCTTAAGAATAAAGGAAGGCTGTTTATGTTGATAAATTTCAGGGATTTTTTTAATTTAGATTATTGGAGAGAATTGCTCTCATTTGATATATTTTCTTGGTCATTTTTAGTAAATGTTTTAGATGTGATCGTTGTTTGGTACTTGGTTTATAAGCTGATCCAGCTTGTACGAGGAACAAAAGCGATCCAGTTGTTTAAAGGCGTCGGCCTATTCATTGTTCTAAGGTTTTTGGCAGGTATCGTAGGATTAAAGACGCTATCTTGGTTGATGGATCAAGTCATCACGTATGGGGTGATCGCCGCGATTGTTATTTTCCAACCAGAAATTCGACGAGGGCTGGAGCATCTTGGCCGTAGCTCTTTCTTCAAGACTTCTAAGAATGAAAAACGACGGGATGAAGTGTTGGTCCAAGCGTTGGACAAAGCTGTTCAATATATGGCAAAACGAAAAATCGGTGCATTGATCACGATCGAACGGACGACGGGGTTAGAAGAATATATTGAAACGGGGATTCCTTTAGATGCGGACGTGACGGGCGAATTACTGATCAATATTTTTATTCCCAATACACCGCTACACGATGGTGCAGTCATCTTAAGAGATGATAAGATCGCTGTTGCTAGTGCCTACTTACCACTGTCAGAAAGTCCGTTGATTCCCAAAGAATTTGGGACGCGCCATCGAGCGGCTGTCGGGATTTCAGAAGTTAGTGATGCGTTGACCATTATCGTCTCAGAGGAGACGGGAGACGTCAGTATTACCCTGAATAATCGGATGCTTACTGAGCTTTCGCGACAAGAGTATCTCGACGTGTTGAATCGCGAATTAGTGCCAGAAGAAAAGCCTGGTAAACGCAACTTGCTGCAATCTTTCTTTGAAGGGGTCAACAAAGGAGGAAGAAAATGATCAAGAAAGAACGTCGTCAAAACGTATTTTATGGTATACTAGCGCTGTTCTTTAGTCTGGTTCTGTTTTTCATCGCCAGCGGATCAAGCCTGCAAGTCAACCTTGCAGGAACTTCAAATCCTTATGAGGAAGAGATCGATAATGTACCGATTCAGACCACCTATGACACAGATGAATACTTTATCCAAGGATTTGAAACAACAGTAGACGTGACTTTGTCTAGTCGAAATCGGGTGCAATTGAATGCTGAACGTAGCGAGGAAACGCGGAGCTTTCGAGTAGTTGCTGATTTGACTGGACTCGATGAAGGAACCCATGAGGTCCCTTTAGAAGTGAAAAATCTTAGCTCAAGTGTGACAGCCGAAATCGAACCCAAAACCGTCACTGTGACGATTGAGAAAAAAGTCACCCAAACGTTTACCGTTGAGCCAGTCATCTCGACTGATGGAGCAACGAGTGGTTACGGCGTTGATTCAATGAGTGTTGAACCGCAAGAAGTAGAGATCACTACTGGCGACAAGACACTGGCAGAAATCGACCGAGTGGTAGCGATCGTGAATCCAGATGATATTACTGGCGATTCGATCACGGTGGATGGAACGATCGAGGCTTGGGATAGTGAAAACAATCCTTTAGCGATCATTCCTGAGCCAGATTCGGTCGATGTGGCATTGATGATGGAAGCACCAAGCAAAGAAATTGAATTGTTTGTCACTCAACAAGGGACAACACCAGATGGGATCTCTCATTACATCTACCGGATGAGTAGTATCAGTGCGGTGCTAACAGGACCACAAAGTATTTTGGATGAGACCCAGCAGATCGGTGTCCCAGTGGATGTTAGTGAGATCACAACCACGACCGAACGGACAGTAACGATTCCAGTACCAGAGGGAACAACGATCAATCCAACAGTAGTGACTATCCAAATCACTCCGGTTGCAGAAACAACTACTGAGAATCAATCAAACAATGATGGCGATGAAGCAACGAACAGTGCGAATTCTCAAGCCAATTCTTCGACAGTCGACACGACGCAAGAACAAACAGAGAATTCCGCAAGCAGCACGACGACAAGCAGTTCTTAGTCGTTTGACTGTAGAGAATGAATAAGAGAGGTTATTAAAATGGGAAAATATTTTGGTACTGATGGTGTTAGAGGAGAAGCAAATAAGGAGTTGACACCTGAATTAGCATTTAAATTAGGTCGTTACGGCGGCTATGTATTAAGTCAGCATGAAACTGGTGACCGCCGTCCCCGTGTTTTGGTGGGACGGGACACACGGATTTCTGGACAGATGCTAGAAAATGCATTGATCGCTGGACTATTATCTGTCGGAATCGAGGTATTTCAATTGGGTGTTATTTCTACACCGGGTGTTGCATACTTGACGAAAGTGCAAAAAGCGAGTGCAGGTGTAATGATCTCTGCCTCTCACAATCCTGCACAAGACAATGGCATCAAGTTTTTCGGGAATGATGGCTTTAAATTAGTCGATGAACAAGAAGCTGAAATTGAAGCATTACTTGATGCACCGGAAGACACACTTCCACGTCCTTCTGCCGATGGCTTAGGAACGGTGGATGAGTTTCCAGAAGGGTTGTTGAAATACTCTCAATTTCTACGTCAAACGATTCCTGATGATTTGGAAGGGATCACGGTATGTGTTGATGCTGCAAATGGTGCAACAGCAACAAGTGTCAATCGTTTGTTTGCCGATCTAGAAACAGAATTCTTCACAATGGGGACGTCTCCAGACGGGTTGAACATTAATGATGGTGTGGGATCGACTCACCCTGAAGCGTTAGCCGAATTTGTCGTTGAAAAAGGGGCGGATGCTGGTCTTGCGTTTGATGGAGATGGTGATCGGGTCATCGCAGTTGATGAACTAGGAAACATCGTTGATGGCGATAAAATCATGTATATCTGTGCGAAATATTTAGCGGAGCAAAAGCGCTTGAACCAAGGAACGATCGTGACAACAGTCATGAGCAATTTAGGGTTCCATAAAGCAGTGGAAGCAATTGGACTGAAAGATGTCATCACACAAGTCGGTGACCGTTATGTCGTCGAAGAAATGCGTAAAAACGATTATAATTTTGGTGGCGAGCAATCAGGTCACATGATTTTCTTGGATTTCAATACGACAGGTGACGGTTTGCTATCAGGAATTCAACTATTGAATATCATGAAACAAACGGGCAAGAAACTGTCGGAATTAGCAGGAGAGGTAACGATCTATCCACAAAAACTTGTCAACATTCGAGTGACAGATAAAAATGGCGCGATGGATGTTCCGGCTATCCGTAAAATCGTGGAAGAGACAGAAGCAGAAATGAACGGCGAAGGCCGTATCTTGGTTCGTCCTTCAGGAACAGAACCATTGCTTCGGGTGATGGCAGAAGCGCCAACCATTGAAAAAGTCGATTACTATGTAGAAAAAATCGCAGCGGTCGTTCGAGAAGAAATCGGTGCGGAATAAATAAAGAAGTAAGACGATCAAAGATATCCTTTGGTCGTCTTTTTTGTCTACTTACCAGCAAGAAGCCAACTTGCGAACTAGAGAAACTTGTCAACGAATTTGTCGGCAACGTTTAACAGAAGAGACGCAGTGGGCAAGCCTTGCGAAGGATAGTTGCTTTTAAAAGGGCTCTATAATTTATGGGACTGATGAATCAGAATTGATTCTTCA
>NZ_JAUKPK010000033.1:0-383 GCF_030499455.1 Enterococcus sp. B2E4
AAATAGTTCTTCCGTGTAGTCACCATTAAAATTATCTGCTGACACATAATTAATGAGGTCCTTTATCTCGTTTGCTCGCAAAACCCCACTCGCAGAGTTCGTTACCAGGTTTGTTTTTTCGGTAGTAAGATTTTTAATCTCACTATCTAAAACATTTCGTTCCTGATTAAAAAGAGCAGGTTCTAGGAAACCTTTGGACATCAGTGCAATAAGGGTATTGCGTTCTTCCAATAGTTGCTCCATTAGCTTATCAATAGCGTCCATTCTTTCACGGTCGCTTTCTTCATCGATTTGGCTAACTGACTTGAAAAGTGGTTCTAGGATTAGCTTATGACTGAAAGCAAGCTTATTCATCATGGTTGTCAATGTGGCTTTGATTTCCC
>NZ_JAUKPK010000034.1:0-14046 GCF_030499455.1 Enterococcus sp. B2E4
CTGACTTGAAAAGTGGTTCTAGGATTAGCTTATGACTGAAAGCAAGCTTATTCATCATGGTTGTCAATGTGGCTTTGATTTCCCCATCTCGCAAAAACAACATGGAGCAACTTTCTTTATCTTCGATACTATCTCAACATGTGTCGTGGATAAGGTAAGTATGTAAAATGGTATGTGGAACATAGTGATTTGCTGTAAATGATTTGCTAACTACTTTAGTTCTTTATACAAAGTATAAATCGGATATTTTATTATTTTTTCTTTTATATCTTCTGAGATTAGGTCAAAGTATTTGTCCGCTAAATCAGAAAGGGGTTCTTTTTTCATCACCTAATGGGTGATGAAGCAGAATACTTTAAAGACTATTAAATCAATGTTAGGAAAGACTATTAGTAAAACTATGAATTATTCAGGAAAAAAGGTTCTTTTTTAAAGTTTTCTATTGCTTCCTGGCGTTGATAAATGAGATATAAAGTCGGTGTTTGTACACGTCCTAATGAAAATGTACCTTGTACGCCTTTTTGTTGTAAATTCAAGGTATATAAAGGGCTTGCGTTCATGCCGATCAACCAATCGGCAATTTGGCGTGTTTGCGCTTCTTGATAAAAGGGATAGTAATTCATTCCTGGTTGCAAATTTTGAAAACCGCTTCGGATCACATCTTTTTCTAAGCTATTGATCCATAATCTTTTATACGTTTTATCTTTAGAAAAGGCATTTGCTTTATGGATAATCGACCAGGCGATATTTTCACCTTCTCTGTCGCTATCTGTTGCGACAATAATTGTATTTGCCTTTTTGAGAAGTTCAGCAACAATTTTAAACTGCTTTCCCTTATCTTTTGCAACTTCAAAATCGTATCGATCAGGAAAAATCGGCAAAGATTCAAGTTTCCAGTTCTGCCACTTTTCGTTATAATGACCTGGTTCTGCTAATTCGACTAAATGCCCAAAACCAAAGGTGATAAACGTTTCATCTGTAAATAGTGGGTCTTTGATCTCAAAATAACCGTCTTTTTTGGTGCTTTGTTTTAAAGCACTTGCGTAGGCTAATGCCTGGCTTGGTTTTTCAGCTAAAATAACCGTACTCATTAACTATCCCTCTTTTCATTGTTTTTTTCTTTGATCTACTGTCACGTTGTATCTTGATCGATACCTTCTAAACGTTCGGCGATTAATTCCAGTTTGTTCTTCAACTTCTTTATCGGAACAACCGTTCAAAAATAAATCAAAAGCATGTTTTAAACGTGGATCATTTTCTTTAAATTTATGCTGACGACCCTTGAATTTTCCTTTTGACTTAGCTATTTCAATTCCTTGGGCTTGTCGTTCTTTAATACGTTTACGTTCAGATTCAGCTTGATACTTATATAATTCAATCACTAAATTATTAATCAAACGCCTTAAATTTTCATCTTCAATCCCTGTCATGGAAGGAAGGTTCAATACTTCCAGGGTTGCCCCCTTAATTTGAATTTGATTCATCAATTCTGTTAATTCTTTATTATTTCGTCCTAATCGATCTAATTCAGTAACAACAACTATATCCCCTTCACGAATATAGTTAAGCATAGCTTGTAATTGTGGGCGTTCGACCGATTGACCGCTTAATTTGTCTGAAAAGACCTTAGAAACGCCCTCTAACGCTTTCAGTTGTCTATCTAAGTTCTGTTCTTTGCTACTGACACGTGCATAACCAATTTTAGCCATTTTCAACCAACCTCTAAAATTCTCTCGGTTGCAATAACCAATCAGCTATATCTACTTTTTCAATTTCAAATTGCTTATCAGAAATTGTCTTTTCGTAAGCGATAAAATCTTGCGCATATTGTTGCTCATTAAAAATAGCCACCACTTCGTCATTTTCTAAAACTCGATAAATAAATTTTTTCATTTTACTCCTCCTATTATGCCCAACTTAAATGACCTATTCACCAAGTCAATTATACTGCTAAAACCATATTAGGACAAATAAGTATACTCTGTTGACCTCTTAATGAAATACTTTCTGACCTAATAAATTGAGCTGCTGAAAGAGCTATGAAATGAGAAATCAAAAAAGGATCAAAAACTTTTAAGTTTCTGACCACATCCAAGATTTGTCCTAATACTCATAAATTTAAATTTTAATTGAACAATGATTTAGTTACGAGTTCATGAACACATAAATAAAGCAATACTTATTAAGTATGGTATCTAAAAAGAGCGTCCAGCAAATCGTTATTTCATGAACATTCAAACAATCACTTGAATATAGATAAATGCTCTGGTACAATACATTCAAACGAATATTTGAATGTAAAGGAATGATCGTATGACTAATGAAATTTGTGAAATTAATTGTATTCATGAAGATAGGGTTAATCGTGCTAAAGCTAAACTAACCGACTTTGACACTCGGTCAGTAACTGGTTTCTTTAAAATATTGTCAGATGAAAATAGACTAAAAATTGTACACGCCTTGGTTCATGAAGATGAGCTATGTGTTTGTGATATTGCAAATATCATTGATGCTTCAGTTGCAACAACTTCACACCACCTGAACTCCTTAAAAAAATTGGGAGTAGTTGATAGTCACAAGGATGGTAAGTTAGTCTACTATTTTATTAAAAATATCAAAATCTTAAATCTTATGGAGCTTGGCGTAAATTTTAAAGAAGAGGTGCTAGCATGAGTGAGAAAATGACCGAAAAAACCTATCGAATAGAAGGGTTAAGCTGTGCAAATTGTGCAGGTAAATTTGAAAAAAATGTGAAACAGTTACCAGGGGTTACGAATGCAACAGTAAACTTTGGTGCAAGTAAGATTTCAGTAGAAGGCCAAACAACTATTGAAGAACTCGAAGAAGCGGGAGCCTTTGAAAATCTTATCATTCGTAATGATCAAGAAAATCCTGAACAAGTCAGATCAAAAGAGTCTTTTATTAAACGGAATATCGCTTTAATCATCTCTCTTGGTTTTATACTTGTTGCTGTGATTTCCCAACTCTCATTGGGCGAAGATCATCTATTAACGAAAGCTCTTTATATATTGGCAATAATAATTGGTGGATATGATTTATTTAAAGAAGGATTCTCTGATTTGATCAAATTGGACTTCTCTATGGAATCCTTAATGACTATTGCAATTATTGGAGCCGCATTTATTGGAGAATGGGCCGAAGGTTCTATTGTAGTAATACTATTTGCTATTAGCGAAGCTTTGGAACGATTTTCAATGGATAAAGCAAGACAGTCGATTCGTTCTCTTATGGATATAGCTCCAAAAGAAGCTCTTATCAGGAGAAACAATGTAGAGCAATTAATCAGTGTCGATAAAATCGATATCGACGATATTATGATCATTAAACCCGGACAAAAAATAGCCATGGATGGACTTGTTATCAACGGTCATTCCTCAGTAAACCAAGCAGCAATAACAGGAGAATCGGTTCCTGTTGAAAAACAGTTAGATGATGAAGTTTTTGCAGGCACACTAAATGAAGAAGGTGTTCTTGAAGTCAGAGTAACAAAAAAAGTAACGGATACAACGATTGCCAAAATCATTCACTTAGTTGAAGAAGCGCAAGGAGAACGTGCACCTGCTCAAGCTTTTGTAGATAAATTTGCAAAATACTATACGCCATTCATAATTATTATGGCTCTTATGATAGTTGTTGTTCCTCCGCTATTCTTTGGTGGCGATTGGAATAAATGGCTTTACCAAGGGTTATCCATTTTAGTAGTCGGATGTCCTTGTTCATTGGTGATCTCAACACCTGTTTCAATTGTTTCGGCTATTGGCAATGCAGCAAAAAATGGTGTTTTAGTAAAAGGCGGAGTCTACCTGGAAGAAATTGGTCATTTGAGAGCAATTGCTTTCGATAAGACTGGAACTTTAACAAAAGGAAAGCCTGTCGTAACAGATTTCATTACAACCAGTTCTGACACTGGTATAAATTATCTATCGATTATTTCATCGCTGGAATCTCTTTCTCAACACCCATTAGCTTCTGCTATTTTAAATGAAGCAGATAAGACTAATGTTGATTACAAGTCAATACAAATCGAGGATTTCCAATCTATCACAGGTAAAGGGCTTACGGGGATATATCAAAACATACGTTACTATATTGGAAGTCCTAAACTGTTTTCTGCATCAGTAATCGAAGAAACAGCGGTCAAAGTACAATACAGACAATTTCAAGAACAAGGGAAAACCGCCATGTATTTCGGTACTGACGAACAAATTTTAGGTGTAATTGCTGTCGCGGATGAAGTAAGAGATTCAAGTGCTGACGTTATTTCTGAACTCCACAAATTGTCAATTGAACACACTATTATGCTTACTGGTGATAATACTAAGACAGCTGAATCTATTGGTAGACAATTAGGTGTGACTGAGATAAAAGGAGATCTAATGCCTCAAGAAAAATTAGATTCGATTAAAGCATTGCGGACAACTTATAATAAAGTAGCAATGGTGGGCGACGGCATTAATGATGCACCAGCATTAGCTGCATCAACGGTAGGTATTGCAATGGGAGGTGCAGGAACAGATACGGCTCTCGAAACGGCTGATGTTGCTCTAATGGGTGACGATTTACAAAAATTACCATTCATTGTTAGACTTAGTCGCCAAACTCTAAAAGTAATTAAGCAAAATATCACGTTCTCATTGGGGATAAAATTATTAGCTCTACTACTAGTCATACCAGGTTGGTTAACACTATGGATTGCTATTGTAGCAGATATGGGAGCAACGCTTTTAGTAACATTAAACGGATTACGATTGATGAAAGTTAAATAACACAACAAATAAAAGAAGGCATGTTTATAAGCGTGCCTTCTTTTTATGATACATTTTTAGTTTTTTTGAACGCTAGTTATGAAGCAAACTATGCGCCATTTAAATATTAAAATGACAAGGCCCTAAAAGAAAAGTGATTTCCTCTTAGAGCCTCTAAGGATGGAGCGATTTTAGCGAATGTGACATAATCTGATTGTGTCACATCAGTAAAATTTATGGAATATATTTAAGCAGATACTTTTTAATAGCACTTTTCTCAGAATGTCTTGCATAAGACCATTAAAATCAATGATTTTTATTCTCTACATTTGATATTTTATCTGATAGATAATCAGTGATCACCAAAAGCACACCAAACGTCAACATTACATCTGCAATATTAAATACAGGGAAATTTAGAAAATCAAGACGTAGCATGTCAACTACATAGCCAATCCTTATTCGATCTACTAAGTTTCCCAATGCACCTGCAATAATAAAATTCAGGCCACTCGTCAGAATCTTTTTTTTACTTTTTAACATTAGCCAACCCAACATAGCGATTATGGGCACCGATATAACAATCAATAAGTTTGTATTATTACTCAAAATCCCCCAAGCTGCCCCACTATTTTGAATATAGGTCAGTGAAAAAATATCGGGAATAATGACTCTTTCTTCATATAATGCAAAAATATTAACTGTCAATAATTTAGCAATCTGATCTACACTTAGAAGAACGAATATTGATATTACACTTACAAATAACATGAAAGCCCTCATCATCTAAATATTTATTTATTGAATAAATTTGAAAGTTTTTCCCATAACAACAATATAGTTTCCTTGTTATTAAAAAAAGGTATTTGCACAGTATCTAAATTTTCAAATAATCCAGCTGCCTGATCATAATAATCTGCTAAGAATGTAGCTTGTTCATTCAAAAGAGCATTTGCTTCTTCAATATTGCCATTAGCTATTAGATCTTTGATTGTTTGTAAAATTTCTTCTCTATTCATTGAGTTCCTCCGTATCAAAATATTTACCTCAATTACTTAACACATCAGCTAATAATCACAAATTAACACTGATAAAGATAAATGATACTATAATTAAAACTAGGAATATTTGAGTTAAACAGCCTAAGCAGCCTCTGTTACTTCTATAGGAACCATGATTACCATGATGTTCTTTTTTGTAAGTGTTACTTTTATGGTGGTCATCTCTATAATAATCTTTTTTGTGATGGTGTCCCACAAAATTCACCCTCTTCCATAGTGTGTTCAAACAGAACTTTTAAAATAGTTTTTATATGTTCATCATTCAAGGAGTAGTACATATACTTTCCTTTACGCTCTGCTGAAACCATCCTATTACTTTTCAACTTAGAAAGATGATGCGATGTTGCTGTGTGTGATCTTTGGACCAATGACTGTAATTCAGAGACATTTCTTTCTTGTTTCGACAAAAAAAACAGTATTTTTAGTCTGGTTCGATCATTGAGTACTTTTACGATTTTCTGGGCTCCCTCAACTGATCTTTCTAAATCCTTATTTTTCATTTAGAATCTCCGTCCTATAATTTTCACATTTCTTTTTGAGGAATTAATAATCTCAATCCGTTAAAAATAACCAACACAGTACTTCCTTCGTGAGCTAAAACTCCTATTCCTATAGTCATTTTACCTAAAAAGTTTAATGATATTAATAGCAACACAATAAACATTGAAAAGATAATATTCTGCCAGACAATTTTATTTAATCGTCTAGATACTTTATGAGCATAAACTAAATTCGATATGTCATTCTTCATTAGAACCACATCCGCTACATCGATAGCAACATCCGTTCCATCGCCCATAGCAATTCCTACATCCGCATTAACTAAAGCTGGCGCATCATTGACTCCGTCACCTACCATTGCAGTTAGTCCATATGAATCCTGTTGCTGTTTAACAATTTTCGCCTTATCTTCCGGTAAAACATTAGCAATTACTTGACCAATCTTTAGCTCATTGCCAATCGATTCACCCGTAAGTTTAGCATCTCCTGTAATTAAAGTAGTGTGAACACCTTGATCATTGAAGTATTCTATTGCATCTTTTGCATTCGAGTTAGGGACATCCATTAATGCAATTAAACCTATAACTTCCTTATTAATTGCTATTAAAACAACAGTCTTTCCGTCTTTTGAATACTCATTAACTTTTTCTTTTATGTTTTTATCATAACTGTTAAATTCCGAAGGTTTAGAAATTCTATACTCATTATCATTGAAAGTTGATACTAATCCTCTGCCAACCTCATTTTCTACTGATAGTGTTTTTGTCTCCGTATGTGGAAAATTACTAACTATAGCAGTCGCTAAAGGATGATTTGATTCTTTTTCCATTGATACAATAACGTCGATTACCTCTTCTTCGTCGACCCCATCAATGAAATATTGATTTGTAACAACGGGTTTTCCTTTCGTCAAAGTCCCTGTTTTGTCAAAAGAAATAGCTTTAAGTTCCCCTAAATTAGATAAAAATGATCCCCCTTTAAACAGTACACCTCTCTTAGCTAAATTAGAAATCGCTGATAAAGTAGCTGGTACCGCACTAGCTGCTAATGCGCAAGGTGAAGATGAAATTAAAAATACAATACTTCGATATAAAGTTACATTCCAGCTCCATCCAAAAACTGTTGGACCCAAGACCAATATAAATGGGAAAATCATCAATACTAAGGTCACATACTTGGGCTCTAACCTCTTTATGGTTGTTGCTGTTTTACTCAAATTTTTCTGCGATTGATCAACTAGTTTTAATATTTTTGCAAATACAGTATCACTACTATCTTTTGAAACTTCCATAACAAATGAACCGGTACCATTAATTGTACTTCCGAATACATCGTCACCCACTGTTTTTTCTTTTGGAATACTTTCACCGTTTATAGACGACTCATCGATTGATGTTGTTCCAGAGATTATTTTCCCATCTGTAGGCACTTGTCCTCCATTTAAAACTTGCACTTTATCTCCGACCACTAATTGATCAACTGACACGACTTCAACAGAGTTGTCAGTTGATATTCTTCTAGCTTCAGTGGGATTTAGCTTTAGTAGATTCGTAATTTCTCTCTTACTCTTACCCTCAGCGTAATCTTCTAAGAAATGTGCTCCGGCAAAAATCAAAATCAATAGACCGGCTTCCTCAAAACTACCAATAATCATTGCGGCAGCTGCTGCTAATACCATTAAAAAATGAATATTAGGCATGAATTTTTTCGTTCTCAAACTATCTTTTATTGTATCTCCAAAGCCCTCTATGATTACATGGTACCCTGCAGAAACCACCGTAATACTAAATAACATGTTAGAAAGTATAAGTAGATCTTCTCCTAAAAATAGAGCAATTAAAAATGTGATTAACCCTATGAAGTAAAAATATACTGGGATATTCCCATGGCTATGATCGTGTTCTTCATTATGTTTATGCTCAGTGCCTCCATGGTTACTAGTCTTGTTTTTAAGAGAATGATTTTTGTTGTTGATTTCTTCTTTGTCCATTTACGTTACCTCCTAAATATTGTTTATGATTAATCATAGTTTTTGAATTCTTTGTTTTCATTCAAAATCTCATCTACATTTCGCCGATAAAAATCATGCTCTTTCAGCCACTCCTTAAAGCTCCCCTCAGATAACTGATAGATTCCTTTTATTTCTTGGTTATTGAAACCTAAGCTAAGTAATTTTAAATATTTCTCTAAAGTTAAGTCTCCAATTTTTTTGTTTTTGGAGTTATATCCTAGAAACTGTCCCAACAACTGAATTTCTTTTTTTAGTTCTGTATGATCACTATCTAACCAGTTAGGATTTTCATTTAAAAGCTTAATCAATTTTCTCCGTATTTCTTTTTTTCTTTCTTTTGACATCTTACTCATCCTTTAGTTAATATAAGAATATTATAAATGATTAATCAAACATATGTCAAATCATTCATATGTATTTTAAAAAAATTACGGTTTTTCTTCTGTGCAATCAGCTTCGATCGATTGCTTTTGAATATATACCATCGATTTCCACCTAAATTTACGTCGATATCTAAAACATATTCTATAAATGAGATTAAAGTGTTTTGAAAAATATTGAAATAATTACCTAATTTATATTCTTTATACTTGTCTTTAACGTATTAAAAGATAATTCTATTACTTCGAATAATTTAAAAAAAGTGTATAAATCCAGTAAAAAATCTAGCGTAATAAAGCATACTGCCTTAAACACTAGATTTCTCTAAAATAATAAACATGAAATTCTATAAGCCTATATAAGTCGCTGGGTCCACAAAACCGGACCACAATCCAGTAGACATGCCCAAGTGCAGATGAACTCCAGTAGAATTACCCGTCGTTCCCATCCCTCCTAAGTATTCTCTTGAAGAGACTGACTGGCCTACTGATACCGCCGGTGGGGTACTCATATGCATATAATAACTATACATACCGTTAGAGTGTTTTATAATCACATGATTTCCAGTAGACGGTCCATAACCTGCTGCAACAACTTCTCCGGAATTAATTGAAAAAATTGGAGTTCCAGTAGATCCGGTAAAATCTAAACCATCATGTTGATTTCCAGAATATCCTGTGGGATCTGAGCGAAACCCAAATCGGCTTGAAATATTAATAGAATCTAGAGGCCTACTCCAACCAGTATTTGACGAACTAGACTCCTCGGTTGATAGAACATCTTTTTCTTTGGAAGATAAATCTACGTTGCTTTTTTCTTCATTCGATACAACATTTTCTTCAGATTTACTTGTCTCGCTTGGATTTTCTTTTGTAGCTTTTTCATCAACCAATTCCGCATTCTCTGCTGAATTATCAATAATTGTCTCTCGTTTCTTAGATACTTCCAAATCAGCCATTCTCTTAGCGTCTTCTTCAATTTTTCGTTGCTTTTCCAAAGCCTCTAAAGCTAATTTCTTTTTCTTTTCTGCCTCATCTCTTTCCTCAATGAGTTTCTGTTTCTTTTCTTCTTCAGTATTTAAAGATAGGGATAATTCAGCTAACTCTAATTCTTGTCCCAATTTGATATCAACTAAGTTTCTTTGTTTCTTATCTAATTCAGCAGACTGATCTTCAATGTCAGTTAGTTTTTTTTCTAATTCTTTTTCAAGTGCAACACTCTTTTTTATATCCATCTGCTGCTGTTCTACTACACCGTTACTCGCGTTCATAATCGTAATAGAGGCAACGGCTTTATTTATTGCATCACTAATAGATTCTGAGCTAAGTAATGTCTCTATTAAACTATTAGATGAATCAGAAGTTTGAATATCTCTAGCTTGATTTCTTAGCAATTCTTTTCTTTTGTTAATCTTTATTGTCAGCTCCGTTATTTCTTTAGAAATTTCATTTGCTTTTTTTTCCGTAACTGATTTATTTTCAAGTATTTCTTTAATCTCGGCATCAATTTTCTTAATTGAATTATCAGTATCTAACTTTTGCTCCTCTATGGTCTTTGTTTCTTTCTTTATCACGTCAATTTTCTGTTCCTGTTTACCAATCTCATTATCTATATCCTCCGCATATGCAGAAACCACCGACATAGAAAACAACATCAAAATACTGGAAATAAAAATATTTTTTTTCACAAAAATTCTCCTATACTTTTGATAAATATTATTTATATAAAGCATAGCAAATAGAATAAACAATACTCGAAATAATAGAATTTAAAACAAATAGAAATATTTTGTCATATTTTTGAAATACAAGTAACCGATTTTGATAGTAATCCGATGGATACTCAACAATATCTGATTACACCTTGTAGCATTAAAAAAGATATACAACTCCTTGTTAAGCTTTTCTTATCCTATCTCAGCTTTACATAAATGGGGGGATTAAAGGACTTTAGTCAATTAATTAAAATAAGTTTATCCTCAATTAATTCTCCTTGTAATTCTCATCTTAGTAATATATTTCTTAAATTGAAATATCAGAGACTTTTAAATCTAAAAATCAAGTACATTTACAGTTCATGAGTAAGCAGTGACTTCCTACAAATCATTCCCATTGGAAGCAATAACCCCTTTGTACCAATAAAAGGATTTCTTCTTGTATCTTTCAAAGTTTCCGCTCTGGTTGTCATTTCTATTGACATAAATCAATCCATATCTCTTTTTCATTTCCCCTGTGCTTGAACTGACAATATCTATAGGGCTCCAAACCATGTAGCCCCAGATTTCGACACCCTCATATATTGCTTGCTTCATTTGGAATGGCAACAGTTTTTTTGACAAATTTTATAAGGTGCAGAACTTCTTTCCGTATGCTATTCCGATTGTCCTTGACAATGAGCCTCCTCGGATGTGACGATCTTCGGCAGGAGCTAACAGTTAAAGTTAGACTGCCTCGCTAGCGTTAGCACATCCGAGCTCATTATCAAGGATTCGCTGCGCCAATCTCTGGTTACGGTAACCAACCGGTGTCTCGTAGCCAAGTGTACCGTGCAACCGAAGGTGGTTCCACCAATTGACATAGTCAAATAACTCCAAATCCAATTGTTGTAAGGTTTCAAATGTGTATTGATAGACAAATTCTACTTTCAACGACTTATAAGTTGATTCAGCTACGGCATTATCAAAAGGACAGCCTTTATGACTTAATGATCGATTGATATCAAAAGTTGTTAATAATTCATCAATAGCTTGGTTATCAAACTCTTTTCCACGATCAGTATGAAAAATCTCAACCTCTGTCAGAGGTTGTTTGATACGGCTAAATGCTTTTTTTACTAGAACGGCATCTTTATGTTCTCCACAAGAATAGCCGAGAATTTCTCGATTGAACAGATCCAAAATGAAACAGACATAATTCCATTTTTTCCCGACTCGTACATAAGTCAAGTCTGTTACGATCGCTTCTAATGGGTTGTCTCTTAAGAATTTACGATTCAATACGTTTGTCGTTTTGGCTTCATCGCAAGTAGAATGATGTACTTTAAAATAAGCAACAGTATAGCTCGATTTTAATCCTCTATTTTTCATGCTTCTACTAATTTTTCGTCGGCTGATCTGAATGCCTCGTTTTGATAAGGCTTTTTTTATTTTTCTTGAGCCGTAGGCCTTTCGGCTGCGGATAAATTCTTCAGCGACTACTTCTTCAAGTTCTGATTCATCTTTCTTTGGTTTTGATTGATAATAATAGGACTGACGTGATAGACCTAATATTCTGCACATCGCTGATATAGGGTAAAGATGCTTATTCGCATCGATTACTTGTCTCTTCGTCCGAATATCAGCGCTGCTTGCTTTAAAATATCATTTTCCATTTCTAATTGCTGGTTTCTTTTACGTAGTTCTAACAATTCTTTTTGTTCAGGCGTAAGATTATCTTTTTCTTTGAATGAACCACTCGTTTTAGATTGCTTTACCCATTTGTCAAATGCTGAAGCCGTTAGTTCATATTCTCGAATGATTTCTACACGTGGCTTTCCAGCTAAGTAAAGATTGACGATTTGTTGCTTGAATTCTTGTGAAAAAGTTCTTCGTGTTCTCTTAGACATAAAAATTCCTCCTGGTATGTTTTCTTCTAGTCTACACACCTTAATTTTTCTGTCTAGTTAATTGTAGCCTATCCATTCCTTAGGTTTGCCCTCTGAGCCTGTGTGCTTGGTAACGCCTTTAACGTTACAAGGTTTTTCATACCATGCAATTTTACTAGACCTCACACACCCCACAAATAATGGTGATAACATTTCTATTACCTGAATTCTCTAGACCCGTACATACGGACATTCGCTTAGTAATTGTCATTACATACTAACCATAGATAGTTTTTAGACCCCCGGCATATAGGTTGCGTCATCCACCTCTGGACAACTTTCCACATCTGAAAATAATTTTTTCCTTTGTTTGGGCAACTCTCTGCCGACTTTAACGCGCTTTGTACATCACTATGATTACCCATAATTTTGCACAACGTAACCTCAGGGTAGGCGTTTCAGGTTGTTAGCCCTTCATTCCACCATTTGAATCATCAGTTCTACTGAACTGAACACATTTGCGTTCTTAAATAATTCAGTGCCTAATCTTTTCAATTAGGAACGCATCGCACGCACGGAAATCCTCCCGTGATAATGTCCACACGTCCGATTCCTCGAATAAATTCATCTGAAAGTTTTGTGATATCATGCATTTCTACCTCCTGTTTTGTGTCAAAAATTGATTGATAACTTTTTCTGGCATGGCCATCGATCTCACAATACCCAACACATCGAAAGCCAGCTTGTTCCATCCCTAAACGAAATCCTCCGATTCCTAAAAAAAGATCTAAAAAGGTGCCTTTATTTTCTGTTGTACCATTTTCCATTGTTCACTCAGTTTCTTCATGCGCATGAAAGGTATTTCAAGTACCTGATGGATTAAGAATACCGAGGAAATGGTTTGTTAAATTTCGGAACAATGGTGGTAATTAGACCTTTTTTAAGAAAGAAAAGCGATCTTTTTTGCCCTCCACGTTCCAGCCGCCTCCACCACTTAGGAGGGCAAAAAAAATAGACGTGCAAGGCACGTCTGTAGAGCAAAAGGTTGATATTTCACTGAAATCTTGCTATACTTACTATGTAAAGAGGAGTTGCGCTAACAACTCCCCTACAGCACCGTTTAAGACGGCGGCGGATCAATTAGTTAAAAATAACCGTAACCCTGCTAAAGTTGACGGTTATTTTTTTGCACTCTTTTTTCGTTTCTTCTTGCTTTTACGCTTAGAAGAACGAGTGTTTATAATCGTATCTGCTAGTTTCACACATGCTTCGATTAAACCAATGAAGGCTAATAAAACAGGCGCTATTGCTAACAAAATGCCGATTATATCCACATCTTGCAAAAGGCTACTCCTTTCTTCAGATTTCGATAGTACATTCATAATGCACCACCTCACTTTCAAAAAAAAGGCCACCGTCACAAACTTTACTGTACTCATATTATACCATAACTCACGCTAAAAACCTATATTTATCAAGGCTTTTAGCGTTTTTTTTATGTCTAAATCCGAGTGAAATTCTTGTTCCTTCAGTCGCTCCAGCCACCACCACCGCTCCTTCAGAAACCGTGTTGCTGACACAACCCGAAGTGATCGGTAGAAAAAAATACCAGGATCAGGCAGAGATCTCTTGTTCTTTTAAAGCCAAAATAGACAAAGCATTCGCAAACTGCAGTAAGCCTGATTGAGAATCATCGACAATCACATTTTTCTGATAATGGATCCGATCGCTCACATGATTGATA
>NZ_JAUKPK010000035.1:0-14235 GCF_030499455.1 Enterococcus sp. B2E4
ACAAGGAAAGGTGCAGGTCAACCATAAGCGATTTATGGGCTACACGAAAGATGAAGATGGAAATTTAACTATTGTCCCCGAAGAAGCTGAGATTATCAAACGCATCTACCGAGAATACCTTGAGGGTCAGAGTCTAGTGGGCATTGGTCGAGCCCTTGAAAAGGATGGTATTTTAACAGCAGCGGGAAAACCAAGATGGCGACCAGAATCAGTTAAGAAGATACTTCAAAACGAAAAATACATCGGAGATGCCCTTCTGCATAAGACTGTCACAGTAGATTTTCTGACCAAGAAACGAGTGAAAAATGAAGGGCATGTTCCCCAATATTATGTTGAAAATAGCCATGAAGCGATTATTCCTAAAGAGTTATTTTTGCAGGCGCAAGAAGAAATTCATCGGAGAAGCAATATCTACACAGGAGAAGGCAAGAACAAAAGAATTTACAGTAGCAAGTACGCTTTAAGTGCCATCACCTTCTGTGGAGATTGTGGCGATATTTATAGACGGGTCTATTGGAATATCCACGGAAGAAAAGAATTTGTCTGGCGATGCGTGACTAGAATCGAGCAAGGTCCTGAAGTTTGTAAGAACCGAACCGTAAAAGAAGATGAACTTTATGGTGCAGTAATGACTGCGATTAATAAGCTACTTGCAGGTGGGAACAATATGATAAAGACACTGGAAGAGAATATTCATGCTGTGATTGGCGAAACCACAGAATACCAAATTTCAGAGATTAACAACTCACTAGAGGAAAAACAAAAAGAACTAATCAAGCTGGCGAACAAGGGTCAAGACTATGACCACTTAGCAGATGAGATTGATGAGCTGAGAGACAAGCGACAGATCCTTTTAGTAGAAGATGCCTCCCTCAGTGGCGAGAACGAGCGAATCAATGAGCTGATTGAATTTATCCGCAAGAACAAATTCCGCACCTTAGAATATGATGATAAGCTTGTAAGGAAGATAATCCAGAGCGTTACAGTCTATGAAGGCCACTTCGTCATAGCCTTCAAATCTGGCATCGAAATGGAAATATGAAAACCAGAAGTAAATAGCCCATGACTCTACAGTAGAGTTGTGGGTTTTCTTTTGCTTGCTGATTATAATAATATTTTAATAACTATTGTGTTTATCAACCAAATGGTTTATAATATTCTTAGCGTAAACTTGGAGGTGCTGTATGACTACGGCAGAAATGATTAAAGAACTGTGTGAGCAAATGAATATAAGTGTTTCCGAACTTGCTAGACGTATTGGCCAGACTCCACAGAATTTCAATAAAAAATTACAACGAGAAACAGTAACCTTGGATGAGTTGAAGGCCATTGCTGATGTGCTAGGTGTCAAGTTTGTGCAGGCATTTATTTTACCAGATGGAGAAGAAATAAAAATATCTAACGAATAAAGGAGGATGTTTATATGGTAGGTAATGTTATTCAAATAGTAACAGAGAAATTATCATCTTTGCCTTTTATAGAAGGCATCGTATTAGGGGGCTCACGTGCAAGAGGCACCCATACAGAAAATTCTGATATAGATATCGGAATCTATTACAATTCAGACTCATTTGACCTGACAGCGATTAATCAAATTGCTACAGAATTGGATGATAAAAATAGAAACAACCTTGTTGTGCCTCCCGGAGCGTGGGGTGATTGGATTAATGGCGGCGGATGGTTATTTATAAATGGGTATCATGTTGACTTGATTTTACGTGATATAAAACGGGTAGAACAAATAATCAAAGATACGGAGCAAGGAATTGTTACTGCCAATTATCAGACCGGGCATCCCCATGGTTATATAAGTGCAATGTATCGTGGAGAATTAGCGATTAGTAAAATACTATATGCTAAGAACGAAAGCTTATGCGAATTAAAAAAGCAGGCAGAAATTTACCCTACTGCTCTAAAGAAAAGCTTGATGAACTTTTTTATATTTGAAGCTGAATTCTCTTTAATGTTTGTAAAAGCAAATGCGGGGGTAGAGGATAAATATTATATTGCAGGCCATGTTTTTCGTATTATTTCATGCTTAAATCAAGTACTATTTGCATGTAATAATGCTTATTGCATTAACGAAAAGAAAGCTATAAAACTGCTTGAAACTTTTGAATATAAACCTGAAAAATATGCCGAAAGAGTTAATCATATTTTTGAAGTACTCGGTCTTTCTCTTTTTGAATGCTACGATATGACCGAGAAACTTTATAAAGAAGTGAATGAAATTGTATCGGAGATAAATAACTTTTTAAACGAGGAGAGTTCAGATGAAAGAAAACAAATATGATGATAATATATTTTTTCAAAAATACAGTCAAATGAGTCGCTCGCAGAAAGGACTGGCTGGTGCGGGAGAATGGGAGACTTTGAAAAAGATGCTACCTGATTTTAAGGGTAAGCGTGTGCTTGATTTAGGATGCGGCTATGGATGGCACTGTATATATGCGATGGAAAACGGTGCTTCCTCTGTAGTAGGTGTTGATATTTCTCATAAAATGCTCGAAGTAGCAAAAGGAAAAACCCATTTTCCACAGATTGAATATGAATGCTGTGCCATAGAAGATGTGGATTTCCCAGAGGAGAGCTTTGATGTAATACTAAGTTCGCTTGCGTTTCATTATGTAGCAGACTATGAGAATTTAATAAAAAAGATATATAGGATGCTGAAGGCTGGTGGCAATTTAGTTTTTACAGTTGAACATCCTGTTTTTACTGCTCATGGAACACAAGACTGGTATTATAACGAAAAAGGAGAAATACTGCATTTCCCGGTGGACAATTATTATTATGAGGGCAAACGGACAGCTATGTTTTTGGAAGAAAAGGTTACAAAATATCATAGAACACTGACCACATATCTAAATACACTGCTTTCAAATAGTTTTATAATAAATCAGATTGTGGAGCCACAGCCGCCAGAGAACATGATGGATATTCCGGGGATGGCGGATGAAATGCGACGCCCAATGATGCTGATTGTATCGGCAAAAAAGAAGATGTAATAATATAGAAAAAATAAACGAGGAGTATGTAAATGAGATCAGAAAAAGAAATGATGGATTTAGTACTTTCTTTAGCAGAACAGGATGAACGTATTCGAATTGTGACCCTTGAGGGGTCACGCGCAAATATTAATATACCTAAAGATGAATTTCAGGATTATGATATTACATATTTTGTAAGTGATATAGAACCGTTTATATCTAATGATGACTGGCTTAATCAATTTGGGAATATAATAATGATGCAAAAGCCGGAGGATATGGAATTATTCCCACCTGAAGAAAAGGGATTTTCCTATCTTATGCTATTTGATGATTACAATAAAATTGATCTTACCTTATTGCCCTTGGAAGAGTTAGATAATTACCTAAAGGGCGATAAATTAATAAAGGTTCTAATTGATAAAGATTGTAGAATTAAAAGGGACATAGTTCCGACTGATATAGATTATCATGTAAGAAAGCCAAGCGCAAGGGAGTATGATGATTGCTGCAATGAATTTTGGAATGTAACACCTTATGTTATTAAAGGATTGTGCCGCAAAGAGATACTGTTTGCAATCGATCATCTGAACCAGATTCTACGGTTTGAACTACTTAGGATGATGTCGTGGAAGGTTGGGATAAAGACAGAATTTTCATTAAGTGTTGGGAAAAATTATAAGTATATTAACAAATACATTGATGAAGATCTATGGAATAGATTATTATCTACATATCGCATGGATTCCTATGAAAATATTTGGAAGTCATTATTTATATGCCACCAATTGTTCAGGGAAGTGTCCAAAGAGGTAGCAGAACTACTGGGGTTTGATTATCCAGAGTATGGTAAGAACATAACAAGATATACCGAGGACATGTATAAAAAATATGTTGAAAATGACTATTTTTAAAGATTAGCAAAGATTATTAACCATAAGCAAGGGGTGTAAATGTATGGAAAGTACTGATGTTATAAATGAAATTAGAGGTATATTACCTCGTAACTCAATTGGAAAATATGATTTACTAACTATTTTTACACATAAAACCGTTTTTGATAAAATTGTAAAAGTACTATCATTGGATTTTCAAAATAAAGTAGATTATGTGGCTGCCCCAGAAGCAATTGGATGGATACTAGGCACTGCCATAGCCAAAGAACTTGGAGTGGGGTTTATTGGAGTAAGAAAAGGTGATAAGCTGCCATACGCAAAAGAAGAGATTATTTCGACACATTTTACCGACTATTCAGGTCAAGATAAAAGCTTTGAAATATCTAAGAGTTCTATTGTGAGGAACAAAAGAGTTTTGATTGTAGATGATTGGATAGAGACAGGTTCTCAAATGAAGGCTTTAATAGCTTTGTTAGAGAAATTGGATTGCAGCATTATTGGGTTGGCTACTATTGGGATTGATATAAATGAGGTTACTCAAAAATGGATAGACAGCAGTTTTGTAGCTTATATTGGCTCAAACATATAATAAACCGAAAGAAAATCTTGAATCAAAATTTTGGATGGCGTTAATTTACAATACAACGAAAGATGTTTA
This sequence comes from Enterococcus sp. B2E4, assembly GCF_030499455.1. Lineage (NCBI taxonomy): Bacteria > Bacillati > Bacillota > Bacilli > Lactobacillales > Enterococcaceae > Enterococcus > Enterococcus sp. B2E4. The sequence goes on from NZ_JAUKPK010000035.1 coordinate 4,545, forward strand.
CTCTTTTTTTATAAATTTTAAGAGGCGTTAAAAAACAGTTTTCAGACGAAAGGAGATCGAAGTTGAGTATAGATTTAAGTAACAAAAAAATTCCGAAAGAAGCAATTCAAGCATTAAAAACTATAGCGGAACTACTTGATAATATGTTAATTGGGGTGTATTTGTATGGTTCGGCAGTAATGGGTGGTTTACGTATGAATAGCGATGTAGATATTTTGGTAATAACAAATCAAAGTTTATCTGAAAAAACTCGAAGGAATCTTACAAATAGGTTAATGCTTATATCTGGGAAAATAGGAAACATAAAAGATATGAGGCCTCTTGAAGTTACGGTCATAAATCAAAAGGATATTGTCCCTTGGCATTTCCCCCCCAAATATGAATTTATGTATGGCGAGTGGCTAAGAGAGCAGTTTGAAAAGGGAGAAATTCCTGAGTCGACTTATGATCCGGATTTAGCAATACTTTTAGCACAACTAAGAAAAAATAGTATTAACCTTTTGGGACCAAAGGCAACAGAAGTAATTGAGCCTGTGCCAATGACAGATATTCGAAAAGCAATTAAAGAATCGTTGCCCGGGTTGATAGCTAGCATTAACGGTGACGAACGCAATGTGATTTTAACTTTAGCCAGAATGTGGCTGACAGCATCTACTGGTGAAATTCGCTCAAAAGATCTGGCAGCTGAATGGGCGATACCTCAATTACCCGATGAGCATGCTACTTTACTCAACAAAGCGAGAGAGGCTTATTTAGGAGAGTGTGTTGACAAGTGGGAAGGAATGGAATCTGAGGTGGCTGAACTCGTTAATCATATGAAAAAGTCTATAGAGTCTTCCCTTAATATCCAATTACCTTTTCGAATAGTTTAAATATAACAAAGACTAGTTGTTAATGTGCATTATTGATTGCTTCGATATGTTCCCCCATATATCAGTTTCTTAAAAAATAATCAAAATACCGTTGATACGTTCCCGCGAACGAAAGGGTTAAAAATCAGCTTAAGACATCAATGCCATCAACTCGAGCCACGTTGAGACGTGTGTTTTATTGTCCCACAAAAGTGCAGACGATTTTATCAGTGTAAAAATGGAGTACGCAGACGACCGAAAAATCCAGCCAGATCGTATCACCTACAGGCTTATTCAGGAGTATATCGAAGAAAAGTACGGCTTCAAAGTTCACACTGCAAACATTGCAGAGGTCAAAAGAAACTTAGGCCTGCCGATGTACGACGCACCAAACGCAGTTGAAGAACTAAAACGCCCATATAAACCAGCACCAGAATATAAAGTAGAAGCTATTAAAGACGCATTAAGGCACTTCAAGGTCATAGATTAAAGTAAAGTACCCTTTCAGCAGATCATTACTGTTGAGAGGGTCTTACTTTTTCAGAAGCCGGCCAATGTAAGGATAGCCCTACAAGATTGCGGGTCTTTCTCTTCGAGCCATGTTTCCAGATTGCTTATAGCGATATCCTTTTGAATATGGATGCTCTCTTCAAATCGATATTCGATTGCACATGTAAGGATATCAACAGGTTCATCAAGAACCTTACCGCCAAGAACTGGGTATTCGTCAATTACAATCCAGTCAGGTGGGAGACCATCAAAGAGAGCCTGCGGATACAATTCCCTAAAGTGAATCTCAATTTCCATAGCTTCGATCTCACCTTGTTCTTTATCTGGGTAACAAGTGGCATAAGATACATCGAAGCCTCTAGTGAGCAGCATCTGAACGACATTGATGAGTTCAATATCAACAGGAATGGTCTTATCGGCGCATTTACAACAAGGCTTCGACCAAATTTCACTGTATAGCTCTAAACATCGTGGACACATCGTCATCATACAATCACTTCCTTCACCAGTTTATAGAAAGTAGTTCTTTTAAGATTAAGTGCCTGCATAGTTGCAGTTGCAGTTTGCTCGCCAGTGCGGTGATATTTACCGCCGGGTACACTGGAATAACCGAGGTTACAAGTCTATTGTTTGGAGATGCGTCAGCCGTTTGGAGGAAAAAGGATCTGAATGTACTGCCCCTACCATAAACGAGGAAACATTGCAGACAGCAGTGGTTAAGGCTATTAACGAACTTTTGGCTAACAAAGAACCCTTCCTCCAGGCGTTGCAGAAAAACATAGCTACTATACTTAATGAAGAAAATGATAATGCCACCAATGATATTGATAGCAAATTGGAAGAATTACAACAACAGCTTCTTATCCAAGCAAAATCCAAGAATGACTATGAAGATGTGGCTGATGAAATCTACCACCTTCGAGAATTGAAGCAAAATGCACTTGTTGAAAATGCAGAGCGTGAAGGAAAAAGGCAACGAATCGCTGAAATGACTGATTTCTTTAATGAACAATCCTGTGAGTTAGAGGAATATGATGAGCAGTTAGTAAGGAGGCTTATAGAAAAAGTTACGGTATTTCATGATAAGTTCGCCGTTGAATTCAAATCAGGAGTCGAGATTGATGTAGAAGGGTAATCTTTAGAAAGAGAACAGAAGAATTATATTGGATTTTTAAAGATAATATGATATAATAAAACGACTTGGAGGTGGAAGAATGTATAACTTTTCTTGCTAATTATATGATGCATAATAAGATATTTAAAGAAACGGCTATAGAACCGTTTGTTTTGTTATGCAAATTGCAAGAAAGTTAAGTATTCTACACTCAATAATACATTACAGTAACCTTATGTTATGTATAACAAAAGGTAATAATAGTATTTGTTTTTGAGCCGTAAGAATTTACTTTCTTGCGGCTTTTAATATTTGTAAAAGAAAGGAAGATAAACGTGATAGACAATGATACTATGTCATTCATGACAAAATCCTTGCAGAGTTGGATAACATTATAGAGTAATTAATGCCGAAAACCGACTTTGCTTATAAAATTTTTATAATGTAAAGGAGGAAGAAATATATGTCCTTAATAAATGTTTCAAATCTAACTTTTTCATATGAAGGAAGTTATGACAATATTTTTGAAAATGTAAGTTTTCAGATAGATACAGATTGGAAACTCGGTTTTATTGGAAGAAACGGACGCGGTAAAACTACTTTCTTAAATTTACTGCTTGGCAAATATGCGTATTCCGGCAATATAAGTTCTACAGTTAAGTTTGAGTATTTTCCTTATGATGTGGAAGATAAGAGTCTATATACAATTGAAGTAATGAAGAGTATTTGTACGGAATGTATGGATTGGGAGATTTTTCGTGAAATATCATTGCTTGATGTTCAAGAAGATGCTTTATATCGTCCGTTTAATACATTGTCAAATGGTGAGCAAACAAAGGTCCTTCTTGCAGCTTTATTCCTTACAGCGAGTTGTTTCCTGCTTATTGATGAACCTACAAACCATCTTGACATCGATGCACGTAATGTAGTGCAAAACTATTTGAAACGCAAGAAGGGGTTTATTTTGGTATCTCATGATAGAAGCTTACTTGATCAATGTGTTGACCATATACTATCTATCAATAAAACGAATATCGAAATCCAAAAGGGAAATTTTACTTCTTGGTGGGAGAACAAAACGTTACAAGATAATTTTGAACTGGCAGAAAACAAGAAACTCCTTAAAGAAATAGGAAGGTTGTCTTATGCAGCAAAACGTAGTTCAAACTGGTCAAATAAAGTAGAAAAAAGTAAATATGGAACAACAAATTCTGGTTCAAAACTGGATAAGGGTTATGTTGGACATAAGGCTGCAAAAGCGATGAAACGTGCCAAAAATATTGAGTCAAGACATCAGGAAGCCGTTTTACAAAAATCAGAACTGCTCCACAACATTGAACAATATGATGACTTAAAAATTTCACCACTTGAATTTCACAAAGAGTGCTTAATAGAAGCGAATGATTTATCATTGTCTTATGGAGATAAAGAAGTATGCAGTAATCTTAATTTCAGAGTCAATATTGGTGATAGAGTTGCCATTATCGGAAAAAATGGGAGTGGTAAGTCTAGTATCCTAAAATTGATTAATGGAGATGATATTAAATTTACCGGAAATTTTATGCTAGCAAGTGGACTAAAAATTTCTTATATTTCGCAAGATACTTCATATTTAAAAGGTAATCTATCTGAATTTGCCTATAATAATAAGATCGATGAAACTCTATTTAAAACGATTCTTCGTAAACTGGATTTTAATAGAGAGCAGTTTGATAAGAACATGGTGGATTTTAGTGCTGGTCAGAAAAAGAAAGTACTAATTGCTAAAAGCCTTTGTGAAAGTGCACATTTGTATATATGGGATGAGCCATTGAACTATATTGATATTTTTTCACGTATCCAAATTGAAAAAATGATTTTGGAATATTGTCCTACACTATTGTTTGTGGAGCATGATGATGCTTTTTGCAATAACATTTGTACGAAAAATATTAATTTAGGTTTGTAGAGATTTTGAGTTGCCACAATAACTAAAAGATATTTACATGAAAGGGTGAAGAAATGTTAAAACAAAAAGAATTAATTGCAAACGTTAAGAATCTTACTGAGTCAGATGAACGAATTACAGCTTGTATGATGTATGGATCGTTTACCAAAGGAGAAGGTGACCAATACTCTGATATAGAGTTCTATATATTTTTGAAAGATAGTATAACCTCGAACTTTGATTCATCCAACTGGTTGTTTGACGTAGCTCCGTACTTGATGCTTTATAAAAATGAGTACGGAACAGAGGTAGTTATTTTTGATAATCTTATACGTGGGGAATTTCATTTCCTTTCTGAAAAAGATATGAACATAATCCCCTCGTTTAAAGATTCAGGTTATATTCCTGATACGAAGGCTATGCTTATTTACGATGAAACAGGGCAATTAGAAAATTATTTATCAGAGATAAGTGGTGCAAGACCAAATAGACTTACTGAAGAAAATGCTAATTTTTTGTTGTGTAATTTCTCTAATCTATGGTTGATGGGAATCAACGTTCTAAAAAGAGGAGAATATGCTCGTTCATTAGAACTCTTATCACAACTTCAAAAAAATACACTACAACTTATACGTATGGCAGAAAAAAATGCTGATAATTGGCTAAACATGAGTAAAAACCTTGAAAAAGAAATTAGCCTTGAAAATTATAAAAAATTTGCAAAGACCACTGCTCGATTAGATAAGGTAGAATTATTTGAAGCCTATAAAAATTCTTTGCTATTAGTTATGGATTTGCAAAGTCACCTTATTGAACAATACAACTTAAAAGTTACACATGACATTTTAGAAAGATTGTTGAATTACATTAGTGAATAGGAGAGTAACGTTATTCACAGTATTGGGTACTGAAAATTAACAGCATACCTCAGTTTTTCAAAAAACAGCGAAGCCTATGGATATGTTCCCGTCTACCGATAGTGCAAAAAGTGTCGTGGATATGTTTCCGAGAACGGACATACACAAATGACATTCATTCTGTCCTCTCAATCCATATTGAATGTGTGACTGTTTTAAGTAAGTAAGGAAAACATAAAAAAACGGGCTCTTTGTCAAATCGGACTGATGAGACAAATATTGAAGATGATGAATTTGAGAATTTTCTCAAATTCATCATCTTTTTTTAGTTATTCAATTGTGACAAGGTCGTTTATCATAAAAATTCTTATCTTCATATTACTAAAAGATTTGAAGCCATAAGATACTCTTTTTAATATCTTAATATGAGTATTTTTAGCTTCTATTTTTCCGTTAGAATACTTATACGTTAAGCATTACGAATCCCTTCTTCATAATTAATCAGATTTTCAATCTTCTGTTTAAATAGTGGATCTAAGGTAGTCGGTAAGTTCTTTAATAAATCAAAAAATGAGTCTGGATCTTTATTTCTAAAGTGATAGGTTAATAATTGAAACACGCCATAGGCTTCTTTTAAGTCTGTAGAAAATGATAAAAGACGATCAATCATCATTGATTCTGTTAGAGGGGGAAACTTAGGTGAAGGAAAGCTTCTCCAATTTTTATATTCTGAACTAGAAACAGTCATTTGATTCTTTAATAGGTATTTCCAATTTACTTTTAGCTTATTGGCTTCAGAACGCTGGTGATTCTTTATTAATGCTTTCATTTCCCTGACTCTAAAGTCATTAAAAGCTTGGTTTAAGTGTTTAACGATATGAAACCTATCAATGACTAAAGCTGCACAAGGAAAGATTTTTTTAGTTAACTGAAAATAAGCCGCATTCATATCTGTCACTAGAAATTTTACCTGTTCTCGTTTCTCCTTGGGAGAACGATTGAAGTAATTCATTAGTTTATCAAGTCTACGACTAGGAAGAACATCAACCAGTTCACCGGTTTCACCATTGGCACAAATAAAACTCATTTTATCTTCATAGGTGGCATGAGATCTGAATTCATCAACCATTAGAACTTTTGGAAAAGAGCGTGGTTTAAGCGTTTCAGGTAAATGTTTTTCAACAGATTTAAGGACCCTTATAACGGTTGTGAGTGATACATGACATATCTTAGCGATAACGGTCATTGATATTTTTTGAGTTAATAATTCTAGTATTCTAAATGTCATGAATCGACTAATAAAACAATTTTCTTCAACGATAGAACATTGAGTTGTCCAATGTTGATGGCAGTTTTTACAAAAATATCGTTGTTTTTTTAGCTTTAAAATAGTTGGAATATTTTGATATGATTCCAAACGAATTGTCACTTCTTTTTTCCCATTTTTTACAATGGTTTTCTTTTCATCTGCATCGTTCGCATGAGACTGACAATACTTACAGGCCGTAAGCTTAGGTGAGTAGGTACCAGTGATAATTAATGTGTTCACACCTTTGTATTTTCCTTCTTCAACACAAGTTAAATTTAAATCTTCATCTTTAATTCGCAACATTTTTTGATATGATTAGTCATGACATGTCGTCCTTTCTATTTAAGATTTTGGTTGGTACTTTAATTTTACTAGATAGACGACATGTTTTTCTGCTTAAATAAACTAAAATAGGGCTGATGAATCAAAAAATGATTCATCAGTCCTATCTTTTATTCAGCAATCGCGCCCTTTAATGGAACAAAAAGATTTGAATTCCTGTTATAAAAAAAGGATCAATTTTGAACTCTCTCCCAAAGTTGATCCCTTAACGATTTAGAAATCCCTTTGAGAATGTTTATATACATTCAAGGTAACCAGCCAACTAATGACAATGATTCCTGAAAAAAGTAATAACAAATTACTATACAGATAAGTTGACTGATCAACTTCCATAGGTAACAACCTTTGATCAAGTAAGGGTATGGATAATAAACCACCTACAATTGCAATACCTGTTCCCTCTGATAAAAAGCTGGTAAAGTTAAGCAAACTCATTCCAGCACCAGCTTCCTGCTGTTTCAAGCTACTTGAAACAATTGTTGATATAACTGTTTTGGTGAACGAAAGCCCACCTAAAACAAATACGATTATAATTGTCATGAACCATGATGTTGTTTCTAAAAGAAAGGAAGCAGTTAAAAAGCTAACAGAAAGAAATGTAACTCCGATGTTTAACACGTATAAAGGACCTCTTCTATCAACAAGTATCCCACCAATGTAGCCGAAAATAATGACACTCATTGTTCCAGGGAAAATAATTACACTTCCGATTTCGGCAGTACTTAGCTGGTGAACATCTTTCATCATATAAGGAACCATAGAGACAAACCCTGCTACTGTTCCAAATATAATTCCCCCACAAAGAACTCCAATCATAAAAGGTATATTTTTCCCTAATCCGGGATCAACAAAAGGATCTGTTACTTTCCTGATATGTTTTACAAATATCAGGAATGACAGCACGCTAACGATAAGAAAAGAAATGCTATATGATGTTGTAAACAACATAAAAAATACAATGCCTACAGACATTAGTATAATTCCTTTGATATCAAAATGACCTTTTATCCTTACTTCTTTCTTTAATAATTTCATAAGAAACGGAACAGTGATAATTGTTATCATAGGAATGAGTAGAAGATAGGACCAATGAATATAATGGGCTATCATTCCACCAATCGCTGGACCGACTCCTTCTCCCATGGCTACTATCGATCCAATAAGACCAAATGCTTTACCCCTATTTTCCTTTGGAATATAGCGCGCAACTACAACCATTACGAGTGCTGGAAATGCAGCTGCACCAGCCCCTTGAATAAAACGAGCCATAATAAGTAAGGAAAAGAAAGAATGGCCAACAAACCCAATTAACGACCCGAAACAATTTATTATAATTCCAAATAGGAGTAACCTTTTGATGCCTAATTGATCAGATAGCTTTCCATATACAGCTGTTCCAATGGAAAAGGTTAACATAAAGGCTGTGTTCACCCAGTTTGTACTCGCAGGTGGTTTATTAAAATCATTTGCAATATCAGGTAATGAGACGTTCAAAACCATTTCATTTAATACGCTAAAAAAAGATAAAATGCAAAGCCAAATTAAAATTTGGTTGTGTCGTAAATTCGATTGTGAATAGGATGTATTCACATTTCACCCTCCAATAATGAGGGCAGACGTAGTTTATAGGGTTAATGATACGCTTCCCTCTTTTAATTGAACCCTGTTACATTAATTACACTTCATAATTAATTCCTCCTAAACTTGATTAAAACATTTTACCACATATAAACTAAGTTTTAAATTCAGTATTTCATCACTTATACAACAATATGGCCCGTTTGTTGAACTACTCTTTAATAAAATAATTTTTCCGTTCCCAATTCCACATTGCAATAATAGAAAATCCATCTTCATCGGCTTTTTCGTCATCATCTGTATGAATCAAATCGCCTTCTTCTGTGTCATCAAGGTTTAATTTTTTATGTATTTCTTTTAACAAACCACCATAGGAGATTAACCTTTTACGGTGTAAACCTTCCTCCAAATCAGACAAACGTTTCAAATTCTTTTCTTCATCATCGGTCATAAAATCCGTATCCTTTACAGGATATTTTGCAGTTTCGTCAATTGCCGATTGTATATCCGATTTATATTTATTTTTCGGTCGAATCATTTGAACTTTTACATTTGGATCATAGTCTAATTTCATTGCCTTTTTCCAAAATTGAATCCATTGTTTTTGATTCACGTAGTTTTCTGTATTCTTAAAATAAGTTGGTTCCACACATACCAATACATAAGCTTGTTGTAACTGAAAAAGGAAAATTATTGTGCCAGGCAGTTGAAAGTCAGCACCTTTTAACGAGTGCTGAAATGACGGCTAAATGGGAAACGTATTTAAAAAAAATCGGTAAAAGAGAAGGCAATCAAGAAAACTTTATTAATAATATCAAGAAGTTTATCGTTCATTTACTGGAAGCTGTACCTAACGATATAGAAAAACTAAATTTTTCTGATTACCAGGTACAGAAAGAAAAAGAAGCTGAAAAAAGTATTGTAGGAAAATGTCCTAAGTGTGGTAACAATATTGTATTAAAAAAATCGTTTTATGGTTGTTCAAATTATCCTGAATGTAAGTTTACTTTAGCTGAACATTTTAGAAAGAAAAAACTAACCAAAACGAATGTAAAAGAATTACTGGAGGGAAAAGAAACCCTGGTAAAAGGAATCAAAAACAAAGAGAAAAAGCCCTACAATGCCGTTGTAAAAATCGGAGAAAAGGGATATATTGATTTTATCTCTTTCTCAAAATAAACATAAAAGCCCTTTAAACAGGGC
>NZ_JAUKPK010000036.1:0-8462 GCF_030499455.1 Enterococcus sp. B2E4
ATTCTACCTTATTTGATAGTAGATTTAAAACTTTGCAACAGAACCAATAAGGTTATAGTTAACATAAATATTTAGCACGTATATAACAGTTTGATTTTAAGCTGTTTAACATCTAAATCTTTGCATAATCTATCTTATGTAAACTAGATTGTAAAAATTCCGAAAGGTTTCTGAAAGACTAAAGTATACCCTCTGATTTTGCGAATATTTTCCATCCGTGCTATAATAAACACGAAAAGAGAGTTGCGCTAACAACTCCCCTTTTACAACGAACCGTTTCAAGAACGGTGGCGTACTTGGCTTTATTTATCTCTTAACCGTTCAGCCTTCCAAAGCTTATGAACGGTTATTTTTTTGTCATTTTTTCGATTAAATCAATGATAAAAGTTAGCAGAGCGATTAGAAATCCGCCAAATGCAAACAAAATCATCAATATATCCGATAAAGACATAGGCTTTCCTTTCCAAAGGATTTGATGAATTAAACCTATTTATCATAGGCACCACCACCAATCAGAAAGTAAGCCACCGTTCATGAAGTTGGCTTCATTGCTACGTTATTGTAACATATAAAACTTTTCATACATACTTATCTTGTTAAAAATTTGAAATGACCTTAAAAACGTCCTCTGACGACCTATTTTTTAATTATTTTCTTCTAACAGCCAATCTACAATGTATTTAACATCAATCCCATCAATTTGCTTAACTTGTTGATATCGGCCTGTGACTAGAACTTTCTTATAATTGTCGTTAATATTGTTGAGGTTGTCTGTCTCGTGAGTGTTGTTAGGAAGATCGTAAGTGACCTGAACATATAGAACTTCATCTAGTTTTCTGGCAATGAAGTCAATCTCCTTTGTCCCCAATCGACCAATATCTACTTGGTATCCTCTTCTTTTTAATTCAATAAAAACAATATTTTCTAATCGATTGCTGTAATTTCCATCTTTTCTTCCGACCGCATTTCTTCTTAATCCTGAATCAACGATGAAGTATTTTCCGTTAGTTCGCAGATATTCACGGCCACGTATATCATATTGTTTTCCTCGATAGAATAAATAGCCTGTTTCTAAGAGATCAAGATATTTTTTAATTGTCGGAATTGTTGTCGGAACTCCTTCACTAGTTAAGGTATTCGCAATTCTAGCAGAATTTACTAGCTGCCCTACATTATCAGAAAGGAAACTAATGAGCGCTTTTAATGTTGCTGGGTCTTTAACACCAGCTCTAAAAGCAATATCATTGAGAACTATTGTGTCGAATATTCCTTGGAGAATCACATCTTTTATCTCTTCATCAGCCAAAACAACAGATGGGAAACCGCCATACTTTTCATATTCAAGATAGGCCTGATCTACATATCTAGAATCTGGATTAAGTTCCTTCACTTGAATAAATTCACTAAATGATAGTGGATAGACCAAAATCTCAACGTATCTCCCACTTAATAATGTGGCCAACTCACCCGATAGCATATCTGCATTTGATCCCGTTATAGTAATATCACTATCGAAGCTTGTCTTCAAACCGTTAACAACTCTTTGCCAGCCTTCAACCATTTGAATTTCATCAAACATAAAGTACAGCTTATCTTGATTATCTGGAAGTCGCTTGTCTATCTCTGCTCTAAACTTCTCTTCGCTATTTATGGATAGCGATTCATAACTCTCAAAATTAATATAGATTATGTTCTCACTTTTAACTCCCAAATTTTCAAGGTGTTGTTTGTATAATTTCATCAAAAATGATTTTCCAGATCTTCTAACCCCAGTTAGAATTTTTATAAAATCAGTATCTTTGAACTTGAGAATTTGATTCAGATAAAATGGTCTATTAAACATGTTCCTCATCTCCACTTTCCAACAATATAAAAGAAACTTTATTTTTATTGTATTTACAAAATAATATAAAGCATACTTTATTCTTAATCAATTATACCATAAAGAATAAAGTGATGTTTATATTTTTGGATTCTTCTCCATTTACTAAAGATTCGTTTAAAAAGTTTAGAAACCTGTATTCTAAAAATTCTGAGTTCATCATTTTATCTAAAATAGTGAACTCAAAAAGCCATCAATTCTAGCTTTTTAAAAATTAATCCACTTAGTTCACTATTATGGTATTATATATATAAAATAATGAAGTCAGAATAGTATTAAATACGTCCACAATTAAGAGGTGATTTTTTAATGGTTTACAATGTTCAACCATTAAGGACAGCGGAAGAAATTCGAGATTTTCAATTTTGGCTAAGAAGAACAAAATTTCCCGAACGTGATTCTTTTCTATTCTTATTTGGAATAAATAATGGTTTGCGGATTTCTGATATTGTGAAATTAAAAGTAGGAGATATACGAGGAGTTTCGAAGCCAGTGATTGTTGAACAGAAGACTGGAAAGAGAAAACCGATATACACCCAGAACTTGCAGAATGAAATTATGACATACACTGAATTTATGGGTGATGATGATTGGCTCTTCCCTAGCAGACAACAAGGTGGACATTTGAAACCAAATACAGTTTATAAGTTGTATGCTGGTATTGCTCAAGATCTCGGAAGAAATGATATTGGAACTCATACCTTGAGAAAAACGTTTGGTTATCACTATTATCGGAGAACACATGATATTGCAACGTTGATGTTTATTTTTAATCATAGTTCGCAAGCTATTACGAAGAGGTATATAGGAATTACGGAAGATGAAATTGGTGCGTCTCTTGCTGATTTTAAATTAGGAATATAGTATTGATAAAATACGGCTTGAAAAAGGGGCTGTCGCATTACCGGATTAAAATCCGTTAGCGATAGCTCCTTTTTTAGCTTGTATAAAATATTTTCTAAATAAGATATTTTGCTAATTATAATTTCTTTAAAAATAAGCGCACTTTAATAAGCCTCATTATAAGACTTTTTTAAAATTATATTTATGCTGTTTTCTTTAATTCAAATAAATGCTTACCAGTACAGTCTGCTTGAATTTTACTATGTAATTTATTTATATTAAGTGCCATAGCAAGAAGTATACTTTCTGCTAATACGTTATTTTGTCCTCGACACATGAATCTTCTAAATCCCATATCTTGCTTGACTTGGGCAAAAGAGCCTTCGACTTGTATACTTCGATTTATTCTAAGTAGACAACCTTCCTCACTTATAATTCTTTCTAAATCTTCTTTTCGTTGACGATTGAATTTTTTTGATGTTTCAAGTCTTTTAGTTCTCTGTTCTAGAGGAGTTTTTGAATTATTTCCTTTTATACAACTAGTTTTATAGCTACAATTGTTGCAATCCTCACAAGCATAAATTGTTTTTTCACTTTCATATCCTGTCTTAGATTTTTTGATTTTTATGCTTTCCTTTTTTAATTGCTTACCACTTCGGCAGGTATAGAAATCTTGTTCTTCATTATAATCTAGATTTTCTATCTTTCCGATATCATTTTTAAATTTTCTTGTTTTTGATATTTCATAATTAGCTGGTTTAATAAAAGCTATTTGATTATTTTCTTCAATAAAAGAATAATTTTCTTCGCTCTCATATCCAGCATCTGCAACTATTTTTAAGTATTTAAAATTTAATCTTTCTTCCATGATTTTAAGAAAAGGTATAAGAGTTGTTGTGTCTGTTGGTTGTGGACCAATAGTAAGCCATACAATATATTCTGAATCTACACCATGCTGCAAATTATAAGCTGGTTTTAGTTGTCCATTTTTCATAGCATCTTCTTTCATTCTCATAAATGTAGCATCAACATCAGTTTTTGAATAACTGTTACGGCTACCGCAAGTGTATACCTTTTTTGTGTATTCTTTAAATTTTGATAGGTATTCTTCAAGAGTTTCAATTGAACGTTGCAATGCAGTCTTTCTTTTCCCACATCCGTGGACGAATTCTATGCCCTCTGATTTTTTCAGTGCATAAAGCTTTTTTCTGAGTTTTTTTACATGTTTCATTTGCACCGTATTTTTGTACGAGACTTTAATATCATAAAGAACCTCACACTCTTTAACAAGGTCGGCTATTTTGATTAATAGTTTTGCCATATTTTTCGTAACAGCCTTTTTCCAAACAAAGGTATATTTATTTGCACAAGCTTCTATTTTAGTTCCATCAATAAATATAGCTTTTCCTGAAATTTCACCGATATCATAAAGAAAATTGCTCATTTCCGCAAGAATTTTTTCTGCACATGGAGCAAAATGCAAGCTTCTAAATCTTGCAAATGTTGCATGATCCGGAGCAGTTGCATCCTCAAGTAAAAACATAAAATTAATATCTCTACGACAGGCATTTTCAATGTCCCGAGATGAATATAGTTTATTCATATAACCATAAATCATAATCTTCAGCATTTTTCTTGGCGATACTTGATTTTCCCTTACTCGGGAATAAGTCGAATATAAATCCTTTAAATCCATCTCCTCTACAAATTGACTTAGTAAACGCACTGAATCATTAGCTGGTATCATATAATCAATATTTAATGGAAGCTTCAATTGATAAAACTTCTGATTAATTGTATAATCTTTTTGTAAAATGTTTTTAGTTTGCATGAAAAATATTTTATCATAAATCTCAGATTCGTAGAATCTGAGATTTATTTTTTTTGCACAAAAATGAGCTGTGCACTAATTATTTAGTGCGACAGCCCCTTTTTAACTATATCTATTTATGATTGAAATGAGTAATAAGAGACCACCTATTGCTATAAACAAAGGGAAAAGAAAATCTTTTTCTGATTTTTGTTAATCATAAATAGAAAATGAATTTATCTTTGTTACACTTAGGAACTAGAGCGAATGATAAATAGTTCTTTGGTTACTCTTATCGCTGCAAAGTACAGTTCATTTTTTGTTGTTGGGAAAATTTTCTGGATTTATTGCATATCACTTCATCCGACTAAAAATTTTTGATTCCCATAGCGAAGTTCGTTTTTGTTCCTTAGGAAAAACTTGACTGATATACTAGTTTTGAAATGACGAGTAACTCTGTACTTCATCAATAATCAAGTATTGAATTTTAATTGTATACTTTTTATGCTTGAGGGATGTCTACTGTAATACAGCTACTGCAAAAAAAATCAGTACACTTATTTTCTTATAAAGGATATCAAGAACTAAGCTCAATGGTATGCATAGAAAAGAAAAAGCCGATAAAATGAGATTTTGATATCTCGAATTATCGGCTCTGCGTCTTTGCGTCTGGCTCTGTAATTACAGTTATTCTAAACTTCGTTATTTCAATTAAAATTTCTTGTCTGCATTTAGGACAAAATAGAGGGAAATTTTTTAATTCAGTATCTTCCCTCATTTTTAAACGGGTCTTATTGCCACATATAGGGCACAGTATCCACCTAGTATTTACAATATCTATATCCTCCTGTTCTAATTAACAACTCAATATTCATTTTAAAAATTTCTCTTTAGTTCACTATCAATGTAAGTTGATTTTATTAAACATATGCCTTACTTTGTCTATTCTATTATTTGGACGACGTGGTTGGAAAGCAGACTTAATGTTAGTAACCTGATAACCTTTTAACTCTGTTAAACAGACACTGCGTCCATTTGTAAAGAAAGTTAAACTGTTTCGATACTCTTGAATACAACGGGCTGGAATTTCACCAATGAGAATGACCTCGTTACCTTTTAACTTAGTATTTAAAATATTTGCACAATATTTGGAAGCATCATTATATGCTCTCGAAAGATATTCTTGTGGTACATAAATTTCGAAGCTAAGATATGGCTCTAATAACTCTGTACCACTCTTTCTAAAAGCCTGCTCTAGTACAATAGGCGCAAGCATTCGGAAATCTGCTGGCGTACTGACAGGGCTGTAATATAGACCATACTTAAAACAGATCTTACAGTCTGTTAATTTCCAACCGTACAATCCTTGTTCACACCCATAGCGTATACCTTCCATAACTGCATTTTGAAATGATTGATTTAAATAACCTAGAGAAACCAGGCTCTCATACTGAATGCCACTACCCAAAGGAAGTGGTGTTACAGATAAACCAATAGAAGCCCAGAAAGGATTTGGAGGTACTTCGATATCAATGGTAAATTCAGATTTTTTTAATGGTCTTTCCATATAAATGACAGTTGGTTTTCTTGTTTCTATCTCAATATGATATTTTTCTTGAATCAGAGTACAAGTTACCTCCATTTGGACCTCACCTAAAAAAGATAGCACAATTTCGTGAGTTACTGTATCTACATAATATTGTAGAAGGGGATCACTATCGGATATTTCAAAAAGTGCATCTAGTAACTTTTCTCTTTGTACTGATTTACATGGTTCAATTGTTGTTTGTAACATAGGAAGAGGATTCTCAGGAATTTCTCTATGTGGTAATCTTTTTTTATCTCCAAGTACGTTATTTAGTTTTAAAAGCTCATTTTTTAAAATAATAATCTCACCAGGCTCTGCCTTATCTATCTGGCGTAATTCTCCATTTATTGAAGTATACATTTCTGTAACTTTTATTTTTTCCTTTTCTGATATATTGACTGAGTCTCGCAAATGTAGCGTTCCACTATAAAGACGTACATAGACAAGCCGTTGACCATCATCTGAATATTCTACTTTAAAAACATTTCCACAAAGTTTATCTGAATTGAGTTGTGTGGGTGAAAATAATTTGCTAGTAATTACCTCTATAAGTTGTTTAATTCCAATATTATTCTTTGCACTTCCGTGATAAACAGGATATAAGGAGCAACTTTGAATTCTTTCGTTTTCCTCCTTTTCAAGTTCTGCAATATTCAATGTTTTCCCAATGGTATATTTTTCTAATAAATAATCATTTCCCACAATTACTGTCTCCCATTGTTCTGGTTCAGTATAATCTATTACATAAGGTTTCAAATTTAGATTCACAGTCTGCTTAATTATGATGTCGTCAGAAAGTTTGTCCTTAATATCTTGATAAACATCTGGCAAATTTATTCCATTTTGATCAATTTTGTTAATAAAAAATATTATAGGTATGTTCATCTTTCTAAGTGCATGGAATAGTATACGAGTTTGTGACTGTACTCCATCTTTTGCAGAGATTAGCAAAATAGCTCCATCCAAAACAGATAATGAACGGTATACATCTGCCAAAAAATCCATGTGTCCAGGAGTATCTACAATATTTACTTTAACATTTTCCCGTTGAAAAGATGTTATTGCGGTCTGAATAGTAATACCTCTCTGGCGTTCCAAAAACATAGTATCCGTTTTCGTTGTACCGCTATCTACACTTCCTAACTCTTTAATTGCTCCGCTACTGTATAGTAAGCTTTCTGTCAAAGTAGTTTTTCCTGCATCAACATGTGCTAAGATACCGATATTAATAATTTTCAATTTTATTTCCTCCATTCAAAAGCTCAAAAAGCAGAAAAAATCCCAGTGATAAATACTCTTATCACTGGGATTTTAATACAAAAATAGCTGTATACTACACACTGATAGCCACAGATGCTTTATGATAAAATGATAAAAGTATTCTTAAACTGGGCACAAAAAACCAGTCCTTATTTTAAATAAGGATGCTTAATTAATTATTCCCGCTATCTAATTGACAGTTTATTTAAGAATACCTTGCCGCATTTTTATTATCTCCTTTTGAATGTTATCTTAATTCTATCATATGATAGAATGCTTGTAAAGCCAACCATATTTTTTGAACGAAAGGGAAATTAATGAGAAATTAATGGAAGTTAGTGTAGTAGTTGAAGATAACTCTTCAGAATGGCTATCAAAATTCAGCGATTTAATAACGATTTACAAGTTCATAAGGGATTCTTTATTCATCCAGCTATTATATTACTTTTCAGGTCAATAGGACAACTGTCCACAACCTTTCTACAAATATATTACGTATAATTTTTGAAATATATACTGCTTAACAAAATATTTTGCAGTGGTTCCAATAGTTTTGAATTGTTAATATTAAGTTTGACTTGGAAAATATCATTAAAAGTTATACTGTTTATTTGGAAAAAATTGGAGAGACCTTTTTAAGTAATGTAATGAAAATAGTTATAAGTTAGAATAAAGGTGAATTTGCTTATACTTCTCATAGAAGGTTGATTTCACGCTATATTTTGGATTATTTATGCTAAATCATTATAAGTTTGCTATAGTGACATACAATTTTTTTTGCTTATACTAAATATTCAAGTATTGTTTTCATCTTAATATTCTTTATTCATTCATTATTATTTTCCAGTTATCCTTCTTCTCTAAAGTTAATTGGTATTGGGAAATATTTTCAATCTTTGTTTCATTGTCTAAATATCGAACGGCTATTTTTACTAGATACTGTTTCTCTTTCTTCTGAATAATTGGATTCACCAACTCAGAGTAAATAAAGTTTTGACTGATTATTGGTAAAACATCTTCCATCATATAATAATCGGTTCTGTTGCAAAGTTTTAAATCTACTATCAAATAAGGTAGAA
>NZ_JAUKPK010000037.1:0-300 GCF_030499455.1 Enterococcus sp. B2E4
TCTCGTCACAGCAAACGACACGAACACACTGGCGAAAATGAACCACCTAAACGAAAAAAGAAAGGAACAAGATATGTAGAACATTCACAGCTTTTACCATTCGAGGAAAACAGCTTCACTTCCTCAAACGCCTAACAAAAATGGTTGTCAAAAAGCCAAAAATCAAAAAGAAAAGGAATGATAAAAATGAAATACATTAAAAACGTTGAAACATTGGAAGAATTGAAAAAAGCCTACAAAAAGTTAGCTTTGAAGTTACACCCCGATTGTGGAGGGAATGAAGAAGAAATGAAAACTTTG
>NZ_JAUKPK010000038.1:0-4530 GCF_030499455.1 Enterococcus sp. B2E4
GCCAAAAATCAAAAAGAAAAGGAATGATAAAAATGAAATACATTAAAAACGTTGAAACATTGGAAGAATTGAAAAAAGCCTACAAAAAGTTAGCTTTGAAGTTACACCCCGATTGTGGAGGGAATGAAGAAGAAATGAAAACTTTGAACAATGAATATGACGAACTGTTTAGCAAACTTAAAAACACTCATAAGAATAAAGACGGTGAAACTTACACCAAAGAAACAACAGAAACACCCGAACAGTTTAAGGATATTATTAATAAATTGTTCAATCTAAAAATGGACGGCGTAGCAATCGAAGTAGTAGGAACATTTATATGACTAACAGGTAATACAAAACCATATAAAGAAGATATAAAAGCCCTAGAATTCCGATATTCACCTAAAAAATATGCTTGGTATAAAGCCCCTAAAGATTACAAAAAAAGAAGCCGACTACGATCAATCTGTGAGAAGCGGCTGTCTCTGAGACAATTGCATCACATTTTAGTTGTGAATATGTATCTCAAATACACCTAGCAGATGAATCGATTCTGATTTGTATGCATACATTTTATTTTTTTGTGGATTCGGCGAGTATTTCTTCTTTTGTTGTTCGTAAAACTATTGTCTCGGAGCGATTCCTTTTACCAACAGCTCAGTCCATTCCGCTGTATAAGGCAGGATTTTCTCATAAATCTGCGGATTAGAGATGCCTTCGATCATGGCTTGAAAATACAACATCAAAAATTCATCTGAATATTTTAAATCGACTTTTCCTTCTTTACGCCCGCGATGGAATAAATCCAACATAATGCCAAAACTTTGCTTTGTATAAGCTTCCATCATTCGGGTAAAGCCGCTGTCTTCTTTTTTAGTGTAATAGCTCATTAAATCTAGGTAAAATTGTTTATTGATTTTTTCGAGGTAATCGATTTTATTTTGACTCATGGCGATCAAAGTTTCTTCAAATGATGCATTTTTCTCCATGATTTTTTTAGCTTTTTCCCCCATTTCATCCATTGACCGGATAAAGACTTCATGAATGAGCTTTTCTTTGCTGCCAAAATATTTAAAAATAGAAGTTTTTCCTACATTGGCCTTTTTGGCTACGGCATCGATCGTTAAATTCTCGATTCCCGTATCTGTATTCATCAGATCAAAAGCAGCTCGTAAAACTTTTTTCTTTTTTTCTTCTGTTCTTCGTTCAAAACCATCCATTAAAAATACCTACTTTCTATAAAAAAGAACTTTTTGTTTATCATAGTTCAAAAATAGCTTCGTATATATTATATAGGAAATAATACGAACTAACAATGGAATCATAGGTTTAAATTTAAAATTATTTTTATTGACTGTTAAAATAAAAAAGAATATTATTGGAGCTGTAAAAGAACTTTGGTTTGAAACAAAGTATAAAGGGGTATTTTATGAACGATACGTATTGTATTGGTTCATAAAAAAGGTGCGTTTTGTTCAGACTGGAAAGCTCGTTATAAAATCATGTCAAAAGAAAAGGGAGTTATGTACCATGACAGAAATTGTAAAAGTACAAGGCTTGCAAAAAAAATTTGGTAAATTCCAGGCGTTGAAAGATGTCTCATTCACAGTAAACGCCGGTGAAGTTGTTGGTTTTATCGGACCAAATGGAGCAGGAAAGTCAACGACGATTCGTACACTGCTAGGAATCATCAACCAAGACGAAGGAGATGTCCAAATATTCGGAAAAGATGTTTGGAAAGATAGTCTAGAAATCCATAAACGAATTTCGTATGTTCCTGGGGATGTTGCTCTTTGGGGCAGCCTGACTGGTGGAGAGATCATTGATCTATTTATCAAACTTCATGGCGGCGGGAGCAAAGCAAAGCGTGATTATTTAATCAAACGATTTGAACTTGATCCAAAGAAAAAAGCCAAAGGTTACTCTAAAGGAAATCGTCAAAAAGTCGGTTTGATTGCTGCACTTTCAGTTGAATCTGATCTGTATATTTTAGATGAACCGACTTCAGGACTAGATCCATTGATGGAAGCAGTATTCCAAGAAGAAGTAGAAAAAATCAAAAATGATGGCAAAGCGATTCTATTATCTTCACATATTTTAAGTGAAGTTGAACGATTAGCAGATAAAGTAGCAATCATTCGACGTGGAGAAGTAGTTGAAACAGGTACATTAGATGAATTGCGTCATTTGACTCGCTCAACAGTTACATTGGTGACAAAAGGCGATATTGAGAAACTTGCGACGCTCTCTGGCGTGCATGATTTTGTTCAAAAAGACGGCAAAGCAACTTTTTCTGCTGACAATGAAGCGATGAATACGATTCTGACCGAGGCAACCAAATTAGGTGTGATAAAAATCGAATCTGTACCGCCAACGCTCGAAGATTTATTCATGCGTCACTACGAAGGCTGATTGTCGGAACGGAGGAAAAGAAAATGAATGAAAAATTTGCGCGTTGGAACGTATTGTTCATTCAATACGTGAAACGCGATTGGAAAAAAATAATTGTTTGGGTTTTAGGTTTGGGTTTGTTCTCAGGAGCATATGTACCAGCATTTGAAGAGATTGCTAAAGGACAAGGTCTTTTAGGGATGTTTGAAACGATGCAAAATCCAGCGATGATCTCGATGGTTGGACCTACACCAATCAAAATAGGTACGGATTATACTTTAGGAGCGATGTATGCTCAAGAGATGTTGCTGTTTTGCGGATTGTTCGCAATGATTATCTCAGCACTTCATGTGGTGAGCCACACGCGAAAAGAAGAAGAATTAGGTTTGACTGAATTGGTTCGCTCATTTCGAGTAGGACGACAAGCCAATTCATTAGCTGTTATCAGTGAGATGCTGTTGATCAATCTTTTATTAGGTCTTTTAATCGGCGGACTCATGATGAGTTTTGGTGTAAAAACGATTGATGCCGAAGGAGCTTTCTTGTTCGGAGGATCAATTGCATTGGCGGGAATTATCGGTGGTGTATTGGCACTTGTGATGTCGCAGATTATGGCGACTTCTACTGGAGCAACCGGCTCGACATTAAGTCTTATAGGACTTTTGTATATCGTGCGCGCTGGAACAGATGTGTCTAATCTTGATCTATCAATGTTCAATCCAATGGGATGGATTTACTTGACCTATCCTTTCACAAAAAATAACTGGCTACCATTATTATTTGCTTTGATTTTTAGTCTTGTTTTTACCGTACTTGCGTTTGTGTTGGAAGAACATCGCGACATGGGCGCAGGTTATCTTCCTGAACGAGAAGGACGTGCGACGGCGAAGAAATCACTACTTTCTGTACCTGGTTTGTTTTTCAAGATTAATAAAGGAGTAATGATTGGTTGGCTGATCGCATTTGTGGTTATGGGAGCTGCGTATGGCTCCATTTATGGAGACATGCAAGTCTTTCTTGGCGGAAATGAACTGATGAAACAAATGTTCACTCAATCTGGCGTTTCCATTGAAGAATCCTTTACGGCAACGATCATGATGGTAATGATTGGATTAGTCACAATCTTGCCAATCGCGGTGGTCAATAAATTATTTGCAGAAGAAACAAGACTGCATCTGAGTCAACTGTATGTAACGAAGATTACGCGAGGCCAATTATATTGGACAACGATATTTTTAGCTATTTTTGCTGGAGTCGTAGGCATTGGCTTAGCATCAGCGGGATTAGGTGGAACGGCGATTTCTGCGATGAAAAATGAATCGACTATGGATCTGACCGATTTCTTAGCTGCTGGATACAATTTTCTCCCTTCCATCTTATTTTATATTGGTTTGGCTGCTTTAGCGTTAGGCTGGTTGCCAAAATTTGGAAAAGTAATCTATGCTTATCTAGGCTATTCCTTTGCTTTGAATTATTTCGGCGGAATCTTAGATTTGCCGGATTGGTTCTCAAAAACGGCGATTCAAAGTTGGATTCCACGCTTACCGATGGAAGAATTTGATGGAACGATTTTTGCAGTAATTACTGTTATCAGTATCGTCTTCTTATTTGTCGGCTATTTAGGATACAAACGCCGTGATATGGTAGAAGGCGCTTAAAAATTGAATTTCTAAAAAACCGTTCAGATTTACGAAAGTCGATTTGAGCGGTTTTTTTATGGCTTCAATTGTCAAATTAAGTGCAACGATTCATTAAAAAATACTTCATAAGGGGTTTTCCAATTTAGACATTTCCGTGGTCGCGTGTTTAATTTATTCGCCCATTCTTGAATTTGACTATTGAAAATACCTGAAATATCTTCACCTTTGGGTGAATATTCTCGTAATAAACCATTAGTATTTTCGTTTGTACAACGTTGCCATGGGGCATGTGGATCTGGAAAATACACTTTAGTGCCATTTAATTCTAGCGTTATTCGACTATGTTGGGAGAATTCTTTTCCTCTATCGGGTGTAACGGTTTTACATTTATCTGGTTCTGTTGCGAAGTTTGAAAATCAAACGCGCCCTCTCTGAACTCCAAATATCTTAGGCTGGTATTCCCATTAATATTTTGATTTCAGTACAGACCGAAAACCCGAAGAGAGTGCCTTCTTTT
>NZ_JAUKPK010000039.1:0-4000 GCF_030499455.1 Enterococcus sp. B2E4
ATTTTACCTCAAAATGAGCTTATCGGAAACTTTGCAACAGAACCCATAATAGAGCGTGGCGTAAGGTCTACCAGTTGGGCAAGATATTCCTGTGTCCACCCTTTTGCTTCCCGAGCTTTTTTTATCGCTATACCTAACGGCTTAAAATCAAGTTTTCTTTCATCTTGGTACATTTTAATATCACCCTATATCATTGTACATTTCGGGTGATGATATTTGAACGAAGTATGATTTTATGTTTAGTAGTGTATAATTTCGTATTAGTGGAGAGAAAATTGCTATTATTCGTCATTCCGTATATAATAATTATATACTCTTTGCGAAAGGAAGTTGATATTATGGATTACATTTCTGTGAAAGCCGCTTCTGAAAAATGGGGCATATCGGAAAGACGGATACAAAAATTATGTGAGGAAAATCGCATTGACGGAACTGAAAAATTTGGTCGTGCATGGATGATACCAAAAGATGCAGAAAAACCCGTTGATGGACGTATGAAAACAAGGAACAAACAGGAGGAGAATCATGGAATTTAATGAAAAGCTACAACAGCTTAGGACTGGAAAGAACTTAACGCAGGAACAACTTGCGGAGCAATTATATGTATCAAGAACAGCCATTTCAAAATGGGAAAGCGGCAAGGGTTACCCTAACATTGAGTCGCTCAAGTGTATTTCTAAATTCTTTTCTGTGACCATAGATGAACTACTATCGGGCGAAGAACTGATTACACTTGCCGAAACTGAAAATCGTTCCAACTTGAAAAAGATTTACAACTATATTTATGGAATATTGGATATGATGGCAGTTGCGTTTATATTTCTTCCGTTATATGGAAACTCTGTTGGCGGTTATGTTTATGCGGTCAATCTACTATCATTTACAGCCACCACACCATTCAATCTTGCAGTCTACTGGAGTGCTTTTGCCGCCTTGATTGTAATAGGGATTGCTAAAATAATACTTACCCATTTAGATAAAGAAACATGGGGCGGCATTGCTACAAAATGCTCCCTTGGACTCACTGCTTTGGCTATCTGTTTCTTAGCAGCAGCAAGAGAACCATATATAACAGCACTTATGTTTCTGCTGTTTGTCGCAAAAATAGTTGTTTGGATTAAGCAGAACGGAACAAAGTAAAAACGATATAAATCCCTTGAAATAGGCTCTGACACGATAAGTGTCGGGGCTTTTTTTCATGTTGACATGATAGATGTAGGCGATGTGACGGTAGGTTTCTTGGCTTTTGATATAGCTCCTGTGATAATAAAATTGTGGTCAGTGAAAACAAGAACAGCAACCAACGGAAAGGAAAATCAAATATGGATTATATCATTGAAACAGAAAATCTTACGAAGCGATACGGAACAGCCACCGTTGTCGATAAGGTCAATCTTCATGTGCCAACGGGCAAAATTTATGGTTTGCTCGGCAGAAACGGAGCAGGCAAAACCACAGCAATGAAAATGATGTTGCAGCTTGCTCTCCCAACGGATGGAACGGTACGCTTGTTTGGCACAAACTATAAGGAAAATATCCATACCCTTTATAGCAAAGTAGGCTCTATTATCGAAACACCGGGATTTTACAGTAATTTAACAGGGTATGAGAATTTGCAAATTCTCGCTAAACTGCGAGGGGGAGTATCTAAAAGTGGAGTAGAAAAAGCTCTTGAAGTTGTGGGGCTGCATAAAGAGAAAAGAAAAGTCTTTTCCGATTATTCCCTCGGAATGAAGCAACGGCTTGGTATTGCCGCCGCCATTATGCACGAGCCGGAGCTTTTAATACTTGACGAACCGATTAACGGACTTGACCCCATTGGAATAGTTGAAATACGCTCATTTTTATCTGAACTTAGTCACAATCATGGCATTACCATTTTTATCTCAAGCCATGTTTTAAGCGAGATTGAACAGATAGCAGATATTATCGGCGTTATGCACGAGGGGCATTTAGTAGAGGAAGTGAATATATCCGAGCTTCACAAAAGGAATCGAAAATACATTCAATTTGATTTATCTGACAGTGAGATAGCTGGAAAGATTTTAGAAAGCCACTACCACATGACGGATTTTACAGTGCAGGACGGTACGGTGAGAATTTATGACTTTAGCCAAAGTGTTGGAGAAATCAATCGAGAATTTGCACGAAATGGACTGCTCGTGACAAGGATAGATGATAGTGAGGAAAACTTAGAGGACTACTTTTCTAAACTGATTGGAGGTGGCGGTATTGCTTAATCTTATTTCTTGTGAATTATTAAAACTAAAGCGTTCAAAAATGGTGCTAATTAGTGTGGCAGGGGTATTATCTACCCCACTTTTGATGTTAATAGAAGCCTTGCAAACACATTTTGATAAGCCGGAGATTATCTTTACCTTGTCTGACATATACAGCGACAGTGTACTGTATATCATGCTGCTGGTAAACATTATGATATATGTGGCAATTGCAGCTTACTTGTTTAGCAGAGAGTACACAGAAAGCACACTCAAAACCATATTGCCCATACCCATTTCAAGGACAAAACTATTAATTGGAAAATTTTGCACCCTGCTTCTTTGGATTGTTATGCTCACCCTTGTAACATGGGCAGGTATATTTATCGCTTGTGGGCTATATCACGCTGTCTTTACATTGGAGGGATATAGCTTACTAGTGGCAATAGTATGGCTCCCCAAGTTTTTGTTTGGCAGTATCCTGATGTTTTTAACAGTTTCTCCTTTTGTGTTTGTTGCTATGAAAACAAAAGGATTTGTCGCCCCGATGATTGGCTCTGCCGTGATTGTCATGGGAAGTGCCGCACTTTCAAATCAAGAATGGGGAGCGTTGTATCCGTGGACAGCCACCTATTTCTTGGTGCAGGGTAAACTTCAGAGTACCGGCTATCCTACACTGCTGTCTGTATCTATTATTATTCTTGTATCAGCAGTTGGTTTTCTTATGACCTTTCATCATTTTAAAAAGGAGGATTTGAAATAATGGTACTTGATTTTATAGAAATTTTAAAAGTTATTTTTCTTGGAATTGTTGAGGGTATTACTGAGTGGCTACCTATCAGCAGCACAGGACATATGATTCTTGCGGACAAATTTATCACACTTAATATGAGCGAAGCATTTAAAGAAATGTTTTTTGTTGTTATTCAACTTGGAGCTATACTCGCAGTGGTTGTAATGTTTTGGAACAAGATGTTTCCATTTCAGCTAAAGGATAAATCGCAGCCACTTGTTAAAAAGGATACTTTCTCGTTGTGGTTCAAGGTTGCAGTGGCTTGTATACCGTCAGGTATTATGGGGATTTTATTTGATGATTATTTGGATGCTTACCTCCAAACCCCCATTGTGATTTCAATCATGTTAATCTTTTATGGTTTGTTATTCATTCTCATAGAAAATTGGAATAAAAAGCGTACTCCTACTACTATGGCACTTTCTGACATCAGCTATAAAACAGCAATCTTGATAGGGGCATTTCAAGTGTTATCACTTATACCCGGCACATCACGGTCGGGAGCAACGATTATAGGTGCTTTACTCATAGGAGTTTCACGAGTGGCAGCAGCAGAGTTTACTTTTTTCCTCGCAGTACCTACTATGCTTGGAGCAAGTGCTTTTAAGCTGTTAAAATTCGAGTTTGATTTTACAAGTGCAGAACTGCTCGCTCTTGTTCTCGGTATGGCTGTGGCATTTGCGGTATCTGTCTTAGTAATTAAATTCCTAATGAACTTTATCAAAAAACATGATTTTAAGGTGTTTGGTTGGTATCGAATTGTGCTTGGTATACTTGTTGTACTTATAACAGTAATGTGATAGAAAAACAATTCCATAAGCAATAATCTGCCGCACGACGGCAAAAGAAAAAAGCCGTCGTACAGCAGACATATTTTCACGCCTATGAAACGGTGGCTTTGATTTTCAGAGCCGCCGTTTCTTTGCGTTTACACAAACCAATGGGTTCTGTTGCAAAGTCTCAAAAAGGTCATTAGTTTTTCAAGATG
>NZ_JAUKPK010000004.1:0-399 GCF_030499455.1 Enterococcus sp. B2E4
ACCGTGCTGTGTTAGCAACTTTTATATCATATCAGAGTGACATTTGATTGTCAACTCTTTTTTAAAAAGTTTTTTTTCGCTCGTTGTTTTTCAACTTCGTAGCGGCTGCCTCAGCGACTTAATTAGAATAACAAATGATTTGTTATTTGTCAACAACTTTTTTCAATTAATTTTGTTGATGTATCAACATCAGTTAACTGTTTTAAAATTGCGACTTCGTTATAATATCATCTGTCGAGCTGTGCGTCAACTACTTTTTTCAATTCTTTTTAGGAATTCATTTAGTCATTTGGCACATGTAATAATATACCAAGACTTGTGCTATTCGTCAACCATAAAATGATTGATAGACCAACGTTTCTAGTTACTCCGTTTCCAAAGATGATTTGTGATTTTTAG
>NZ_JAUKPK010000040.1:0-221 GCF_030499455.1 Enterococcus sp. B2E4
ATTAACTGTTTTATTATTGCGACTTCGTTATAATATCATCTGTTTTATTTTTGGTCAAGTCTTTTTTGAAGATTTTTCAACTGTTGTTTTGACCCGCTGGCTCAATTGCCAACGTTGAATACTTTATCATTCTATGAATGAAAGAGCAAGCTTTTTTTCTGAAATTTTTCCAATTAACAAAAACAAAGAAAAAAACTACCCAAAAGGTAGTTTAATCAATA
>NZ_JAUKPK010000041.1:0-3426 GCF_030499455.1 Enterococcus sp. B2E4
ATACTTTATCATTCTATGAATGAAAGAGCAAGCTTTTTTTCTGAAATTTTTCCAATTAACAAAAACAAAGAAAAAAACTACCCAAAAGGTAGTTTAATCAATATCGATCGTACGGAAACGGATTTGATTTTGATCGTCTCGTTTTAAGGTTGTTTCTTCTTTCAAATAAGAGAACTTCTTCTCATCGATCGCTGGATTTTCAAGCATTTCTTCATAACCTGCAAAAATATCATGGATGTATTTTTTATAAGCTTTTTTCTTTTTGATTCTTTTCTTCATTTGGCACCGTCCTTTACGTGCTTATCTTAGCAAGCCGAAAGGATTCTGACAACCATTATCCACATTTTCATACCAAAAATTCACTTTGACACACCTTTTCCATTCTTTCAGCCAAGTGACAAGAATGGAAAAAGAATGTTTAGTTTGTGATCAAACGTTTTTGAAAAGCCAATCGCTCTCCATTCGGAAAAGGAAATGTTACCTCTCCTTTATATTGATAGCCAGCTGCTTGAATATTCTTTTGCATCCCAATATTGGCTTTATACGTATCGATACGCAAATCAACGATTCCTTGCTCTAATGCAACCACTTCAAGAGCTTGCAGCAATTTGGCACTTAACTTTTGCCCTTTAAAATGAGAACTGACAACGACGCGATGAATGGATAGATACGGACCGTTTCCATCCCACCCTGCGCCGGTAATTGCGTTGTAGACAGGATCATCACCAGAAACCAGTGCCGCAGACGCTGCGATTTTCCCATCTTTCACTAACACATAGCTTTCACCTTTTGCAATATCTTCTTTGATTTGAGTTTCTTTTGGGCCATAGCCATTTTGCCATTGTGGTGATCCTTGAGCTTTTAAAAAAGCAATTCCTTCCTCAATCAGCGCCATTAACTCCGTTAAATCGCCCTCAGTTGTTTTACGAAATTTCTCCATTTAACCCCACCTTTCTTCTATGACTTTCTTCTATAAAAAGAAACAGACGATGATAGAAAGTCGTTTTAATCAATCGTTTTTAGTTTGCCTTGAAATTCACTGATTGATTGATATCCTTTTTCTTTCATGATCGTTTCTAATTCTTTCGTCAATCGTTCAAAGATCGCCGGCCCTTCTTTTTGCAACTCTGTGCCGATCTGCAACATAGAGGCACCACACAACAAATGCTCATACGCATCTTGACCATTACGAATCCCACCTGTACCAATAATTTTGATTTCTGGCTTGAGACGTGTATAGAAAGCCCGCACATTGGCTAATGCCGTTGGTTTCACATATTCGCCTCCGAGACCACCAAAACCACCTTTTGGTTTGATGACTACCGAGTCAGTAGCAGGATCGATGAATAAAGCATTCCCAATACTATTGATTGAATTGATGTAGGTTAACGGATACTTGTTTAATATCTTAGCCATCTCATCAAAGTGAGCCAAATCAAAGTATGGCGGCAATTTGACACCTAAAGGTTTTGTGAAAAAACCAAAGACTGTTTCAAGAATTTGATCGGTCAAAGGAAAATCATAGGCAACTTGTGGTTTTCCTGGCACGTTTGGACAAGAAAGATTCAACTCAGTGATTCCTTCAAAATCACTTTCTTGGATCTTCTTCAATAACTCAATGTTTTCAGCCACACTCATACCAGCGACAGAGAAAAAGAAAGGCGCTTGCTGAGTCATTTCCTGCTGTTTTTTGATGGCATAATCTAAGTAGTAGTCCACCCCTAGATTTGGTAATCCCATCGAATTGATGCTTCCTAAGGGTAAATCGGTATAACGTGGTTCTGGATTTCCGGCACGTGCTTCTAGCGTTGCACTCTTTGTGACAAATGATCCAGCTGCTGATACCGCTAATTCATCTAATTCCTCGATCGTCATACAATGTACTCCTGAGGCGTTCATAAACGGATTTTCGTATGTAAATTTCCCAAAATTCGTAGCTATCATTGATTCATTCCTCCAATCTTTTCAACTAGTTTACCGTTTCATTTCTGAAAATGCAACGGTCCTTTTACAAAGCTCCTCTTTCAATATATTTGTTCATTTTTCGGGATGCTCAGATTGAATGCCTATTTGCAATTCTATTAGTTACACGGGTCGGGTACAGTATCAAACTGTTCGTTACAAATTAAAAACACTTTACTTTTGAGAGTACTTCCATAAATTTGTCTGGTTCATCAATAAATGGCATATGAGCGGAATGAGAAAATGTATAGAAATTTTTTTCATTTGCATCGACACTGTGAAAGAATCGTTTTGCCTCTTTATACGATGTTGAACAATCCAATTCTCCATGAATGATATGAATCGGGATTTCAATATTTCTAACTACCTCTTGAAGTGGTGTATCTAGGATTTGACTGATGAGTTTTTCAGAAGCTTGAAACATTCCTTTAAAGAAGCAGATTTTTTCATTAACAGTATAATACGGAAATAGAAAGACCGCTTTTAACAGCTTACTATTTTGATAGCCTTCACGTGTCACTCCAAATCCATACTTTTCTGTATATTTCATACTGGCACTTCCATAAGGCATACTTTCTTTATTGATTTTATATGTATCGAAAAAGTTGTCTGGCAGATCAAGTTTTTCAAATCGGCGTAACGCTATTTTGTCATTTCTTCTACAAGCCTCTTTTAAAATTGCCTGATATTTTTCTTTTTCTGAATTCCTCATACAATTTATTTGTCCCACACCAATATATGCATAATAATATTCTGGTTTTTCTTGAACAGCGAGACTCGCTATGTAAGATCCCGTAGAATGGCCCAAGACATAAATTTTGTCTTGATTAAACATATACCTCAATTGTTCTGTCACTTTGAGGACATCTGCTGTAAGTATTTCAATATTAAAAGCCGCTTCATCAGGCAAACTACAAGACATCCCTACCCATCTCTGGTCCCAATAGCAAGTATGGAAATCTTGATTGAATTTTACTTGCCGCTTCCATATAAAGGGTAAAATTGGTGCAGTTCCATGAACGAATAATAAAACTGGAGCATTTTTGTTCATATTTCTTTCTACAATTAAGCCTTGCTTCACTCCGTTTATTTCTAAATATATTTTTTCAATCATTAGAACCCCATTTCTCTTTTTCATTTATGAGTACGCTATTTTCGTTTTGATTTTTTCCACGCCTTGAATTAAAGTTCTATAAGAACTTATTATAACTGCCTTAGTTCCTACTTTATCATAATTCTAACTATAATATCATTACTTTTTATAAAGTTTAAATACCATAAAATAACTACTAAATTTTCCAATATCCAACTATTCTCTTTTTCATTTTCGTTTATTTACCTTTTTCTGAATAAAAAAAGACACTCAATTTCTTGAGCATCTTCAATGGTTCTTTATTATTTCTATCATTATCATGCTTATTAACGAATCCCCAAAGCAATCCGTGCGTAACGACTCATTTTATC
>NZ_JAUKPK010000042.1:0-3566 GCF_030499455.1 Enterococcus sp. B2E4
ATAGTAGCCCACGGCTACAATAATCACATCCTGCTGAAATTGCTTGCCTTTAAAATGATCTATCTTGATTCCTCCAAGCTATCTTTTCCATTCATTTTACCTTAAAATCAGTTTATCAGAAAACTTTGCAACAGAACCCTTTAAAGTATTATGAATATTCAAAACAACAGAGGGAGAACAGGAGTGAACACATGGGTGATTTATTAAAAAAAAAGAATTGATGCAATTATTAGAAATTTACCAAAAAATGGGAGAAGAATATCAAAAATTATTTAAAAAAGTGGAAATAAAACTTTATGAACTAACTAAGGAAGCATACATTTCCTAGACTTCGATCCGCCACAAAGCTTATGGCTGCGATTGCTATTCTACCCTGTTCAAATAATGGAAAAGCGATTTGAAATTCAAAAAAAATTTGTTATAATAGTCACATGAGAATCAATGAAGCATATTAAAACTAAATAATGAAAGCTTTGGAATATAACAGATTTTGTTTGTTGGTTATATTCATTGTGATCTGAACAGGCGGTGGACATATAAAAGGTCCATGCAGCCGGGCTGCAATTTTTGCGGCAGCAGAGTATGTAAATAATAAGGGCATACCTGTGGGACAGTTAATTCTGTTCTATAGGTGTGCCCTTTTTTATATATATATTTCTAAATAAAGGGGAGTGAAAAGATGAGATGAAATGGATTTGTAATAATTGGTAAGCAAAAAAACAAAAAATAAGAAAGAGGTTTTAGAAATGGTTGAGTATCTAACAAAAAGTAGGCAAGGACAATTTTTAGTTGTCGGTGTTTTATTTACAATCTTAGGGTTTATCTTTATCCCACTAAATGATGCATACAGTTCCATACTATTTTATATTTCAATTTTCTTTTTAGGCTTCTATGCGGCAAAACATGCTGTTGTTGAAACGATTAAAGATCGCTCACCAAATGTCGACCTATTAATGGTTTTGGCAGCAGTTGGTGCAGTAATCATTGATTTTGAGTCTGAAGGAGCGGCGTTGCTATTGATTTTTGCTGCTGCAGAAGTTTTGGAAGATTATGCAACGAACAAATCCACCAGCGCGATTTCAGAATTAATGGCGCAAGTACCCGACACAGCCCAAGTGCTAAAAGAAAATGGGGATGTAGTGGTTACCCCTACGAAAGAGTTAGTTATTGGGGACATTGTCGTGGTATCGAAAGGTGGTCAAATCCCTATTGATGGCTTGATCGACCGAAATGCAATCGTGAATGAAGCGGCTTTAACGGGTGAGTCTGTCCCAGTAGAAAAAGAGTTAAAGGAGGAAGTTTTTGCCGGAACGATTAATGAAGGAAATGTTTTTCATATAGAAGTAAACAAGACACTGAATCAAACCATGTTTTCCAATATTATCCGGATGGTTGAAGAAGCACAAAACAAACCTTCTCGAATCGCAAAGTTTATAGACCGTATTGAAAGTAAGTACGTGATTGGCGTTTTAATTATCATACCTATTTTCATCTTCTTTCTATATTATTTCCTAAGCCTACCATTAGAAGAAGCATTTTATCGTGGAATGGTACTTTTAACAGTGGCTAGTCCATGTGCATTGATGGCATCAGCTACACCGGCTACGTTAAGCGCGATAAGTAATGGAGCCAAAAACGGTATCTTATTTAAAGGTGGAGCCGCAATGGAAGCGTTAAGTACAATGAATATTTTGTATACAGATAAGACCGGAACATTGACGTATGGCGACTTCCAAGTGGTCGATTATCATTTGGACCAAGAGCTGTTAAAAGAAGTCATTTATATGGAGCAACAATCCAGTCACCCAATCGGAAGAGCAATTGTTTCTGCCTTTAAAGAGATTAACTTAGCACAAGTGAATCAAGCGGAATCGATTGAAGAAATTGCTGGTTCGGGAATTAAAAAAGGGGCAATCCTAGTTGGAAAACCGGATGCATTTAAGCAATATGATAAATTTGATCAGTTTGAAAAGCTACTGGAAAAAGGCGATACGACCATATTTGTAGCGAAGGGAAATGAAGTCGTCGGTTACTTCTCACTCCGGGATCGAATTCGTCCGCAGTCAGCGAGTACGGTTGCGGATTTCCAAAAAGAGGGCATCAAGGTTTATCTTTTAACGGGAGATAACGAAAAGGTTGCGGCACAGGTTGCAAAGGAAGTAAAGGTAGATGACTATATTTCTTCCATGTTACCGGAAGATAAAATAGATTTTGTCTTAAAAAGCCAAGGAAAAGAAGAAGTTGTTGGGATGATTGGCGATGGGATCAATGATGCGCCCGCGCTAGCGAATGCAGATATCGGAATTGCGATGGGAAGTGGCTCGTCAGTCGCAATGGAATCCTCTGATGTCGTTGTAGTGAAGAATGATTTGTCTAAATTGTTTTATAGCTATCAGCTAAGCAAGAAATTAAATAAAATCATTATTCAAAATGTCATTTTCTCCATCGCTGTTATTGTCAGCTTGATTACTTTAAATATGTTCGGCGTTCTGGGACTTCCTTTAGCAGTACTATTCCATGAGGGCTCCACAATCCTCGTCATCTTAAATGGCTTGCGGTTGTTAGGGTCCGAAAAAACAAAAGCGGAATTAAGTGGTGCTTATTAGACTGCATCATGATATTAGCTGAAAGGGTGAGCGAATATCTACAGCTTTTTAAATTTGTATCTGTAGGGAATGAAGCTTACCCTTGGCGAAAGCCTAAATCGTCAAAAAAGCTGATAATTTCTGAACAGAAATTATCAGCTTTATCTATTTTAAATACATGCTAAAAATCGTTTATTCAAACTTGATTGTCATCAATTATTAAAAACAATAAAGGAGCTATCATAGAGTTATACGAAAGAGTAAAACAAAAAAGACCGCGCAGTGAAAAACTATTTTCGAAGGAAAACCACTTCTTGATGAGGATCAATTCTTAATCTGATTCAATCCAGTAGACTTACATTACAAACAACAAACAGGAGGAAAAAATCATGCAAAGGTGTATTTTAGGAAAGAAAAATCAAATCACCGTCATCAGTGGCATATTAATCGTAATAATTTCCTTCGTTATCGATGGCCTCGATTTGGATGGCAACGGACTTATTTTTTAATCTAGCCACTTGAAGCACCTCGCCAATCTCTTGTTCGGACATTTGGGGCTTTGGGGAATTGATGTGAGCCAATCCTTTTTGAATTTTTTCCTGTTCAGCTGTGTGTTCAGATAAGAAAAAGCCCGCCCATTTTTTCATACCCCGGTCTTGATATTCGTCATTCAAATATTTCATGGATAATCACTCCTTTAGAACCATTATAAGAACAAGTGTTCGTTTTGTGAAGGGGGACAAGGAGTAAATGTCCTGATTTTTTTTATCAGCGACTTTCATTTACTGATGAAAAGAGAGAATAATAACAAAAGCAGGGAAAAGAAAAACTCCTATAATCGCAATCGTTTTTCCTTAAAAGACAAGAGTATGGAGTGCTTTTTTCAAAAGCATATCTATTGAAACCATTTTTTCGTTTTGTGTCGCCATACGCCCTGAACGGTTCTGTTGCAAAGTTTTAAATAAAGAATAAAATCCCTTA
>NZ_JAUKPK010000043.1:0-3389 GCF_030499455.1 Enterococcus sp. B2E4
GATAAAATGAGTCGTTACGCACGGATTGCTTTGGGGATTCGTTAAGGATTTTCAATCATAGAAAGTTGTTTCATATTTGTTAACTAGATGGAACAAGCTCTTTTCTTAGGTGTCGGACAGTTGGCAAAATGAGGATATAAACACAGAACTCTTTTATTAACTTTGAAAAAGTTGGTAGAAGAGTTTTTTTATAGAATACTTTCTTAAATAAACAGTTACTTGGTGAAAAAGTTATGCTTTTTTACTAAAAGCATTAAAGAAAATCATATATTTTTAAACCTGAAAGCTCAACGTATTTTCCATTCATATGACAACTCAAAGTGAGTTAGTATTTAACTTTGCCGAAATAGTAATACTTTCTATAAACCTTCGATCATTTTGACAAAAAGAGAGCATAGATTAAATTCTTATTCATCCACATTGATAACCTTAAGGTGCATCCCAGAAAACATGTCTAAATAAACGTTACTGAATTTAGTCAGAGACTTTGGGATACGATGAATTTTCCTTAAGAAGTCAATGTAGAATGAAGAAGGATGATTCTAGGAATGCTTTTTCAAAGGTCATGTGATTTCATCCTAGCAACTGACTCTTGGTTAACAAATATACAAATGTGTTCTATGCAACCATACATATAGGAAAACGATAGCCAAACTACAGTTTCGGTCAATCATTTAGCGAGTTACATATTTTTATTAGAGATTCGAGATTAATTAATTGAATTAATGTATAATTATAGTTAAGTTGTAAAAATGATTTGGTTGATTCCCTTGATCATAAAAACAAAAAAGGAGTGTGTTTTGTGGATTTTCTATTTACTTTATTTGCTTTTATTTTCGTCGCAGTTATCTTATATCATATTGTCGAATTCTTAAAGGATCAATCTACGCCAGAAGTGGCAGTACTTGCCACGCTAGTAGACAAACGAATGACTAGTAGCACGAATATTGCTGCAAACGGCTTTACGAATCAATCCATTACCTATTATCTTTTATTTGAAATCGCAAGTGGCGAAAGATTAGAATTTAAAGTAGGGTATGGAAAATACAAATTATACGTCATCGGAGATACTGGAGTGTTGAGGTATCAAAGAAAAAGGTTTAATTCACTTGATAGGTAAATAATATTAGAGTTGTCACTATAGATAAAATTTGTAGTTGTTTACTTTAAAATTGGGAACGTTATTTCTTGTTTTTATTTCATATCAAAGAATCTTTAAAACTTTGACATATTTAAAATTCTTTTAAAAGAAAGCATGAGTACGATTCCTACAAATTAATAAAAAGTACTCAAATTTTAATGAATTTGGAATCAGAATCTATTGATCATCATTAATTAAACGTTTGTGAAAAAATGAAAAAGATAAAAAAACTTTTTTAACTCTAGGTTGTCTATTTTTTACAAGGGAGGAATTTGAAAAAAACTATAAAGCATCCTAGAAATATTTTAGAAAAGGTATAATTTAAATAAAAAGTTTAAAACGTTAGTAAACATATTCTTATTTGGGGGATACTACTGTGGATAATTTCGAAATTGATTTACCAAATGAAAGAATACTATCAATAAATGTAACTGATTATAGTTTGTATAGTTACGATTTTAATGCATTTTCATTATTGCCTCTACAAAAGCTAGCATCTCAATCAATTAATCAAAATATTAGAGAGAAAGTAATGTCGAACAAAACATTAAGAGCTGATTTATTTTCGAGTGTTTCAAAAATTAGCTTAGTCAATAAGTTATCTAATCAAAGCGAGATAGAATATGTAGCAAATTTATCAGATATTGCTAAAGAGAAATTGGCTTCGGGAGAATGGTCACTTGGAGTGAGAAAGAAAACGGGTGAAACTTATGCGGTTATAAAAGATACGTTGACTGGGAAAAATAAAAGTTTTCTAACTATCGATAAAAAAGTAGTGAAGGACTTAGGGATACTACCAGAATTGTCAGCTATCCAAGGGCAACTAGCTTCGTTATCTGAACAGATTGAAGTATTAAACCGTAATATTCAACGTATAGAAAAAGGGCAATATAACGATAGATTTGCTGGCTTTTTCTCTGCAAGACAATTAGTAATAGAGGGGATGGCATCCGAAAATGAATCAATTAAATATGAATTATTATTAGGAGCAATCAAACTAAGTAATGAGACAGTTGGTAAATTAATGTATTCTATTCATGAGGATGTTCTAGCACTAATAGATACCAAACTAAAATCGAGAGATGCTAAAAGAATTGATGAATTA
Organism: Enterococcus sp. B2E4; assembly: GCF_030499455.1. Classification (NCBI taxonomy): domain Bacteria; kingdom Bacillati; phylum Bacillota; class Bacilli; order Lactobacillales; family Enterococcaceae; genus Enterococcus; species Enterococcus sp. B2E4. Next base: position 2,247 of record NZ_JAUKPK010000043.1, read on the forward strand.
TTGCAGAATTCTTTAGGATATTTAAACTCTTGTGTTCAATTAAATCTGATAGCTTATACAGTGTTAACGGAGCAAAAGTCTTTGTACGCTACATTAGCAAATTATCATTCCTTTATTCAACAGGAACTTATAAAAGAAAACAATGATGGAAGAACCGTTGCATGGTTGCTTGACAATGGACATATTGGTAATGACGGAAGAATAGTTGAGTTATCAAACAATATATCTAATACAATCGAACTGATATTTGAATCATATAATAAAGATAAGATTGAGGTGTTTGAAAATGAAAAAATCGATAATAAAAACTTGTAAATATCCTAAATGTTTGAAAGAAGTACCATCAGAAAAATCATTATTTTGTATAGAACATGATAGGGATTTGAAAGGAAAAGGGAAAATTGTAACAGCAGCTCTAGGTAGCGCAATACTCATGGGTGTTTCTGCTCTAGCAAATAATGTTGTTAAAAAGAAATTATAGGGTTCTCTTTTTGGATGTATTTATTTGTTTTTTGAGATAATTATGCGAAATATTATGTTAAGTGAGTTATTTAAAACTTTTTTTGTACATTCTCTAACAGAAAACGTAACGAAAAAGATAAATAGTTTTCTAGAATTTTAAAGGGGTACTTATATTGAGCGACTTAGTTAGTGATTACATTTCTTATTATTTGAATGTATGACTATGATGATTTATTCGAGGATTATAGAAAATTAGAAAAATAATATTGACTTATTTAGAAATTTTGACCGTTAACTCTATTAAAATAAAATTGTGAAAAAACTTAGATATACATTTTAGATTTCTTTTTTCTAGTGCTAGTTCAATCCAAGTTTTGTTTTTATACTTATATTTAACAAGCGCCAGAAAGCAGATCTTTTTTCTAGTATAGTTTTGGCTCTAGTAAAAGATACTGATTCAATTAAATATTCTAGAAATTATATTTTATAAAATTCAATTAGGTTACAGACAAGATGCGAAAAAACTCATTTAGTATGTATTTCAAGCCTTTTTTACGAGACGATTTAGCTATTTTATAAGATATAATTCACCTATAAAAGATAATTGGAAAGTACAGAACTAGTTATCGACTTGTCAATCTAGGCTTAGTTTATGAAGTCGAATTTGATGCAGAAACAGGC
>NZ_JAUKPK010000044.1:0-3093 GCF_030499455.1 Enterococcus sp. B2E4
ACTGTTAATCATGATGTCGTAGGTTCGAGTCCTACTGCCGGAGTTGCTTGATAGCATCTGCTATCTTTTTTTTTACATAAAATGACAAAAATAAAGACGTTGCCTTTGATGGGGCAGCGTCTTTTTTATTTAGATGAGATCAGAACGAAAAGGAAGAAGTGTTGCTTGTACTGCTGTTTTTTTCTATACTATTAGAAAAGGAGACGATGGCGTGAGAAAGAAAGTACTTTTTGATTTAGATGGAACGATCATTGATTCGAGTGAAGGAATCTATGGATCGATTCAATATGCGATGGAAAAAATGGGAAAAGAGCAATTAGCGCAAGACGTACTGCGGAGCTTTGTGGGGCCGCCTTTGATTGAATCCTTCCGTGGCTTGGGCTTCGATGAAGCTGCTGCCCAACAAGCCGTTGCCTTCTACCGGGAAAATTATCGTCAAGCGGGCATGTTTCAAGTCCAACCATATCCGTTGATCGAAGAAACATTGCAGGAGCTGGCGCAGGATCACGATTTGTATATCGCTACGTCGAAACCAGAAGTTTTTGCAAAAGAGATCCTGACCCATCTCAAGTATGATGGCTATTTCAAAGGAATCTATGGGGCGGATCTTGAGAATAAACGTGGGGAAAAAGCGGCCGTTATCCGCTACGCGTTAACTGAGATCGAAAAGGAGCAAAAAGCGCAGCAAACTATCATGATCGGCGACCGCGAGCATGATATTTTAGGTGCAAAAGAAAACCAGTTACCGGCAATCGGCGTTTTATATGGTTTTGGGTCAAAAGAAGAATTGCTTGATGCTGGTGCGATCGCTTTAGCCGCTGAGACACAAGAACTCTTAGCGTTGATTCCAGATTCATTATAGAGAAAAAAAGCTGACAAGCACCTTACAAGGCGTTTGTCAGCTCTTTAGTTACGCATTCGTTTGTTTCAACTGTGGAGAGGATTCCAATAAAAGATTGGTATCCAGATAGCCGCTTTCGTTTTTCAAAATCAAGGTTCCTGAAGTTGGGTGAACATCTAGAATCAGATGACCAGTCAAGAACATTTGATCATAGGTTGATGTAAAGAAAGTAAACTGATTGCTTGAGACTAACTCATTGTATGGGTCTAACGGTTCGTCGATCGGTGTGATCAAAAAACGTTCACCGATCATACAGCATCCAGCTGCTGAAGAAAATTGGTTCGATCCGTCATTACTCGTCAGAATATATAAGTCGTGTCCTTTTGGAAAGCGAGCAGCGGCAGTAGGGGTAATATGTAAGTCCATTTTGCATGATCTCCTTTTTGAAACGAGTGAGCAGCAAACTGTTTCGTTTCGATAATTGTTGATAAACCAAGTGTATCACTCCTCTTAGGGATGTGACAGCAACTTGCTTTTCAACAAACCAAGCTTAAAGTTTTAGCAAGAAAAAGGCGATAATACCGATTATCAGCAAGAAAAGCCCTAAGTACAAGAGCACAGTGACCGCAGCCTGGAAAAAAGAGCGCATTTCTTTCACCTCGAATCATTCTTCTCTTTATTTTACTGCATAATCACAGAGACAAGTAAGGAACTTCACAAATCTTAAAGGAAGTTTTAGGTCTCTTAAGAGTAGACCTTGTCCTTTTTTGTAACGCTTCCATTTTTTGTGGTAAAATAAAGAAAAGGAGGCGATTTGGATGTTACGTAATTGTCAAAATGTACTTGTTGCCTTGGATGGGTCGGATCAGTCAGAAAAAGCGTTCCAAGAAGCACTCGCGATTTGTCGTATGAACAAAGCCAAATTGTATGTCCTCTCTGTTATCAACAATGCTGAGTTATCCACAAGTGCCTATGCTTTTGCGAAAATTTTCGACCAAGAAAAATTGCGTGTGGAAACGGACATGTTGAAAAAAATCTATGATGCCAATCAGCATGGGGTAGAAGATGTTGAGGTGATCGTTGAAGTCGGCGATCCAAAACGCTTTATCATACATGCAGCAACAGAATTGTACCCGATTGATTTGATCATTATCGGTGCAACTGGTAAAGGTACATTGACCCGAGCTGTCGTGGGCTCAACCACCGATTATGTCGTCAATCATTCGAAATGTACGGTGTTGGTCGTGAAGTAAGAAGTTGAATCAAACGGAAACAGTATGTTATTTTTTAAGTCAGCATAAAGCGTATCCTTTTAAAAAATTCACTGCAGTTGAAAAACTCGCTCTTAGCTTTAGGAGAGCGAGTTTTTTGTGGTAAAAAAGATGTGTCTAAAATGGAGCTGTGAGCACCGATTGAAAAATCCGTTTTGTTCGTTTTATAAAAAGATATTTATTTAAATTAATGAAAATTGACTATTAGAAGAGATAGTTTGTTACACTTTTAATAAGCAAAGGCTGTAGGAAAAGTATTGGAGAGAGGGGCTGATAATTTACTGAGTTCCACGATTCAGCTGGTTGCAAATGTCTATCATTGAAAAGGAGAATGAAATGAAGCGTGTTGCAGAAAACTATTTGGTTGTTTTTTCGATTCTTTTGCTGATTATATGGCTAGGCTTGATCCAAGTAAAAGAATATTTGCAAGAAGCAGCCCTGTCGATCATTTACTTTATTAATCTATATACGCTCTTGTTTAAATTTAAAGATACAGCGAAAATGATGAAAGCAGTTGTATCGGTCCTACTATTGGGTTTTACGATCTTATTTCTTTTGTATATCGCAGGAAATTAGGGGCGTACGAATGATTAAGTTCAGAAATTATCGCTATACTTTGGGAATTAGATGCACAAAAAAAGACAACGTCCGACAAACGTTGTCCTACCAAAGCCACTTGACGGGCTTGAACCGTCGACCTCATCCTTACCATGGATGCGCTCTACCAACTGAGCTAAAGCGGCGTGTTATTTAACACAAGATATAGAATACCGTAAAGGCGCTGCTTTGTCAATGAGATTTTCGGATATTTCTTGAGAAAAACACTTTGCGGGAAGGGAAGTTTCTAAAAGGGGATTTTCTTGAAAAAAAGGAACAAAAAATTGATTTTTGCTCTTGCTAAATTATCTGACTATTTGGTATAGTACAGATAGATTCTTCCGGCATAGCTCAGTTGGTAGTAGCGCATGACTGTTAATCATG
>NZ_JAUKPK010000045.1:0-2975 GCF_030499455.1 Enterococcus sp. B2E4
CAAAGCGATAGGTCCAGTTGCCTTTTTTATCTGCTTTTACGATTTTTTCTGCGTATTTTTCGCCGTTTTGCATCAGCTTGACCGTAATGCTTTCTGGGCGTGTGTTGAATTGATTGTCGTTGTCATTCCATGTCTTCGTTCCCGATACTTCTGTCGTTTCAGTGTTACGGTAGGTGTTGACTAGGTCATAGCCGTTTACTTTGGTGGTGTATCCTTCAACGGGTGTTTCTTGTATTGCGTAGTCATAGGTCTGACCAGATTCGTCGGTTGTTGGTAGATCGGTAAATTCATAATGCCATTCCCCCTCTTTATTCGGGGTAACCGTTTTTGTTTGGAACACTTCACCGTTTTGCAGTAATTGAACCGTAATGCTTGTCGGACGAGTATTAAATTTGTTGTCATAATCGTCCCACGTTTTGGTTCCGCTGACTGTCGTTGTATCAAGAGACAGCAGGTGATTCATTGCAGCAAGTTTGATTATCGGTACAATCGTTTCATTGGCTTGAAGATCCCAGCGGTGGGTTTCCGCATTGACCAATACCGTATCAGCAATGATACTGCCGTCAACATTTTGGTGGACATCAACTGTATCACCAACAGCCAAAATCGTTCCTTGGAAGGGACTATTAATCGAAATCATTTGATTTTCTGGCTGATTAATAAAATTCCACAGGATAACGGCATCATCAAAATCTTCTGTTTCATGACTATTGCGCGTCGTGCCATCTGTATATTCTAGTTTGATTTGCGACTTGATATTAACGGTACTTGCTCCTTCGGTATCCACATTGATGAGCACAGGAGACGTGCCTTTTGTTAGCCCTTTGATGGTAATAGGTGTATCTTTTTCTAATTCTGTTTTTGAAAGAGTAACGACGACCTTTTGATCTTCTTCATCAATAGTATCTGCCGAAAAGGAAATTGGTTTTTTGTCGATTAGATAACCGTCTGGCGCTTCTGTTTCAACAAAGGAATAATCCCCTTCTGGAAGATCCGTTTCGATTACTTGTCCATCATCATTTGTGACCTCTTCATCAACCTCTTTATGTGTCTTTTTATTTTGAAGTTCGTAGACACCGTCATCAAGGGGGTTTCCTTGTTCATCCGTTAAGGTCAACACAACCTCTTGCGTATCATTTTCAGCACGGGCGGTATTGATGACCCGCTGATTATTATCAGTAAAATCTTTGGTTACACCGGGTGTTTGCGGATAGGCTCCTAGCCTTTCTGACGTCGCCTGTAACGTTGAAAATACCTTTTTAAAATCTATATACGGTTCACTTGCAGATTGATCTTGGAAGACTTCGGAAGTTTTCAAGTGATCCATTCTCTGTCCATTTACAAAAACGGCAGGTTGTTGATTTTGATCTACTAAATCTACTGTGACTGATGGGCCAAAGACAACTTTGTTTTTTCTGCTATCAGTTCCTGACACAAAGGAAGAATTTGCGATCGTATTGACCTTTTGAATATAATTGATTTCTGTTGCCAACGAACCATCCTGAATACTGGTTCCAAAATTGACATTGCCATTTAGTTCCCCCACTGCTAAGTTTCCGTTCGTGTGGGTATTTAGCGTCGCATGGTTAGCAAAAATATGAAAATACTGAGCTTCTCCTAGAAGTACGTTATCAACTTCTGGCACATCATTCTTAAAGCTGCCGCCACTTGATAGTTGTGAAGCTGCTGGCGCACTTGCTTGTGTATCAAGTGGTGATTCGATTGCTGTTGATGCGGTAGTTGATTCTGCTTGTGGTTGTGACTCGCTGCTTTTGTGGCAGGCTGTTTTTCGGAAGCCTCTGTTTGTTCCTGACTGTCAGCAAGCACTGCTTCGGCACTCGTTGCTTCTGTGGATTGATTGTCAGGTAGAACAACTGCTACATCTGTTGTGTTGATAATGTCTTCTTTCACTTGTCCATTTTCTTCCTCTGTTTGAAGAAATGCGGATTTGATTGTCAAAGTTTTAAGAGCTTTTGTTTGAAACGTTAGCGTCATTTGGCTAAAGGAGCTGCTAGTAGTTTCTTCCATCAGCTGCTGTCTTTGCGGATCATATGTAAATGGCGTGCCGTTGCTTTGGATTGATTCTGGCAGAACCGTTTGTTCTCCTTCACTCAAACTGAATGCTAGTTGATTAGCAGCAGACTGCTGATTCTTTTCTACCTCGATCGTCCAAGTGATTTTTCCTGTCGTAGGATCTGGTAATGAGGTCACTTGCGCTGTTCCTTTTTCATTTTGAAATAGAATTATTTTGGTGTTTCCCTCGGTGTCCGCATGAGCTGTAAAGACTGGTAACAATGGTGTCACATAGGACATTACAAGCAAAGACAACATAACAATCGGGTAAGATATTTTTTTCACATAAGTACGCATTTCTCTTCCTCCAAACAACAAATTCTACTCAGGTGATTATCCTAATCGGAAAGAAGAGAAAATGCAAAGCTAGTAAAATTTCAATTCTGTGAAAAAAGTGAGAGAAACCATTGATACCTGTCTTTTGATTTCAAGCGAATTTGTGAAAATGAAATAGTATTTCTTTAAAATCAAAATATAAAAGAATAATACTTTCATAAAAAATAGTCAAAATCGATAAAGATTGTTTTGATCGTGACCAAAGTCTTTTTGTTTCAACTCAACTGCCCAAAGCTTTTGCCACGCCTTCAACAAAATTTCACTTGTTAGAAACTATCATTTTGAAAATACCGATGAAAACTTTCATAAAACATCCATTTATTTTCATTTTATATTAAAAAAATTTTAGCAGATTCTTTAAAACCTTATGGTTATTTTCTGCCTATTTATAAGATCTCTTAACTTTTATGAAACAAAAAACTCTGATGTCGTGGCAGCTGATAAGAATCAGCCGCCACAGAACATCAGAGCAAATCAATGAAATTGATTATTTATTTTTCAAGTTGTAGAATGCTTGCAAACCTTTGTATTCAGCAACTTCACCAAGTTGGTCTTCGATACGTAGC
>NZ_JAUKPK010000046.1:0-284 GCF_030499455.1 Enterococcus sp. B2E4
AATCAAAAACAAAGAGAAAAAGCCCTACAATGCCGTTGTAAAAATTGGGGAAAAGGGATATATTGATTTTATCTCTTTTTCAAAATAAACATAAAAGCCCTTTAAAGAGGGCTTTTATATATTAATCACAAATCACTTATCACAAATCACAAGTGATTAATCACAAATCACTTGTGATTTGTGATTCTTAATGATACAATATTACTATACAAAAAAAGAATGGGGCGTAGTTATGGAGAAGGAAAAACTAAAAATACTTGAAGAATTAAGACGTATTTTAAACA
>NZ_JAUKPK010000047.1:0-1647 GCF_030499455.1 Enterococcus sp. B2E4
CACAAATCACTTGTGATTTGTGATTCTTAATGATACAATATTACTATACAAAAAAAGAATGGGGCGTAGTTATGGAGAAGGAAAAACTAAAAATACTTGAAGAATTAAGACGTATTTTAAACAATAAAAATGAAGCAATTATTATCTTGAATAATTACTTTAAAGGTGGTGTTGGAAAGTCCAAATTATCGACTATGTTTGCTTACTTGACAGACAAATTGAATTTAAAAGTTTTAATGATCGATAAGGACTTACAGGCAACATTGACAAAAGACTTAGCAAAAACTTTTGAGGTAGAATTGCCACGTGTCAATTTTTATGAAGGCTTGAAAAATGGAAACTTGGCTTCTTCTATTGTTCATTTGACTGATAATTTAGACTTGATCCCTGGCACGTTTGATTTGATGTTACTGCCAAAATTAACTCGCTCATGGACTTTTGAAAATGAAAGTAGATTGCTTGCTACTCTTTTAGCACCTTTAAAAAGTGACTATGATCTCATTATTATTGATACTGTACCAACGCCAAGCGTTTATACAAATAATGCAATCGTGGCGAGTGATTACGTTATGATCCCTTTACAAGCAGAAGAAGAAAGTACAAACAACATTCAAAACTATATTTCCTATTTGATTGATTTACAAGAACAATTTAACCCTGGACTAGATATGATCGGTTTTGTTCCTTATTTAGTTGATACGGACAGCGCAACGATAAAATCAAACCTGGAAGAACTGTACAAGCAACATAAAGAAGATAACTTGGTTTTCCAAAATATTATCAAGCGAAGTAATAAAGTAAGTACCTGGTCTAAAAATGGAATTACAGAACACAAAGGCTATGACAAAAAAGTTTTATCCATGTATGAGAACGTATTTTTTGAAATGCTTGAGCGAATTATTCAATTAGAAAACGAAAAAGAATAGAATCACAAATCACAAGTGATTAATCACAAATCACTTGTGATTTGTGATTGTTGATGATAAAATAAGAATAAGAAGAATTAGAAAGAAGTGAGTGTTTGTGGGAAATTTAGGCGCACAAAAAGCAAAATGAAATGATACACCAATCAGTGCAAAAAAAGATATAATGGGAGATAAGACGGTTCGTGTTCGTGCTGACTTACACCATATTATAAAAATTGAAACAGCAAAAAATGGCGGAAACGTAAAAGAAGTTATGGATCAAGCCTTAGAAGAATATATACGGAAATATTTACCTGATAAACTTTAAAAAGGAGTGAAAATGAAATGGCAGTTACGTATGAAAAAACATTTGAAATAGAGATCATTAACGAATTATCGGCAAGCGTTTATAATCGAGTATTAAACTATGTTTTGAACCATGAACTAGATACTAAAAATACTCGTTTACTAGAAGTGAATCTTTTAAATCAATTAGAAGTGGCACAAGAAGTTGATTTATTTCAACAACCATTTGAAGAATTACAAGCTATTCATGAGTATTGGCGGTCAATGAATCAATATTCAAAACAAATTTTGACAAAAGAGAAAGTGGCTTAACATGGCGAATATTACTGACTTCACCGAAAAGCAATTTGAAGATCGTTTAGAAAAGAATGTTGAACGACTAACTAAAAATGGTTCTGTTGCAAAGTCTCAAAAAGGTCATTAGTTTTTCAAGATG
>NZ_JAUKPK010000048.1:0-1413 GCF_030499455.1 Enterococcus sp. B2E4
AAAAGATATAATGGGAGATAAGACGGTTCGTGTTCGTGCTGACTTGCACCATATCATAAAAATCGAAACAGCAAAGAATGGCGGAAACGTAAAAGAAGTTATGGAAATAAGACTTAGAAGCAAACTTAAGAGTGTGTTGATAGTGCATTATCTTAAAATTTTGTATAATAGGAATTGAAGTTAAATTAGATGCTAAAAATTTGTAATTAAGAAGGAGGGATTCGTCATGTTGGTATTCCAAATGCGTAATGTAGATAAAACATCTACTGTTTTGAAACAGACTAAAAACAGTGATTACGCAGATAAATAAATACGTTAGATTAATTCCTACCAGTGACTAATCTTATGACTTTTTAAACAGATAACTAAAATTACAAACAAATCGTTTAACTTCTGTATTTGTTTATAGATGTAATCACTTCAGGAGAGATTACATGAACAAAAATATAAAATATTCTCAAAACTTTTTAACGAGTGAAAAAGTACTCAACCAAATAATAAAACAATTGAATTTAAAAGAAACCGATACCGTTTACGAAATTGGAACAGGTAAAGGGCATTTAACGACGAAACTGGCTAAAATAAGTAAACAGGTAACGTCTATTGAATTAGACAGTCATCTATTCAACTTATCGTCAGAAAAATTAAAACTGAATACTCGTGTCACTTTAATTCACCAAGATATTCTACAGTTTCAATTCCCTAACAAACAGAGGTATAAAATTGTTGGGAATATTCCTTACCATTTAAGCACACAAATTATTAAAAAAGTGGTTTTTGAAAGCCGTGCGTCTGACATCTATCTGATTGTTGAAGAAGGATTCTACAAGCGTACCTTGGATATTCACCGAACACTAGGGTTGCTCTTGCACACTCAAGTCTCGATTCAGCAATTGCTTAAGCTGCCAGCGGAATGCTTTCATCCTAAACCAAAAGTAAACAGTGTCTTAATAAAACTTACCCGCCATACCACAGATGTTCCAGATAAATATTGGAAGCTATATACGTACTTTGTTTCAAAATGGGTCAATCGAGAATATCGTCAACTGTTTACTAAAAATCAGTTTCATCAAGCAATGAAACACGCCAAAGTAAACAATTTAAGTACCATTACTTATGAGCAAGTATTGTCTATTTTTAATAGTTATCTATTATTTAACGGGAGGAAATAATTCTATGAGTCGCTTTTTTAAATTTGGAAAGTTACACGTTACTAAAGGGAATGGAGATAAATTATTAGATATACTACTGACAGCTTCCAAGAAGCTAAAGAGGTCCCTAGCGCCTACGGGGAATTTGTATCGATAAGGGGTACAAATTCCCACTAAGCGCTCGGGACCCCTTGTAGGAAAATGTCCTAAGTGTGGCAACAATATTGTATTAAAAAAATCGTTTTATGGTTGTTCAAATTAT
>NZ_JAUKPK010000049.1:0-1236 GCF_030499455.1 Enterococcus sp. B2E4
CAACCATTTTTGTTAGGCGTTTGAGGAAGTGAAGCTGTTTTCCTCATGTTTTAAAAGCTAGAAATAAATTACAGTGTACGCTCCTTTCTTTTTTCGTTTTGTTGGTTCATTTTCGCCAGTGTGTTCGTGTCGTTTGCTGTGACGAGAACGCAACATAGACACAAAGAAAACACAAGGGCGAGCTTGCTCGTTTATATACCCTTGTGTTTTCGACTGGATATGTTAAGGTAACAAACAGTAAATGGCACGTTACAGACTGCAAAATGTACCAACTGAAAAAAGAAAGAATACAGTTGTGTGCTTTATTTCTCGATCAGCTTTTAAAAAATGAGGAAATGTTTTTATAAAAAAAGAGTAGTTACCGTTTTTTGGTAACTACTCTTTTACTTTTTTAAGGTTTAAATCCCTGGAAGTTTAGGTGTTTTGGGTATTGGTGGTGTAGGTGGCTGCAAGCTTTCCATTTTTTGTTGAATTGCTTTAAATTCAGGGGTTTCTTGGTGTTGATTTTGAACCATTTTTTGCTCTATTCTCTCCAAAGTCGGTTGAATTTCTTTCCCTGATACTTTACGATTTAATTCTCTTTCTAAGGTCTCTTTCGGACTAATGGAAGGCGTTTCTAAGCTTGAATAGAGTTTCACTCCTTCTCTATTGTAAAGCCTTATATCGCTAAATAAGCCCGTTTTATGAAGGGTTTCTAAATTGGTCGGTAAGTTTTTGACAACAATATCATGCGCTTGTTTTGGTGTTGCCCTGGCTGTCATTGGATCATCTGCATACATAGTTTCATACCGTTCAATTGTTCCTAAATATGAGTTGATTTTAGGTACTGCCATGACATACATTTTTGTTTCATAATCTTTGGCTTGAAGCATTGTTGCGGTTTGAATAGGAACGTCTGTTGTTCGTCCTGTACCTTCAATCACTAAATTATACCCTTTATCTCTCAAACGGCTTATGATCGCTTCTGTCATGCGATTAGAATAAGGGGTAACGTATTTTACTACGTCTTTTTCATAAAGTTTCACTAGTTCATCAAAATTAGGGTGCTGTTGTTTGAACGTATCATTATCAATGATAACAACATTTCCTTGTGTCTCTTCGGAAATTGCCGATCGCAAACTAGTTTTACCTGATCCTGGTTGCCCACCAAGTAAAAAAGCGGTTGGCGATTCAACCGCTAGTCTATTTTTAGGGTTCTGTTGCAAAGTTTCCGATAAGCTCATTTTGAGGTAAAAT